>NZ_JBEZXE010000003.1:0-302359 GCF_040637885.1 Kitasatospora sp. NPDC028055 | reverse complement strand
GCCACGATCTCGGCCAGCACGGGGGCGCCCATCCCGTCGTACAGGTTGACCACCCGGGCCCCGGCCAGCCCGGCCGCGTAGCGGGCGGCGAGGGCCTCGGGGGTGTTGCCGGTGAGCAGGGTGACGGTGGTACCGCGACCGGCGCCGCGGGCGAGGAGCTCGTGGGCGAGGCGGTAGGCGGTGGCGGCGAAGTCGCCGGCGGTGATCTCGACGCCGTCGGCGGTGGTGAGGGCCAGCCGCTCGGGGTGCGAGGCGAGGGAACGCAGGATCAGGGCGGGGGCGCTGACGAACTCCGGGGCGCTGTCGGCCGCTTGTGCTGCGGAGGGGGCAACCATGGTCCTCACCCTAGCCCCGGCTCTGCCGTGTCCCGGCGTGCGTGCGCAAAACCGGGGTGCGGTCGGCGTCCGGGTCCCGGCACACTGTGCCGATGATCACCGACCACTGGCCGTTGAAGGGCCTGCGCGTGAACACGCCGCGTCTGGAACTGCGCCTGCCCGGCGAGGACGAGCTGTCCGAGGTCGCGGACCTCGCCGCGCGCGGGGTCCACCCGCCCGACCAGCGGCCCTTCCTCACCCCCTGGGGCGAACTGCCACCCGCCGAACGGGCCCGGCACGTCCTGCAGATGCACTGGCGGCGGATGGGACGCTGGACGGCGCAGCACTGGGCGCTGGACCTGGTGGCCTTCCACGAGGGGCGGCCGGTCGGCGTCCAGGACATGCGGGCGCAGGAGTTCGCGGTGCGGCGCGAGATCACCTCCGGTTCGTGGGTGGGCCTGGAGCACCAGGGCCGGGGGCTGGGCACCGAGATGCGCGCGGCGATGCTCCACCTGGCGTTCGCTGAGCTGGGCGCGCGCTCGGCGACGTCCATGTCCTTCGCCGACAACCACTCCTCCCTCGCGGTCTCCCACAAGCTCGGCTACCGCGACGACGGCATCACCCTCGACGTCCTCGACGGCCACGTGGTGGAGACCCGGCGCCTGCGCCTGGACCGCGACCACTGGCAGGGCCCGCCCGTCCCCGTCACCGTCACCGGCCTCACCCCCGCCTGCCGCACCCTCTTCGGCGCCGACACCCCACCCTCCTGACCCTCTGCAAGGCCCGTGCACGGGCTACCGCCGAAAGGGCCCTGCCCTCCCGTACGGGTGCAGAACCGAACCCCGCACGAAAAGTCGACCCAGCCGACGTTCTGTCCGCAGGCGCCCCCAGTCGTACGGTCCCGTGCAGGTTGCGGGTGCCGGTGTGGATCGGGGCGTGGGGGCGGGTGCCCGTGCGGGCCTGCGGGGTCAGGGGGTGGCGGGGAGGGCGGTGAGGGCGGTGAGGGTGGGGGCGAGGGGGTCGAGGGTGTGGAGCACGTGGATGCCCTCGGCGACCGGGGTGGTGGTGGCGGCGCGGTCGAGCCAGAAGGCGTGGAGGCCGGCGGCGTGGGCGCCTTCGGCGTCGAGGGTGTAGTTGTCGCCGACGTAGGCGACTTCGTGTGGGGGCAGGCCCAGGGCGGTGCAGCCGGCGTGGAAGATGCTGGGGGCGGGTTTGGCCTCGCCGTGCTGGTCTGAGCAGACGATGACGTCGCCGAAGTGGTCGAGCAGGCCGATGGTGCGCAGTTTGCGGCGCTGGTGGTCAGTGTCGGAGTTGGAGACGATGCCCAGGCGGTAGTGGGGGGCGAGGCGGCGCAGGGTGGGTTCGGCGTCGGGGAAGGCGCGCCAGGCGGCGTCGCGGTGGGTGGCGTAGCCGTCGAACCAGGCGGCGGCCTGTTCGTCGGTGAGGTGTTCGGCGCCCTCCTGGCCGAGGTGGGCGAGGAAGCGCCGGGTGCGTTCGTACTGCTGGCCTCGCATGGTGAGTTCCCGGGCGAGGTAGCGGGCGTAGCTGTGCTCCATGACGGCGCGCCACAGGTCCAGGGCGGCCCGCGGGGTGGGGAACCGTTCCAGCAGGCCGACGTCGCGCAGGTGGGCGAGGATGCCCGCCTCCTCCGAGTGGGTGTAGTCGAACAAGGTGTCGTCGACGTCGAAGAGCACGCCCCTGATCGGCATGGACCGTTTCCTTTCCGTGTGCCCGCGGTGCGTCCCGAACCCTACGCGGCGGGTGGGGGGTGGTCGGGCGAGGGGGGTGATGAACCCAGCCCTCGGGCGGTGCCCCTCAGGCGCCGGCCGCCACCGCACCCGCGCCCGCGCCCACGTCCGCCACCGCCGCCGACTGCGGGGCGGAGGCGAGGAGGGCGTCGAGCAGCCCCGGGAAGCGGGCGTCGAGGTCGGCACGGCGCAGGCTGACGAAACGGTTGCGGCCGGCGACCCGGGTGGTGGTGACGCCGGCTTCGCGCAGGACGCGCATGTGGTGGGAGACGGTCGACTTGTGGAGGTGGTCCAGGCCCAGGCCGCGGGGGTCGCAGGAGTGTTCGGCGCCGTCGGCGTAGCTGAGCAGCAGGCGCATCCGCACGGGGTCGCCGAGGGCGTGCAGGACCGTGACGAGGTCGATGTCGGCGGTGGGGGGCTGGGGCAGCCGCTCGTCGTCGGTCATGGGGTGGACTCCGGTCCTCGGGGTTCCCGCGCAGGGGGGCGGGCGACAGCAGGGATGGTTTGACAATCATCCACCAATCCCTGATTGTTTGGCGAGTATCCAACTGTTGCATATTCGTCCAACAGTCCACACAATCCGCCCCGGGGGGCTCTCCGTGCCCGTACGCCTGCTCCTGCTCGCCCTCGGCACCTTCGCCATGGGCACCGACTCGATGGTGGTCGCCGGCATCCTCGGCCCCATCGCCGCCGACCTGCACGTGTCGGTGGGCGCCGCCGGCCAGCTCGTCACCGTCTTCGCGCTCGGCTACGCCCTGCTGGCCCCGCCGCTGGCCGCCGCCACCGCCCGCTGGCCGCGCCGGCGCCTGCTGCTGACCGCGCTCGCCGTCTTCAGCGCCGCCAACGCCCTCAGCGCCCTCGCCCCCAGCTACCCCCTCCTGCTGGCCACCCGGGTACTGGCCGCCGCCGGCGCCGCCCTCTACACCCCCACCGCCAACGCCGTGGCCACCACCCTGGTCAGCCCCGAGCGTCGCGGCCGGGCCCTGGCCACCGTGCTGGGCGGCATGACGGTGGCCACCGCGCTGGGCGTGCCGCTGGGTACCTGGGTGGGGCGCACCGACTGGCGCCTGACGATGTGGCTGGTCACCGCCCTCGGCCTGGCCGCACTCGCCGGACTGGCACTCCTGCTGCGCGACCTGCCCGCCCCCGCCGCCGCCCCCACCCTCACCGCCCGCCTGGCCCCGCTCGCCTCACGCCGCGTCCTCGGCGCCGCCGCGACCACCCTGACCTTCTTCCTCGCCTTCCAGAGCGTCTACATCTACCTCGCCACCGCCGTCCACGGCGCCACTGGCGGCGATGCCGACAGGCTCAGCCTCATCCTGCTCACCACCGGCGTCCTCTCGGTGGCCGGCAGCTGGCTCGGCGGACGCCTCGTCGACCGCGCCGGGGTGCGCGCCGTCCTGCTGACCGGCTCCGCCGTCGCCGCCTGCGCCTTCACCGCGCTGCCCTGGCTCGGGCGCAGCATGCCCGGAGCACTCGCGTACGCGGTCGTCGTCCCCCTGGCCGGATGGGCCGTCTCCGTCGCACTGCCGCACCGCCTCGCCTCGATCGACCCGGCGAACGCACCCCTGCTGATCTCCCTCAACAGCAGCGCCCTCTACCTCGGCACGGCCGCCGGAGGCATCGCCGGATCAGCCGCCATCACCCTGCTGGGCACGCGCTGGTTCCCCCTGGCCGCAGCCGTACTCGCCCTCGCGGCCTGCGCGACCGCCGCGGCCACCACCCGCGACCAGCGCACCCGCTCCCGTACGGCGGCGCCGGCCCCGGCCCGGGCCCGGGTCTGAGCTCACCCGAGCCGCGACGCCCACACAGGCCGCGCACGGGCCGGAACAGCGGCAAACAAGTGGGGCCGGGGTGCGACACCCCGGCCCCGCCCCGCCCCGCCCCACCCCGCGCCCGGAGCCCGTCAGGCCCCGAGCACGTCGCCGACCAGGGCGCGGGCCTCCTCCTGCACCCGGGCCAGGTGCTCGGCGCCCAGGAACGACTCCGCGTAGATCTTGTACACGTCCTCCGTGCCCGAGGGCCGGGCCGCGAACCAGGCGTTGTCCGTGCACACCTTGAGGCCGCCGATCGCCGCCCCGTTGCCCGGCGCGTGCGAGAGCACCGCGGTGATCTTCTCCCCGGCCAGTTCGCCGGCGGTGACCTGCTCGGGCGCCAGACGGGCCAGGCGGGCCTTCTGCTCGCGGTCGGCGGGGGCGTCGACGCGGGCGTAGGACGGATCGCCGTGGCGGGCCGTCAGCTCGCGGTAGTGGGCGCTGGGGGTGGCGCCGGTGACGGCGGTGATCTCGGCGGCGAGCAGGGCGAGCAGGATGCCGTCCTTGTCCGTCGTCCACACCCCGCCGTCGCGGCGCAGGAAGGAGGCGCCGGCGCTCTCCTCACCGCCGAAGGCGATCGACCCCTCCAGCAGGCCGTCGACGAACCACTTGAAGCCGACCGGGACCTCCAGCAGGGTGCGGCCGAGGTCGGCGGCGACCCGGTCCAGCATCGACGAGGACACCAGGGTCTTGCCGACGGCCGCGTCGCCCGGCCAGTCGGCGCGGTGACGGTAGAGGTAGTCGACGGCCACCGCCAGGTAGTGGTTGGGGTTCATCAGCCCGCCGTCGGGGGTGACGATGCCGTGCCGGTCGGCGTCCGCGTCGTTGCCGGTGGCGATGGCGTACTCGTCCTTGCGGCCGATCAGGGAGGCCATCGCGGCCGGGGAGGAGCAGTCCATGCGGATCTTGCCGTCCCAGTCCAGCGTCATGAACCGCCAGGTCGGGTCGGTGACCGGGTTGACCACGGTGAGGTCCAGCCGGTGGGACTCGGCGATGCGCGCCCAGTACGCCACCGAGGCGCCGCCCAGCGGGTCGGCGCCGATCCGCAGCCCGGCCGCCCGCACCGCGTCCAGGTCCAGCACCGCGGGCAGGTCCTCGACGTAGGCACCCAGGAAGTCGTACCGCCCGGTGGTCGCCGCCGCCAGCGCCCGCGCGTAGGGGACCTTCTTGACCCCGCGCAGGCCCTCGCGGATCAGCTCGTTGGCACGGTCCTGGATCCAGCCCGTCGCCTCCGACCCCGCCGGGCCGCCACTGGGCGGGTTGTACTTGAAGCCGCCGTCCCGCGGCGGGTTGTGCGAGGGGGTGACGACGATGCCGTCCGCCAGCGCCTGGGGGCTGCGCCGGTTGTGCGCCAGGATCGCGTGCGAGACCGCCGGCGTCGGCGTGTAGCCGTCGGCGGTGTCGATCAGCACCTGTACGCCGTTGCCCGCCAGCACCTCCAGCGCCGTCACCTTCGCCGGCTCGGAGAGCGCATGGGTGTCCGCGCCCAGGAACAGCGGGCCCGTGACCCCATGCTCGGTCCGGTACTCGCAGATCGCCTGTGTGGTCGCGGCGATGTGGTCCTCGTTGAACGCCGCGTCCAGGGAGGACCCCCGGTGCCCCGACGTCCCGAACGCCACCCGCTGCGCCACCTCCTGCGGGTCGGGGTGCAGCGCGTAGTACGCCGTCACCAACCGCGCCACATCCACCAGATCACCCGGCTGCGCCGGCAACCCGGCCCGTTCGTGTCCCATCCGCCCACTCCCGCCGAAATCCCACTACGTACCCGCGAAACGAACCCGCCCCGCGCTCACCGATCGTAGCCAGAACACGACCCCGCCCCGAACCGTACGGGCCATGCCAGGACACCCACGGGACGGGAACCGGAAGGAGACGGGCGGGACGGTCGGGAGCAGGGAGAACCGGGCGGGCGGGAGAGGCGGAAGGGTCGGTCCGGAGAACCGGGAGGGCCGGGCGGCGGGGCAGCCGGGCGGCGGGGTCTCAGTGCGAGGCCCACCACGTCGAAGGCGCCGCGGCGGTGTAGCCCAGCGACTCGTACAGCGGCCGGCCCAGCTTGGAGGCGGTCAGAGTGGCCGGCACCTGTGCCAGGTCGGCGAGGGAGGCGGTCATGACGGCCCGGCCCACGCCGCGCGAGCGGAACGCCGGCGACGTGGCCACCCAGTAGTGGCTGGCGACACCGTCGTCCACCACCCGCACACACGCCCCCGCCGCGACACCCTGGTGCGAGGCCAGGAACACGTCCACACCCACCCGCTCGATCAACGCGACCGGGAACAACTCGCCAGGACGGTGGGGCTCGAAGGCCGCCAGCTCGAAACCCTCGATCACCACCCGCTCAGCCGCCCACAGGTCCTCCTCCCGCTCCACCCGGAGCACATCCAGCCCCGACGCACCGCCGGACTCGGGCACCAGCCCGGCCCCGGACGCCGGTGCGGACGCAGGTACGGGCGGGCGGAGCATGACGGGCATCTGCCAGCTGCGCAGGCCCAGGTGGCTCAGGTCGGTGGCACCGAAGGGGTCCTCGGCATTGACCGGGCCCGCGGCCCGGCGCACCAGGCCACTCAACTCCGCCAGTTCACCCGCGTCGAGATCGCCCTCCTGCACCAGGATCCGCAGGCCAGCACGCTCACCACCGTCGACGGCCAGGAAGCCGCGGCGCCGGATCACCTCGTGCCCCCGGGAGTGGCCGGTCGCGGCCCAGAAGGCAGCCGAGTTACGGGCCTGACGCAACGGCGCCTCGGCCGGAGTGAGGGAGGGGAGCTTGTCGGTCGCGGTGATTCCGGTTGTCATGCCGCCCACCGTAGTACCGAATTGACCAGTCGCGCCGGGCCAATCCGACATCGATCCACTGGGCCACCCCTGGTGAAGCCGGAAACCGCACATGCTTCCTCGGCCGCTCGGCCCTCGCACCGGTGACCGCCGCAGGTGATGACCAGCCGCTTCCTCCCGCTCCCCGCAGCGTAGGGCCCGGCACGCGCCACCGGGCCGACGCCCGGGACGGCCGTGCGCCCACCCGCCGGTGCTGGGCCCCACGCGCGGAGGGCAGGGGAAGGATCACGCCCGGCCCGCGCCGTACGCGGCGCAGCCACCCGCTGTCGCAGCGGGCCGGTCGTGTTCCGGCGGCGCCACCCTGTTCACGCGGCGACGATCAGGACGCAGCCGCTCGCGCCGTCGGTCCCGGCCGCGCCGTTCTGCCCGGCGGGCTTCGATCCCAGGCCGCCGTCACCGCCGCGGCCGCCGCTTCCGCCGTTGCCCGTCGCATCGCCGGCGGGACACGCGCCGGTGATCGCGAGAGGCAGGGTGATGGCCCCGCCGGTGCCACCGGTCTGGCCGTCGGTCACCGCGGCGCCGGCGGCGCCGGTGTACGGAGTGGGGGTGGCGGTCACACCGGTGGCGGTGGCCGCACAGACCGGGTCGGTGCCCTGCTGGCCGCCGGTGGCCTGGGCGAAGCCGCCGGATCCACCGGCTCCGCCACCCTGGCCGGCCGGGCCGCCGGCGGTTCCGGAGCCGCCCGGAGGGCGGTTGGCGGAGCCGTGACCGCCGGCTCCGCCGCCTCCGCCGGGCGCGAGTACCTCGATTCCCCCGGGGCCGGCGACGGACGCGGCTTGGCCGCCGTGGCCGCCGCGGCCGGGGTTGCCCGCGGAGAAGGCGCCGCCGCTGCCACCGCTGCCGCCCGCCCCGCCGGGTGTGGCGAAGGGCACCGTGATGTCCAGGACGCTGCCCGCCTGGAGCCCGGTGAAGGTGCAGGTGAGGGCTGCCGCCGCGCCACCGCCCGTACCGCCCTGGCCGCTGCTGCCGTCGCCGTAGATCATGCTGGCACCCTGGCCACCTCCGCCACCGCCGCCGCTACCCGCGGCGCCCACAGCCGTGACGGTCAGCGTGCTGGTCCCGGGCGGGACGGTGTACTGGGCGAAGCCGGGAGCGCAGACGGACGTGGAACCGTCGGGAGGGCAGGACAGGACGGGAGTGATCAGGACGCATCCCGGCAGACCGTCACCGAACCCGGGCAGGCCCAGGCCGGCCAGGTCGCCGAGGCCACCGAGGGCGCCCAGGCCACCTTGGCCGCCGAAGCCGGCCCCGGAGCACTGGGGCGCGAAACCGTCGGGAGAGATCGTCCCGCCGCTGCCGCCGTCGTCGGCCGACTGCCCGGCGGTGCTGGTGGCGGCCGGGCCCGTGACGGCAGTCAGCCCGTTGCCGGACGCGGTACAGCTCGGTGAGGCGCCCGGCCGGCCGCCGGTCTCCTCCGGAGTGCCGCTCGCCGTGCCGCCCGCGCCCCCGCCGCTGCCGCCACCGGCGCCGCCGTCCACGCCGTCGATCTCGAAGCCGCCGAATTGGGCGACACGGCCCGCGCCTCCTCCGCCACCGGCGGCGGAGATGACCAGGCCCGAAGCGCCGACCGAGGCGGCCTGACCACCACCGGAAGGACTCAGAACCTGCGAACTCTCCGCCAGCGCACCGGCGTTGCCGCCGGCGGGCACGGTCACCGCCAGCTCCGTGCCCGGTGCCAGGCCGGTGACGGTGCAGACGATCGCAGCACCGGCCCCTCCCCCGGCACCGGCGAACCCGCCGCCCCCGCCGCCGCCCCCGCCGACGACGGTGAACCGGACCTGCCGCGCGTTCTGCGGCACGGTGTAGGTGGAGGAGCCCGGGGTGTCGCAGACCGTCGTACCGTTCGCCACCGAACACGCACCGGCGGCTGCGGGCGCGCGGGGCGCCACCGCGGCGGCTGCCGCAGGCAGCGGCAAAATCCCGCCACCACTCAGCGCCAGGGCGCCCACCGACGCCAGCGCGCCCAGCAGACAGCGCCCTCGACCCCCGCCTCCGTCTTCCCCCGGAATCCGTCGTCCCAGCACGATCTCTCGGCCTCCCATACAGGTCGTCTCAGATGGGAGCACAGCGGATCCGAACCGCTCGCTCACGGAAAGTGTCACCATCGACACGCTGAGTGCGCAACGGCGGTTCGGTGTGACAGGCCGCCATCCGGATGAGCGTCTGGAGCGCTTCCCGTGGGTCCCCGAGGCCGTCGCCTCGGCCCGCGTCCGTCCGTGTGTTCCGCGACCAGCGGTCCGCACACGGCCCTGGGGGTGCGTCAGGTCTTCCGGGCCGGCCCCGGGAGGGTGCCGACCCCAATCCTGCCAGGTCAGGCCTGGGAGCGGTAGGACTCAGCACACCCTTCCTGTGCCTTGCCGCCGCCCCCGCGCACCCCGCACACTCGTGCAACACCCCACTCCCCCGACGGCCTTCGCGCCGCCGCCCGCGCTCGCCCGGGCGGCCGGCGCGCACACCGCCGTGCCCGGACGCGTCCGGCGCGGTACGCGCGGGGGTCCGGGGTGCGAGGTGCGTACCGAAGCAACGACGAAGGGGGACAAGCAACATGAACGTCCACGCGGACCTGGTACTGAAAGCCCGGATCACCCTGCTGAGCCACAACGACCGGATCCTCGACGGCGAGGAGGGCATGCGGGTCTACCGCACCCTGTTCGCCGCCAGCCCCCACGTGTACGCCTACAAACTCGCCTACGTCCTGCGCGCACTCGCCGAGACCAGCCCCCGCGCGGCCCGCCGGCCCGGGGCGCGGGAGGAACTGCTGGCAGAGGCACGGGCCGCGAGTGCGCACATCCCCGCCGACGCCCCCGCCCACCAGCGCCGCATGTGGGAGCACACCGTGCCGCAGCTCCAGGAGTTCGAGCGCCGACTCGGGCAGGCGAACGCCCGATGAAGGACACCGACGAGAACCCGAACCCCGGCCCGCACCCGGACCTGGTCCTACGGGCCCGGATACAACTCCTCATCGGCGACCGGTGGTTGGACGGCGAGAAAGGCATGCGGGTCTACCGCACCCTCTTCGCCGTCAACCCCCGCGGCTACGCCTACCACCTCACCAGGGTCCTGCTCGACCTCAGCCGCCACCCCCGCCTGGCCCACCTGCCCGACGCACGGCGCGCACTCCTCCACGAAGCGGTCGACGCCGCCGCCCACATCCCCGCCGACGCACCCTGGTACCAGACCAGCTACCAGCAGTACGCGCGCAGTGCACTCACCCGCCTCGACCAGGACGACCGAACGCCGTGACCGGAGGAGCGGGCGGTGAGGGCACGGCGGCCCCGGTCGAGGGCGGTGTCGGGTACGGCCTCCAGTTCGGTGAGGTGGTCGACGTGGTCGAGGGCGGCGCGGTTGAGGAGGTCGCGGGCGTCGTCCTCCTCGCGGGCGCTCCGAGCACGAAGGCCATTGCGGGCGGCAGCCGGCGACGGCGGCGGCGAAGACGAGGCCGAGGGAGAGAATGGTCACCGGGCGCCAGACCGTACGGAGGTCGCGCAGCGACAGCTCCTCGGCGGAGGCGTACAGCAGCGGGGGCAGGACCACCGTGCCGATGACCTGCGGCGGTACGTGCAGGGCGGGGACTCCGGGTATCAGAGCCACCCCGATGCCCGCCAGGACCAGCAGCGACGGCGCGGGAGCGCGCAGCCGCCCGGCGAAGACGGCCACGGCCGTGGAGGACCGGGAAGGACGCATCAGGGGACTGGCCGCCGACGTGCTGTCCGCCACCTCAGCCGCTACGGAGTCAAGTGCGGGCCCTGTGAGGAAGCAGCGTGAGCGTCTCCCGCTGCCGGTCAGCCGGCAACAGCCGTCCGGACCGGAGCGGCACCCACGGGCCTTGGCGGAACCACTACTTGACGAAGCTCTCCACGACCTTCGGCGGCCAGACCCCGACCTTGAGGGCCCCCATCGAGTAGGCCCGGGAGACCAGTGCGGCGCGGTTGGGCCGGCGGCGCGGCGGGTGCGCACGAGCGCGTCCGCGAAGGCGTTGCCCGCGGCGTAGTTGGCCTGCCCGGCCGCGCCGACGGTGCCGGAGAAGGACGAGAAGACGACGAACGCGGCGAGGTCGAGCGCCCGCGTGGCCTCGTGGAGGTGCCACAGGGCGTCGGCCTTGGGCCGCAGGACGGCGGCGAGCCGCTCGGGGGTGAGCTGTTCGACGACGCCGTCGTCGAGGACGCCCGCGGCGTGCACCACGGCGGTCAGCGGGTGACCGAGGGGCACGCCCGCGATCAGGCGTTCGACGGCGGCGCGGTCGCTGAGGTCGCACGCCTCGACGGCGACCTCGGCGCCCACCGCGGTGAGCCGCGCGACCAGGTCGGCGGCGCCTTCGGCCGCGGCTCCTCGGCGGCTCGCGAGCACGAGGCGACGAACGCCGTGCTCGGCCACCAGGTGCCGGGCGAGGACGGCGCCGAGGCCGCCGGTGCCGCCGGTGATCAGGACGGTCCCGTCCGGGCTCCACGCTGCCCCGGTCTCGGCCACCGCGGCCGCGCGGGCCAGCCGGGCCGCCAGCACGGCGCCGCCGCGCACGGCCAGCTGCGGCTCGTCACCGCCCAGGGCCCGCTCGGGCAGCGGGCCGCCGGCCGGATCCAGGTCGACCAGGCCGAACCGGCCCGGGTGCTCGGCCTGCGCGGAGCGCACCAGGCCCCACGCGGCGGCCGCGGCCGGGTCGGTGACCTCGCCGTCCGCCGCCGTCGCGACGGCGCCGCGGGTCACGAAGACCAGCCGGCCGTCCGTGTCCGCCGCGAGCCACTCCTGGACCCGGGCCAGCGCCAGGGCCGTCAGCGCGTGGGCCGAGCCGACCGGGTCGGCCGGGTCCCCCGCGAGCGGCACGAGCACCACCTCGGCCGGCCCCTCGCCCGCTGACGGGAGGACGCCGAGCCCGAGCGGGTCCGCGTTCGGGACGGCCACCGAGGCGGGCGCCTGTCCACCGCCGCGCGGCCGGGACCAGCGCAGCTCGAACATCGCGTCCCGTACCGGCCCCGCGCCCGCCCCGGCGAGCGCCGGCAGCGGTCGCAGCAGCAACGAGCCGACCGAGGCGACCGGGCCGCCCGCCGCGTCGGCGATCTCGACGGCGACCGAGTCGTCCCCGGTCGCGGACAGCCGCACCCGCACCACCGACGCACCCGCCGCGTGCAGACTGACGTCCTGCCAGCAGAACGGCACCCCGCCGAGCCCGAGGAACGCCGTCGCGTGCAGCGCCGCGTCCAGCAGCGCCGGGTGCATCCCGAACGCGCCCGCCTCGCCACTCGCGCCCTCGTCCAGCGCGACCTCGGCGAACACGTCCTCGCCGCGCCGCCAGGCCGCGCACAGCCCGCGGAACGCCGGGCCGTAGCGGAAGCCGGCGCCGACGAGGCGCTCGTCCAGGCCGTCCAGGTCCAGCGCTTCGGCGCCGGCCGGCGGCCACTGCGTGAACTCCTCTGCGGCGAAGCGCTGTTCATCCGCCGAGTAGCCCGGCGCGAGGATGCCGTCGGCGTGCTGCGTCCACGGGGCGTCCTCATCACCCTCGGGGCGGGCGTAGACCCCGACGGTGCGCCGCCCGCTCGTGTCGGCCCGTCCGGCCCACACCTGCACCTGCACGCCACCCTGTTCGGGCAGCGGCAGGGGCGCGGTGAGCGTCAGCTCCTCGACGCGCTCGCAGCCGACCTCGTCGCCCGCACGCACGGCGAGTTCCAGGAAGGCCGTGCCGGGCAGCAGCACGGTTCCGTCGACGCCGTGGTCGGCCAGCCACGGGTGGGTGCGCAGCGAGAGCCGGCCGGTCAGCAGCAGGCCGTCGGTGTTGGCGAGGGAGACGGCGGCGGCGAGCAGCGGGTGGTTGGCCGAGCCGAGCCCTGCGGCGCGGACGTCGCCGGTGCGCGAGAGCGCGCTCTTCGGCCAGTAGCGCCTGTGCTGGAAGGCGTAGGTCGGCAGGTCGGCACGGCGGGCGCCGGTGCCCTCGAAGTAGGCGTCCCAGTGCACCGGGACCCCGCGCACGTGCAGGCCGGCGAGTGCCTCGGTGAGCGCCTCGGTCTCGTCGCGGCCGGGGCGCAGCGCGGCGAGGGCGCGGCGACCTTCGCCGGCCGGCTCGTCGAGGGCTCCCTGGGCGAGCGCGGCGAGGGCACCGTCCGGGCCGAGTTCGAGGAACAGCCCGGCGCCGTGCCCGCCGAGCCAGCCGACGGCGTCGGCGAAGCGGACGGCCTGGCGGGCCTGGTCGGCCCAGTAGTCGGCGGAGGTGAGCTGCTGGACGGTGGCGAGCGTGCCGGTGAGCGTCGAAACGAGCGGGATCGCGGGCGCCTGCGGGTCCAGCCCGGCGACGACGGCACGGAACTCGTCGAGCATCGGGTCCATGAGCGGCGAGTGGAAGGCGTGCGAGACGCGCAACCGCCTCACCTTGCGGCCGAGTTCGGTGAAGTGCGCGCCGACGGCACCGGCCGCTGCGGTCTCGCCCGCGACGACCACGCTCCGCGGCCCGTTGACGGCTGCCAGCGACACGCCGTCGCCGAGCAGCGGGAGGACCTCCTCCTCGCTCGCCTGCACCGCGACCATGGCGCCGCCGGCCGGCAGGGCCTGCATCAGGCGGGCGCGGGCGGCGACCAGGACGCACGCGTCGGCGAGGGTGAACACCCCGGCGACGTGCGCGGCGGCGATCTCGCCGACGGAGTGGCCGGCCAGGAAGTCCGGGCGCACGCCCCAGGACTCCAGCAGCCGGTACAACGCGACCTCGACGGCGAACAGCGCGGGCTGCGCGTGACCGGTGCGGTTCAGGGCGTCCTCGTCGGCACCCCAGATCACCTCGCGCAGCGGCGCGCCCGGCCGGCCTTCGAGCTGGCCGTCGAGCCGGGTGAGCACCTCGTCCAGCGCGGCGGCGAACACCGGGAAGCGGGCGGCGAGTTCGCGGCCCATGCCGAGGCGCTGCGAGCCCTGGCCGGCGAACAGGAAGGCAAGCTTGCCGCGCCCCTGGGTGGTGCCGAGCACCGCCCGGCCGTCGCCCTCGCCGTCCGCGAGCGCGGTGAGCGCCGCGACGGCCTCGGCGCGGCCGGCCGCGGTGACGACGGCGCGGTGCTCCAGGGCGGCGCGGGTGGTGGCGAGCGCGTGGGCGAGGTCGGCGTCGGAGCCCTCGGCGTCCGCCGCCAGGAAGGCGACCAGCCGCCGGGCCTGGGCGCGCAGCGCCTCGGGGGTACGGCCGGAGACCAGCCAGGGCAGCGCCCCGGCCTCGACGGCCCCGGAGGCGGGCGCCTCCTCCGCAGCCGGGGCCTCCTCGACGATGGCGTGCGCGTTGGTGCCGCTGAGGCCGAAGGACGAGACGCCCGCCCGGCGCGGCTCGGCGCCCCGCGGCCACGGCGTCGCCTCGGTCAGCAGCCGGACGGCGCCGGACTCCCAGTCGACGTGCGTCGACGGCTCGTCCACGTGCAGCGTGCGGGGCAGCAGCTCGTGCCGCAGCGCCAGCACCGTCTTGATCACTCCGGCCATGCCCGCCGCGGCCTGGGTGTGGCTCAGGTTCGACTTCACCGAGCCGAGCAGCAACGGGCGTTGCGGGTCCCGGCCGCGCCCGTAGGTGGCGAGCAGCGCCTGGGCCTCGACCGGGTCACCGAGGACGGTGCCGGTGCCGTGTGCCTCGACCGCGTCCACCTGGTCGGCGGAGAGCCGCGCGTTGCGCAGCGCCTGCTCGATGACACGCTGCTGGGACGGCCCGTTGGGCGCGGTGAGCCCGTTGGAGGCGCCGTCCTGGTTGACGGCGGTGCCGCGCACGACGGCCAGCACCCGGTGCCCGTTGCGCCGGGCCACCGAAAGCCGCTCCAGGACGAGCACGCCCACGCCCTCGGCCCAACCGGTGCCGTCCGCGGCGTCGGCGAAGGAGCGGCAGCGACCGTCCGAGGCCAAGCCGCCCTGACGGGCGAACTCGACGAAGGTCGTGGGGGTCGACATGACGGTCACGCCCGCGGCGAGCGCCATGCCGCACTCCCCCGCGCGCAGCGACTGGGCAGCCAGGTGGAGCGCGACGAGCGACGACGAACACGCGGTGTCGACGGTGACCGCCGGGCCGACGGCGCCGAGGACGTAGGAGAGGCGGCCGGAGATCACGCTCGTCGCGTTGCCCGTCAGCACGAAGCCCTGGACGTCGTCGTCCGGCCCGGTGCGGTAGTCCTGCGGCATCGCACCGACGAAGACGCCGGTGCGGGTGCCGCGGACGCTGCTCGGGTCGATGCCTGCCCGCTCGACGGCCTCCCAGGACGCCTCCAGCAGGACGCGCTGCTGCGGGTCCATGGACAGCGCCTCACGCGGCGAGATACCGAAGAAGCCCGGGTCGAAGTCGGCGGCGCCCTGCAGGAACCCGCCCCGGACGTCGACCGGCCCGGCCGCCGGGTCGAGCTCCCAGCCGCGGTCGGCGGGCAGGCCGGTGATGCCGTCCTCGCCGGCGACGAGCATCGCCCAGAGGTCCTCCGGAGACGCGACCCCGCCGGGGAAGCGGCAGCTCATTCCCACGATGGCGATCGGCTCCCGGGCGGCCGCCTCCAGCTCGTCCACCCGCTGCCGGGAGCGCTGGAGGTCCGCGCTGGCCCGCTTGAGGTAGTCCCGGAGCTTCTGTTCCTTGTCCATCATCGACGCAACCCATCTGGAAGACCGGCGAACGGCAGGGATCCGCTTGAGGACGGCCCGCGTGCCCGGCACGCGCGGCGCTCGCATTCCCGCACTCCAGCGCCCAGTCTCGATCGGGGCCGCGCCGAATTTCCCTAGGGTCTGTCGATCACGTCCGAACCGGTCCCGGACTCTAGGGAATTGCCGGGGCGTTCGGCTGGATCGTCAGTTGCGCGAGCCATGGGTGCGGCCCCCCGGGCCGAGCGCCCCGACGTCGACGAGGATCACCGCCATGCCCGAACCCTTCCCGCACGGCGACGCACCGAGAGTGCCGCTGCCCTCCACCGAGGGCACCGCGGACCCGGCCGCGGCCGAGCTCAGCGAGCTCGACGAGCAGCTGATCGCCCAGCTCGTCCACCGCATCCGCCTGGCCCGCGGCCAGCAACTCAGCCGCCGCGCCGCCGGATTGCCGACCACCAGCCTCGCGCAGGAGAACGCGATGCTGCACCGCTACGCCGCCCGGCTGGGCGACCAGGGCGCCGGGATCGCGCTGGCCATCCTGGGGCTCTCCCGGCCGCCGACCGAGCGGGCCGTCGAACAGCGGTAGGGCGGCAACGGCAGGGCGGTGGGGACGCGAGATCCCCACCGCCCTGCCGTCGCTCCCGGCCGGTGTCACCAGCGGGCACCGGCCAGCACCTCGTCGTAGTCGCGGGCCACCCGCGCCTGTTCCAGGTCGGACTCGACCATCATCCGCATGAGCTCGGGGAAGTCGACCTCCGGGTCCCAGCCCAGCTTCTCCCGCGCATTGCCGGCGTCGGCGCAGAGCGTCTCCACCTCGGCGGGTCGCACGAGCCCTGGATCGACCTCGACGTACTGCTCCCAGTCGAGCCCGACGCACTCGAAGGCGATCCGGGCCGCGTCCCGCACCGAGTGCATTCGCCCGGTGCCGATGACGTAGTCGCCCGGCTCGTCCTGCTGGAGCATCAGGTGCATCGCCCGGACGTAGTCCCCGGCGAAACCCCAGTCGCGGACGGCGTCGAGGTTCCCGAGCAGAAGCCGGTCCTGCAGGCCGAGCTTGATCTGCGCGACCGCGAGGGAGATCTTCCGGGTCACGAACTCGGCCCCGCGGCGCGGCGACTCGTGGTTGAACAGGATCCCCGAGACACCGTACATCCCGTAGGACTCGCGGTAGTTGCGGGTGATGTAGTGACCGTACGTCTTCACCACGCCGTACGGGCTGCGCGGGTGGAAGGTGGTCCGCTCGTTCTGCGGGGTCTCCGCCACCATGCCGAACATCTCGGAGCTGGAGGCCTGGTAGAACCGGATCCGGCCGGGGCCACCGACGGCCCCGGCCGGCTTGTTGATCCCGCTGACCATCCGGATCGCCTCCAGCACCCGCAGCACGCCGGTGCCGTTGACCTCGGTGACGAGTTCCGGCTGCCGCCAGGACATCGGCACGAAGGAGATCGCTCCGAGGTTGTACACCTCGTCGGGCTGGATCGTGTCGACCGCCGACACCAGACTGCTCTGGTCCATCAGGTCACCGTCGACGAAGCGCAGCTCCGGGATCAACCGGCTGATCCGGTCCTTCCGCGGGTTGGCCTGCCCTCTGGTCAGGCCCCAGACCTGGTATCCCAGGGAGATCAGGTGCTCGGCCAGGTAAGACCCGTCCTGACCGGTCACCCCGGTGATCAGTGCACGCTTGGACATCCGTTCCCCTTCAGCCACTGCTCGCGGAGCGCTCTCGGCACGGCCAGCGAACCAGAGGAGGGGCTAAGGAATTTGCGAGACTTCCGGCGCGCGCCGCCCAGAAATCGAACGGGACCAGCACCACCCGGCCCGTCAACGTCGTCCAGACCGTCAACGTCGTCCAGAGCGTCGACGTCGTCCAGAGCGTCGACGTTGACACCTGGGACGACATCACCTTCTACCTGGTGGCCTTGCCTTGTTCTAGGCCCGCTCCGCCGTCGCGAGGAGTTCGGCCGGATCGGAGGCGAAAACGGACATCCAGTGCGGGTGCAGCCGGTAGTAGACGACGTCGTGCTCCCAGTCGAAGGCATCGCGGCCGTAGAAGTCCTGGAAGTAGGCGAGGAGTTCGGGCCAGTCGGCGGCCGGCTCGCCGTCGCGGGGGTTGAGGATCTCGGCGGTGCCGTGGGTGAACACGCCCAGGTCCTCCCCGCGCAGGTGGGCGGCGCTGACGGCGGGCCTGGCGGCCAGGTGACGGGCCTTGGCGGCGGTGCGCGCGGTGCCGAAGTGCCACCTGCCGTGCAGGAAGTGGCCGTCCACGCCGCTGATCCGCGGCTCGCCCTTGGCGGTGACGGTGGACAGCGCGAGCGTGCACATCCCGGTGAGCACGCCGGTGAGCTGGACGGCGGTGAGGGTGCGCTCGCTGTTGATGATCGAGCGCAGGTGGGCGGTGGAGCGGGCGAGCGAGGTGTCCAGGAGGTCCTGGAGGCGGGCGAGGTCGTCGGGCGTCTCGAGCATGGGGTCCCTTGTCCGTGGTACGTGGTCCCCGGCCGACGCCGAGCGCCGACCGGTCCCCCCCTACTCTCGCGGCGAAACCCGACACCTGCACCTCCTTTCGCCTCTCCCGCCGGCTCCTTCGCCTTTCCCGCCGGCTCCTTCGAACAGACCACCGGCGGTGCTGCTACTGACCTGCGTCCCCGCTCGTACGCCCGGTCGGCCGCCTCAGCGGGCCAGGCGGCCCAGGAGGGCGGAGGCGGCGGCGATGCCGGCCGCGGTGGCGGCGGCCAGGACGGCGAAGTCCAGGGGCAGGTGGGAGGGGGTGCCGATGAGCAGGCCGCGCAGGGCGTCGACCTGGTAGCTGAGCGGGTTCGCCTTGCTGACGGCCTGCAGCCAGCCGGGCATCAGGTCGACCGGGTAGAGGGCGTTGGAGCCGAAGAACAGCGGCATGGTGATGGCCTGGCCGATGCCCATCAGGCGGTCACGGGTCAGGACGATCCCGGCGATGGCCATCGAGAGGCAGGAGAAGAACGCCGAGCCGAGCAGCACCGCGACGACCACGCCGAGCAGGCGCAGCGGGTTCCAGGTCATGGCGACGCCCAGGGCCGCGGCGATCAGGACCACGACGACGGCTTGCAGGACGGCTTTGACGCCGGCGGCGAAGGCCTTGCCGGTGACCAGGGCGGCGCGCGGGGTGGGGGTGACCAGGAGTTTGGTGAGGACGCCGGAGTCCCGCTCCCAGATGATCATGATGCCGTAGAAGATCGCGATGAACATCGCGGACTGGGCGATGATGCCGGGCGCCAGGTAGTCGAGGTAGGGGATGCCGCCGGTGGGGATGGCCTTGAGACGGGTGAAGGTCTCGCCGAAGATCAGCAGCCACAGGGCGGGCTGGACGGCGCGGGTGTAGAGCTCGGTGCGGTCGTGACGCAGCTTCTGGAGTTCCACCGCGCACATCGCGGCGACCCGGGCGGGCACCAGGCGCCAGCCGGTACGGGCGCGCGGGGGCACCAGCAGCAGGCTCAGGTCCGGGACGCCGGCGGGGGTGGCGCCGGGGGTGGGCGGCTCAGCCGACGCGGCTGGCGGTGCGGCGGGTGCGGCGGACATCGCCGAAGTCTCCTTCCGTGGCGTCGGCCAGGTCACGGCCGGCGAAGTGGCGGAACACGTCGTCGAGGGTGGGTTCCTCGCCGCCCGGGACGGCCTGGCGGATGCCCTCCTTGAGCTCGGCGGGGGTGCCCAGGGCCCGGATCCGGCCGCGGTCCATCAGCGCGATGCGGTCGCAGTGGCGCTCGGCCTCGTCCATGTAGTGGGTGGTGACCAGGACGGTCATGCCGGTGGCCCGGCGTACGGCGTCCACGCGCTCCCACACGCCGGTACGGGCGATCGGGTCCAGGCCGATGGTGGGCTCGTCCAGGACGAGCAGACGCGGGGCGCTGACCAGGGCCTGGGCGAGTTCGAGCCGGCGCACCATGCCGCCGGAGTAGGTGGCGGCCATCCGGTCGGCGGCGTCGGTGAGGTCGACGGCGGCCAGCGCCTGGGCGACGCGGCGGGCGCGCTCGGTACGGGGGACGTCGAAGACCCGGGCGAACAGGGCGACGTTCTCCCGCCCGGTCAGCCCGGCGTCCGCGGACAACTGCTGCGGCACGTAGCCGAGCAGGCGCCGTACCTCCATGGGGCGGCGGGCCGCGTCATGGCCGAAGACGCGCACCATGCCGGGGCCGGCGGGCAGCAGCGTGGTGATCGCCCGGATGGTGGTGGTCTTGCCCGCGCCGTTGGGACCGAGCAGACCGAAGACCTCACCGGTCCGCACGGTCAGGTCGATACCGTCCACCGCGCGGGTGACCTTGCCACGGCCGTGGGTGAAGCTGTACTCCAGGCCCCGGCACACCACGGCCTCCGCCGTGGCCGACGCTCCCGCTGCTCCTGGCGTTCCTGCAGCTCCTGCTATTCCCGTGGCTCCTGGCGTTCCCGTGGCTCCCGGTATTCCTGCTGGTTCCGGTTCGGTCATCGCGGGTCCTCCTCGGGCAGGTCGCGCAGCCCCTGGGCGAGGGAGCGCAGCGCGGGTAGGGCGGCGGCCAGCGCGGCCCGTTCGGGGCCGGGCAGGCCCGCGACCAGCTCGCCGGTCAGTGCCCGGCGCCGCTCGCGCCAGGCTTCGATGCGCTGGTGGGCGGCCTCGGTGGCGTACAGCAGGGCGGCCCGGCGGTCGGCGGGGTCCACCTCGCGGCGCAGCAGGTCCTGGGCGACGAGCTGGTTGACGAGGGTGGAGACCGAGTTGCCGGCCAGGCACAGTTCCTCGGCGGCGGCGGAGACCCGCAGTCCCGGGGCGTCCATCACCAGGTGCAGCAGTTCGACCTGGGCACCGCGCAGGCGGGGCTGGTCCAGGCCCTGGCGCAGGCGGCGGCGCAGCATCCGCTGGATGCCGGTGAGGAGGGCGGAGAACTCGTCGGCGAGGGCGCCGTCGGGTTGGTCGGTGGGTCCTGTCTCCATACCTCGATTTTAGCTCTCAGTGAGAGGTATCTGTCGAGGGGCGGACGTGGGTGGACGGGGGCGGGAGGGGGTGGACAGCAGCAGAAGGCCCCGCACCGGCGCGTGCTCGCCGGTGCGGGGCCTTCGTGCGGGGCGTTCGTACGCCGCCCGGTCAGAACGTGCGGACCTGCTCGGCCTGCGGGCCCTTCTGGCCCTGCGTGATCTCGAACTCGACCGCCTGGTTCTCCTCCAGGCTGCGGTAGCCGGTGCCCTGGATCGCGGAGAAGTGGACGAACACGTCCGGGCCGCCGTCGTCCTGGGCGATGAACCCGTAGCCCTTCTCCGCGTTGAACCACTTCACGGTACCGGTGGCCATGCCGATCTCCCCTCGGGACGAAGGGGTGCGCGCTGCTGCGCACCCCTCACGGTGGTCGCGTCCAGGAACAGCACGTTCAGCAGTACCGCGGACGGCGAATCTCATGATCATGCTACCGACCCGTCGCCGTCCGCGTCCGGCTTTCACCCAGATTCAGCCACTCCCAACCGACCCACCCCGGCCGGGCGTTCGCACACCGGCGCCACGGCACCGGCATGGCCTCCGACGACCTCCACACGTACTACTCCTCGTCCCGCCCCCGCCCGACCCCGCCCGGGTGGGCCGGGCGCACGCCCGGGCGGAACGTGCGCATCCGGTGCACGAGCAGTGTTGCCAAGGTGTTGCAGCGGGCGTGGCGGGGCCACGTCCCGTAGTAGCGTCTGGCATGAAGTCGCGCACGGTGCGCGGCGATTGACGGGGGTTCGCATCGGAACGGGGGCCAGGCTTGGGAAGGGGTGGTGGGTGTGGGACGGGCACGCGTGACAGCGCGAGTGATCGTTCACCCCGGTGTGGAGGACGTCAACGTCCAGCAGGTGTTGGAGGCCCTCGCCGACCCGGCGAGGCGCAAAGTGGTGCACACCCTGGCCCACTCGGGCGCTGACCTGAGCTGTGGATCCTTCGACCTCCCCGTCGGACGCTCCACCTCCAGCCACCACTTCTCCGTCCTGCGCGCAGCGGGCGTCCTGCGCCAGTACTACGTCGGCACCACGAAGATGAACACCCTCCGCACCGAGGAACTCGAACAACGCTTCCCCGGCCTCCTGACCGCCGTCATCGCCGCCGCCGACACCGAGGCCCACAACGCCCCTTGACGCCCCCCGGCCCCCGGCCCGGGCGGCTCGGTTGCCGGGGCGGGGGCCGGGACCAGGGGCGGGGCGCCTCGCCGGATATCCCCTTTTTCACGTGCGCAATTGGCGATGCACAGAATGACGGAACAGCGGAATGGCGGAATTCCTGACACACCGCACAGCCCGGCAGCCGTGAATTCAGCCACCGGGCCATATCTTCACCGGACAAGTCAAGACTTACCTTCGAAGAGCTCCGGCCGTATGGTATGGGCCGAATCGAAGGAGCTCACCGTTGCCGAAGCCGTCGAATACGATGAATGACCCCGCCACGCTCGCAGTTGACGCGGAGCGGGATTATGTGTCCTCCCTGTACGAGTTCCTCACCGAGCGCCTTTCCGAAGCGCGGGCGCAGCGGGCGAGCGTGCTGAATACCCCGGCGGACAACGCCGGCGAGGCATACGAAAGGGAAATCGCCGCCGAGCGGCTGGCCAAGGAGATCGGCAGGCTGGAGAGCGCCGAAAGGGGGTTGGTCTTCGGGCGCATCGACTGGGCGGACGGCACGGCCCTGCGCATCGGGCGGATCGGCTTGCACACCGACGAGGACGACCTGCCCCTGCTCGTGGACTGGCGCGCGAGCGCGGCGCGGCCCTTCTACGAGGCGACGCCGGTCCACCCGATGGGCCTGCGGCGGCGCCGGCACCTGCGCCTGGACGAGCGCACGGTCGTCTCGGTGAGCGACGAACTGCTGGACGGGAGCGCCCCGACCGACGAGGACGTCGTGGGCGACGGCCCGTTGACGGAGGCCCTGTCGGCACGGCGGACTGGCCGGATGCACGCGGCCGTCGCGACGCTGCAGGCCGAGCAGGACGAGATCGTCCGTTCCGCACACCGTGGGGTGACGGTGGTGCAGGGCGGGCCCGGCACCGGAAAGACGGTGGTCGCCCTGCACCGGGCGGCCTACGTCCTGTACGCGTTCCCGCGGGCCGCGGAGGAGGGTGTCCTGGTGGTGGGCCCGAACACCCGGTTCCTCGACTACATCTCCCAGGTCCTTCCCTCCCTCGGGGAGAACGACGTCGTCCTGGCGACCTGCCGGGAGCTGGCCGGGGTGTCCACGGACGCGGTGGAGCCGTTCGACACGGCGCGTCTCAAGGGCGGCACCGACCTCGCCGACGCCCTGGCCGGCCTGCTGCGCGCCCACCAGGCCCCCGCCGGTGACTTCACGGTGCGGGTCGGGCGGGACGTGGTCCGCCTGTCCGCGGCGGAGGTCGCCACGGCCCGCGACGCCGCCGTCGCGGCCGTACCGGGGCACAACCCCGCGCGCCGGGTGTTCACGGAACTCCTGGTCGACGCCGTCACCGACGCGATGCAACGGGACATGGGTGACCTCCTGGAGCGGATCGACGCCGACACCGCCGCGATGACGGGCCTGGACCTCGACAAGTTCACGGGAGCCGGCCGAGACCGTACCGAGGGTGCGGCCGCCCCGGGCCCGGCCCACGAGCTGGACCTGGACGCCGTCCGGGCCGATCTCCTCTACGACGCCGGTGTCGACCGGGCGGTCGAGGCGCTGTGGCCGCGGCTGGCGCCCGGTGACCTCGTGAACGCGCTGCTGACGGACGCCGACGCCCTCGCCGAGCACCTGCCCCACCTGACCGTGCGGGAGCGGTCCCTCCTGCTGCGCGCCCCGGACGCCCCGTGGACCGATGCCGATGTGCCGTTGCTGGACGAGGCGGCGAGCCTGGTCGACGGCCCGCCCGAGCGGACGTACGGGCACGTCGTCGTCGACGAGGCTCAGGAACTGACCGCCCTGCAGTGGCGGATGATCGTCCGCCGGTGCCCGGGACGGGCGATGACGCTGGTGGGCGACTTCGCCCAGGCGGGCCCGGTCGCGACGGCGCGGGACTGGAAGGAGGCCCTGGGCCCCCACGTCGGACCGCGGTTCAAGCTGCACGAGCTGACCGTCAGTTACCGCACCACCCAGGAGATCCTGGAGAGCGTCCGGGGCCTGCTGGCCCGGATCGCCCCGGACCAGCAGCCCACCCGGTCACTGCGGAGCGGTGAGGCCCCGCGCACCGTGACCGCGCCGCCGGACGGGCTGGTCAGCGCCGTCGTCCAGGAGCTCCACGCCCAGAGCGCCGCGAACCCGGGCGAATTCCTGGGGGTGGTCTGCGCCGACACCAGGGTGGGCGAGCTGACGGCCGGGGGCGTCGCCGACCACGCACGGATCGTGCCCGCGTCCGAGGCACGCGGCCTGGAGTTCGACGGGGTCGTCGTCCTGCACCCCGAGGAGATCGTCGCGGCCCGCCCCGGCGGGGAGCGGGACCTGTACGTGGCCCTGACCCGGGCCACCAAGCGGCTCTGCACGATCACCGTCCGGCCCGGGTGATCACCCCGCTCGTCGAGGGATACCCGTACGGGACCGGCCGCCCGTACGGGGCCGTCGGCGGAGCCTCCGCGGCCGGTGGCGGCCGCGAAGGCTCCGGGGTCACTGCTACTGCGGGGTCACGTAGGCGCCGGAGATGCCGCCGTCGACGAGGAAGGTGTTGGCGGTCATGAACGAGGAGTCGTCGGAGGCGAGGAAGGCCACCGCCGCGGCGATCTCCTCGGGCTCGGCGAAGCGGCCCAGCGGGATGTGGACCAGCCGGCGGGCGGCCCGCTCCGGGTCCTTGGCGAAGAGCTCCTGGAGCAGCGGGGTGTTCACCGGCCCCGGGCAGAGGGCGTTGACGCGGATGCCCTCGCGGGCGAACTGCACGCCCAGCTCGCGCGACATGGCCAGCACGCCGCCCTTGGAGGCGCTGTAGGAGATCTGCGAGGTGGCCGCGCCCATCACGGCGACGAACGAGGCCGTGTTGATGATCGAGCCCTTGCCCTGGCGCTGCATGTGCGGGATCGCGTACTTGCAGCACAGGTAGACGCTGGTGAGGTTGACCTCCTGGACGCGCTTCCAGGCCTCCAGGCCGGTGGTGAGGATGGAGTCGTCGTCCGGCGGGGAGATGCCCGCGTTGTTGAAGGTGATGTCGAGGCGGCCGTACTCGTCGACGGCCCGCTGGAAGAGGTCGCGCACCGCGGTCTCGTCGGTGACGTCGGCCTGGATGAACAGGCCGCCGACCTCGTTCGCGGCCTTGGCCCCGGTCTCGGGGTCGAGGTCGACGCAGACCACCTTCGCGCCCTCGGCGGCGAAGCGGCGGGCGGTCGCCAGGCCGATGCCGCTGCCGGCGCCGGTGATGACGGCCACGCGGCCGTCGAGTCGCTGGGTCATGGTGATCATTCCTCCGTGGAGATGAAGACGTTCTTGGTCTGGGTGAAGGCGTCGAGGGCGTCCGGGCCGAGCTCGCGGCCGAGGCCGGACTGCTTGAAGCCGCCGAACGGCGTGGTGTAGCGCACCGAGGAGTGGGAGTTGACGGAGAGGTTCCCGGCCTCGACGCCGCGCGAGACGCGCAGCGCGCGGCCGAGGTCCCTGGTCCAGATGGAGCCGGACAGGCCGTACTCGGTGGCGTTGGCGATCCGCAGGGCGTCCTCCTCGTCCCGGAACGGGACGACGGCGACGACCGGGCCGAAGATCTCCTCGGTGAAGGCGCGGTCGTCGTGCCGCACGGGCGCGAGGACGGTCGGCGGGTACCAGAAGCCGGGCCCGTCCGGGGCGTTGCCGCGGAAGGCGACGGCCGAGGCGTCCGGGACGTACGAGGAGACCCGCTCGCGGTGGGCGGCCGAGATCAGCGGGCCCATCTCGGTCTTCTCGTCGGCCGGGTCGCCGACCCGCACGCCGCGCACGGCCGGCTCCAGGAGCGCCATGAAGTCGTCGAAGGCGGCGGCCTCGACGAGGATCCGGGAGCGGGCGCAGCAGTCCTGGCCGGCGTTGTCGAAGACGGCGTAGGGCGCGGTCGCGGCGGCCTTGGCGAGGTCGGCGTCGGCGAAGACGATGTTGGCGCTCTTGCCGCCGAGTTCGAGGGTGACGGGCTTCACCTGGGCGGCGCAGCCCGCCATGATCTCCTTGCCGACCCTGGTCGAGCCGGTGAAGACCACCTTGCGCACGTCGGGGTGGGTGACGAAGCGCCCGCCGACGACCGGGCCGCGGCCGGGCAGGACCTGGAGCACGCCCTCGGGGATCCCGGCCGCCAGGGCGAGTTCGGCCAGTCGCAGCGCGGTGAGCGGGGTGAGCTCGGCCGGTTTGACGATGACGGTGTTGCCGGCGGCGAGCGCCGGGGCGAGGGCCCAGGCGGCGATCGGCATCGGGAAGTTCCAGGGCACGATGACCCCGACGACGCCGATCGGCTCCTGGAAGGTGACGTCGATGCCGCCGGCGACGGGGATCTGCCGGCCGAACAGCCGCTCGGGGGCGGCCGCGTAGTACTCGATGACGTCCCGCGCGTTGCCCGCCTCCCAGCGGGCGTTGCCGATGGTGTGGCCGGCGTTGGCGACCTCCAGGGCGGCGAGGTGCTCGCGGTCGGCGTCGACGGCGGCGGCGAAGGCGCGCAGCAGCCGGGCGCGGTCGGCGGGGGCCACCCGGCGCCAGGTGTCGAAGGCGGCGCGGGCGCGGGCGACGGCGGCGTCGGTCTCGGCCAGGCCGGCCAGTTCGACGGTGGTGATCACCTCCTCGGTGGCGGGGTTGACGACCTCGAAGAGGTCCGGTTCGGTCATCGGGGGCTCTCCCTCTGGGCTGACGGTAGTGGCTGGCGGTCTAGCTTGCGGTCCGGCTCGCGTTGATCAACGCGTGGAACAGGCGCAGGTCATCCGGATCGGTCTCCGGGTGCCACTGGACGCCCAGGGCGAAGCGGTGGCCGGTCAGTTCGAGCCCCTCGACCGTCCCGTCGGCACTGTGCGCGGTGGCCCGGAGGCCGGAGCCGATCCGGTCGACGGCCTGGTGGTGGTAGCAGGCGACCTCGGTGGCGGGCCCCAGCACGGCGGCGAGCCGGCTGCCGTCGACGACGTCGACCCGGTGGCGGACGAAGCGGGCGGGGACGATCTGGTGGCTGTCGTCGGGCAGGTGCTGGACGAGGGTGCCGCCGAGTTCGACGTTGAGCAGCTGCATGCCGCGGCAGACCCCGAGCACCGGCAGGTCCCGGGCGAGGGCGGCGCGGAGCAGCCGGCTCTCCCAGTCGTCGCGGGCCCGGTGGGGCGGGCCGGTGCGCGGGTGGGGGGCCGCCGCGTAGCGAGCCGGGTCGACGTCCGATCCGCCGGCCAGCACGAGCCCGTCGAGGGCGTCGAGCAGGTGGTCGGCCCCGCCGGGCTGGGGCGGCAGCAGCACGGGGGTGCCGCCCGCGCGGACGACGGAGTCGACGTACGTCTGGGGCACGAGCGAGGCACGCTGGTTCCAGACGGACCAGGCGGCGTCCTCCTGGTAGCTGCTGATGCCGATCAGGGGCGGTCGGCGGTCCTCGTGGGTCACAGCCGCTCGAATCCGCGGCGCCGCTCCCAGTCGGTCACCGCCCTTTCGTAGGAGGCCAGTTCGGTGCGTCCGGCGTGGGTGTAGTGCCGGACGACGTCCTTGCCGAAGGCCTCGGTGGCGACGGCGCTGCGCTCGAAGGCGTCGACCGCGTCGCGCAGGGTGGCGGGCACCCGGGGCGCGTCGGAGGCGTAGGCGTTGCCGGTGAACTCCGGCTGGAGTTCCAGCTGTTGCTCGACGCCGTGCAGTCCGGCGGCGATCAGGGCGGCCACCGCGAGGTACGGGTTGACGTCCCCGCCGGGGACGCGGTTCTCGAAGCGCAGCGACTGCCCGTGGCCGACGACGCGCAGGGCGCAGGTGCGGTTGTCGCGGCCCCAGGCGATGGCGGTGGGCGCGAAGCTGCCGGGGACGTAGCGCTTGTAGGAGTTGACGGTGGGGGCGAACAGCAGGGCGAAGTCGGCGAGACACGCGAGCTGGCCGGCGAGGAAGTGCTCCATGGTGCGGGAGAAGCCGTGCGGGCGGTCCCCGGCGAACACCGGGGCGCCCTGCTCGTCGCGCAGGCTCAGGTGGATGTGGCAGGAGTTGCCCTCGCGTTCGTCGTACTTCGCCATGAACGTGAGGCTGCAGCCCTCCTGGGCGGCGATCTCCTTGGCGCCGGTCTTGTAGACGGCGTGGTTGTCGCAGGTGGTGAGGGCGTCGGCGTACTTGAAGGCGATCTCGTGCTGGCCGAGGTTGCACTCGCCCTTGGCGGACTCGACGGTGAGGCCGGCGCCGGCCATGCCGTTGCGCAGCCGGCGCAGCAGGGGCTCGATGCGCCCGGTGCCGAGGATGGAGTAGTCGACGTTGTACTGGTTGGCCGGGGTGAGCCGGGTGTAGTCCTTGTCCCAGGCCTGTTCGTAGCTGTCCCGGAAGACGATGAACTCCAGCTCGGTGGCAGCCTGGGCCTGCCAGCCGTAGCCGGCCAGGCGGTCGAGCTGGCGCTGGAGGACCTGGCGCGGGGAGACGGCGACCGGGGTGCCGTCGTGCTGGACGACGTCGCACTGGACCATGGCGGTGGCCGGGTGCCAGGGGACGGACCGCAGGGTCGCGAGGTCGGGGCGCAGCGTCAGGTCGCCGTAGCCGTTCTCCCAGGAGGAGACCTCGTAGCCGTCGACGGTGTTCATGTCGACGTCGACGGCCAGCAGGTAGCCGCAGCCCTCGGCGGCGCCGGTCACGACGTCGTCGAGGAAGTACTGGGCGGCGACGCGCTTGCCCTGGAGGCGGCCCTGCATGTCGGTCATGGCGAGCACGACGGTGTCGACGGACCCGTCGGCGACGCGGGTGCGCAGCTCGTCGAGGGTGAGTCGGGGGGTGGTCATCGGGTCTCCTGTTCGGTGTCCCGGGTGTCGGGGGCGGGCGGTGCTTCGTGGGCTTGCGGGGTGCCGAGGTCGGTCGGCGTGGCGCCGACGTGCGGCCCGGTGAACCAGTGCCGGGCCGAGGCCAACCACCAGATGCCCGCGAAGCCGACCACGACGGCCACCGCGACCGGGGTGTAGTTGAAGCTGTCGACGGTGATCGGGCTGGCGGTGGGCAGCATGAACAGGACGGTGATCACCGCCGTCCAGACGACCGCCACGACGCCGATCGGCCGGCTCCAGCGGCCCAGGTGCCAGGGGCCGCGCGGGAAGTCCTCGCCCTGGCGCAGCCGCAGGTACACCGGGATGACGTAGGAGAGGTAGAGGCCGATCACGGAGATCGAGGTCACGGCCGTGTAGGCGGTGTTGTTCCAGAGCGCGGGCAGTCCGAGCAGCAGGGCGCCGCCGGTGGCCAGCCAGACCGCGTTGGTCGGGGTCTGGGTGCGCGGGGAGATGCGGTGCCAGAGCCGGGAGCCGGGCAGTGCGCCGTCGCGGGAGAAGGCGTAGATCATGCGGGAGTTGGCGGTGACGGAGGCCATGCCGCAGAAGAACTGGGCGCCGATCACGATGAGCAGCAGGAACTGGGCGCCGCCGGAGCCGATCGCGTCGATGAAGATCTGCGCGGGCGGGACCTGGGTGTCGCTGTTGAGCGCCCCGTCGTAGTCGCGGATCGCGAAGGTGATGCCGAGCAGCAGGATCCAGCCGGCCACCAGCGAGACGGTGATGGCGTTGACGATGCCGCGCGGGCCGGAGCGGGCGGCGTCCTGGGTCTCCTCGGTCATGTGCGCGGAGGCGTCGTAGCCGGTGAGGGTGTACTGGGCCATCAGCAGGCCGAGCATCGCGACGTAGAACTGGCTGTGGAAGCCGGTCTGGTTGACGAACTCGGTGAACACGAAGGAGGCGGAGGCGTGCCGCTCGGGGAGCAGCGCGAGCGCGCCGACGATGATCGCGACGCCGATCAGGTGCCACCACACGGAGACGCTGTTGAGGACGGCGACCAGCCGCACCCCGAAGGTGTTGAGCAGGCCGTGCACCACCAGGATGACCGCGAAGATCTCCATGGTGTGCGCGGGGGTGGCCGCGACGCCGAAGCGCAGGTCGAGGAAGGCGTTGGTGAAGAAGGCGGCGCCGTAGTCGACGCTGGCGGTCACCGCGACCTGGCCGAGGAAGTTGAACCAGCCGGTGAACCAGCTCCAGGCCGGGCCGTGGCTCCGGCTGCGGGTCAGCTTGGCGGACCAGTAGTAGAGCCCGCCGGCCGTCGGGTAGCTGGAGCAGATCTCGGCCATCGCGAGGCCGACGCAGAGCGTCAGCAGGCCGACCACCGGCCAGCCCCAGATGATCAGGGCCGGGCCGCCGGTCTTCATCCCCGTCCCGTAGAGGGTCAGGCAGCCGGACAGGATCGAGACGATGGAGAAGGAGACGGCGAAGTTGGAGAAGCCCGACATCGAGCGGGCCAGCTCCTGGGTGTAGCCCAGCTCGCGGAGGCGTTGTTCGTCGGCGGAAACGGGGGATGAGTCGAGCGGAAACACGGCGGCGGCAGGGTGGTCGGGCGAGCGTGCGTCGGTCATGGGCACCCCTGGGGGTTGAGGGTGTGCCGGGGTGCGCGCGGCCACGACGGCGTGGCACACCCGCCCCGGCGGCTTCGACGGTCGGACGGCTCTTCAATGGTCTAAAGTCAGACCATTGGGTGGGTGAGCAGCATCGTTCCGGCTGGACGGTGGCCACGTCAAGGGCGGGACGGGAACGAGTGCGGGAGATCCGATCGCAGGTACGATTCCCGCGTGGACGTGGATGTGACACGTGAGCAGGCACGGCTCGACTGGGAGGCCGGGGCCATCCTGCGCCCGGTCCGGACCGGCAACGCCTTCGAGGAGACCGTCGAACGGCTGCTCCAGGCGATCAAGCTCGGCGTGTTCCGCCCCGGCGACCGGCTGCCCGCCGAACGCGACCTCGCCGCCCGGCTCGGCGTCAGCCGCGAAACCCTGCGCGAGGCGCTCCGCACGCTCCAGCAGGCCGACTGCGTCGAACCCCGCAGAGGCCGCTACGGCGGCACCTTCGTCACCTACCGGATGCCCGAACCGGACGTCGCCGACCTGCGCCGCGCCGCCCGCGACCTCGGCGGCGCACTGGAGGACGCGCTGACCTACCGGCAGGTCCTGGAGGTCGGCGCCGCCGAGGCCGCCGCCCGGCGCCCCCTCTCCCCCGAACAGCGCGCCCACCTGGAGGACCGGCTCACCGAACTGGACGCGGCCCCGGCGGAGCAGTACCGCCAGCTGGACTCCCGCTTCCACCTCGCCATCGGCGAACTCACCGGCTCCCCCGCCCTCGCCGCCGCCATCGCCGAGGCCAGGATGCGCCTCAACGACCTGCTGAACGCGATCCCCATGCTGGACCGCAACATCGAGCACGCCGCCGAACAGCACCGGGCCATGGTCCGCGCGATCCTCGCCGGCGACGGCGACGCCGCCCGCCGCGCCACCGAGGAACACCTCGCCGCAACGGCCTCCCTGCTCCGCGCCTTCCTCGCCTGACCTCTCCCGGTCGAGCCGAGGGTCCGTTCTGCGTCGCCGCCGACCCCGAGCACGCCCCAGGTCAGGTACGACGGACTCCCCCTGGCCGGCAACGCCGGGTCCGACCGGCGACTGATGCCGTCGCCGGGCGCCCGGCCGGTCGGCTCACACGGTCAGGGCCACCACGCTGCCGGCGCCGCACATCGCGGAGAGCGCGGAGAGGACGAAGCGGGCGACCGTCCAGCGGCGGCTCCGCGGCCCCGGCCAGGCACCCAGCGCGAGCACCAGTTGAGCCCAGCCGAGCACGAGGGCCGCCTGCTGGTGGGCGTCCCGGCTGCCCTGGTCGCATCCGCTGTGCAGGGCGCAGTAGCTGAACAGGGAGTAGCCGATCATCGCCACCTGCGAGACCGTCCAGCAGAGCGGGACCAGGAGGGTGGCGGCCGTCGGGTAGCGCCACCACCTCGGGTCCCGGGCGTCCAGGTTGTTCGTCACTGTGTTCATGTGTGCCATTACGACGCAACGAGCGGGCACCCGGCTTGAGTACCGGTACTCAAGCCCGCCCGTGCCCTACTCACGGACTGCCGCGTGGAAGTACGGGGCCGTGCCGTCGCCGACACGGTCGGCGGCCTGTTCGGGCCCTGCAGTTCAGGACCCGCAGTTCAGGCCCCGCAGTTCAGGTCCTTCGCGGGCAGCCGGCCCGTGGTCAGGTACCGGGTGACGCTGTCGTCCGCACAGGACGGGCCGGCCACCACGACACCGTGACCCTCGCCGCCGACCACCGTGACCATCCGTGCGCCGTGCAGTGCCCGCCGCATGCCCTGGGCCATCGCCAGGGTCGCCTGCGGGTCCCACTGGTTCTGCACGATCAGCGCGTTGACGTCGTTGTCCACCACGGTCGCCTGCTCGGTGGCCGCCGACTTCCAGAACGCGCAGGGCACGATGCCTGCTCCCAGGTCGCCGGCCAACGGGTACTCGGCCCGGTCCCGGATCGCGTCCCGGCGGTACCGCTCGGGGTCGCGCGGCCAGTTCCGGGTGTCGCCGCAGAAGACGGCCCACGCGACGGCGGGGATGTTGTCCGCCGGAACCGCCGCTCCGAACGCCCCCGACGGCGCCGTGTTCGGCCGGTTCGGTGCCGACTCGCCCGCTGCCGCGGCTCCCGGCTCCGCCGGCCCGGCAGGTGCCGGCGCCCCGCCGTCGGCGGCGGCCTTCAACGCGACGATCCAGGGGGTCACCGTCTCCACCCGGACGAACGCGGCGTACCCGGAGCGGATGGCGTCCCCGTCGAGTGCCCCGCCCGTCGTGGGGACGGGCGTCCGGTCGGCGTGGGCGATCAGGTCCCAGAACGTCTTCCGGACCTCGCCCGGGGTCCTGCCCAGCCCGTACGTGGAGCTGCGGGCGGCGGCCCACTCGGTCCAGCGGGTGAAGGCGAGTTCGGCCCCTGCCGACCACCCCCGGAGCGAGCCCCGCCACGCGAGCGCGGGATCGAGCGCGCTGTCGAGGACGAACCGGTCCGAGCGCCGGGGGAACATCTGGGTGTAGACCGCGCCCAGGTAGGTGCCGTACGAGTGCCCGAAGTAGGAGATCCGCCGCTCCCCCAGCGCCGCCCGGACGACATCCATGTCCCGCGCCGTGTTGCGGGTGGTGATGTGCGGCAGGACATCTCCCGCCTTGGCCCAGCACTTGTCGGCCACCGTGCGGGCCCGGGCCACGTCCCTGGCGAACGTCGCCGCCGCGTAGGGGTGTTGGAAGGTCTGCTCGTCCGCCGTCAGGTCGCAGCCGATCGGCGAGCTCTGCCCGACTCCGCGCGGGTCGAACCCGATCAGGTCGAACCGCTCCCTCACCCCGGCCGGCAACAGCGGCTGCATCTCCACGGGCATGGTCAGCCCCGGACCGCCCGGGCCCCCGGGATTGATCAGCAGCACGCCGTGCCGCTCCTTCGCGTTGCTCGCCTTGATCCGCGATATCGCGAGGTCGATCCGCCTGCCCCCGGGGTCGCCGTAGTCCAGCGGCACCTTGACCTTCGCGCACTCGAACTCCTCCGGGCGCTGCGCGTCGCAGCGCTCCCAACGGAGGCCCTGCCGCTCGTACTGCTGGAGCGGATCTGCCGCCGCGAACGCCGTCGCGGGAGTCAGCGCCGCCAGAACGGAGGCTGCAACACCCGCCGTCAGTACGGGAATCGTTCGTATGCCTTGCAGAGCCATGGCAGTTCCTCCGTGCGGAGTCGGTGTCCGGGATCACCTCCAGTCTTCGGTCCGCCGCACCCTCATCTCGTACGGCGCGGGGAGGGGCCCATGATCCAACCTGCGGCGTACACCGACACGCCGCGCCTACTGCTGGCGTCTCACTTCCCGTCAACCGCCCATCAGGGTGGACCCCGATCCGGTGACCGCCGTCCTTCCCACTCCCACGCCCAACACCCGACCACACGAAGGCCGTTGCCCGAGGACCGTCCCCGAACAGGTCCCGAACCGCTGCCGGACGGACCCGGGCCAGGTGAACCGCCCCTCAGCGGAGTCCGTTCACTTGCCGTGGCGGAGGTTGTGGGGCAGCTGCGGCCTCATCCGCCTCGAAGCTGGAACGGGACTGCCCCCTCGAGAGGCCGTCTCGGGGGGTCGGGGTCGCCGCCGGTCCCGGCGGGCCGAGTGCCCTGCCCCGACAGGTGTCAGATCCGATCATTAGGATTCCGCCCATGACCAGTGATCCCGGATTCACCTGCTCGTGCTGCGGCGCGCAGCACGCAGAACTGCCGATGAACTACTCGGCAGCGGCCCCCTCCGTCTGGGACCCGAGCTTCGACGGGGCCCCGGACTGCCTGCTCTCGTCGGATCAGTGCGTCATCAAAGCGCAGCACCACTTCGTCAAGGGTTTGGTCGAGATACCGGTCATCGGCAGCAGCGACGTGTTCTCCTGGGGTGTCTGGGTCTCCCTGAGCCGCGAGAACTTCTCCCGCGCCGCAGACCTCTGGGACACACCAGGGCGTGAATCCGAGAGGCCGTACTTCGGCTGGCTGACCACCGAGCTTCCCGTCTACTCGCCCAGCACCGTCAACCTGAAGACCCGCCTCCACACCAGGCCCGTCGGTCGGCGCCCCCTCATCGAGCTCGAGCCCACCGACCATCCCCTTGCCGTCGAGCAGAGGACCGGAATCACCTTGGCTCGCGTGCGCGAGATCGCCCAGGCCGTGCTGCACCCGGCCGACAACAACTCCTGACCCCGACAGCCGACGGACAGCCCATCGAGCAGCTCCCGGAGCTGGACGAGCGCGAGCACTTCGCCTGCATCGGCCAACGCCCCCTGCTGGTCAGCTGCGACTCCTTCCACCGGCTGACCGCTTTCCTGACCGGCTACGACGAGCACGCCACCCGTCAGGGCGGCCCCGGCGCTCCGGCACCCGCGAGGACCTGGCCGCCGCCTGCCCGCCCGGCCGCCTCCCCAGCCGCGTCGCCGATGGCTCCTGAGGCGGCACTCGTACGCTCCCGGAGGCGGCACGGCCCGGTCAGGACGACGATTGGTGCGCCCGGGGGCGATCGGTCTCAGGCGGTGGTGCGCGCCCGGCCGTCGTCGCCCGCGAGTTCGACGGCGTAGCGCGAGGCGGCCTCCGCCAGGAGGCGGGTCTTCCGGTGGGGTGCGGTGCCGAGGTGGTCGGCGACGGCACGGTCGGCGGCGTCGAGGTCGCCGCCGAGGAGTTCGCACGTGATCACCAGGGTGTTGTCCGGGAGCATGTGGCGTCGGGACATGCGTTGTTGGACCTCGTCCATGCCCTCGCTCGCCAGTACGTCCCGCAGTTCCTCGATCAGCGGGGCCAGCCACTGGGCCCGCAGGGCGTACTCGCCGCGGTCGGCGAAGGTCGGGTGGAGCGCGGCGAGCAGTTGGGCCGGGTACTCCTCGACGGGTTCGGCGAACTCCGGGTGGTCCTTGGCGAATTCGTCCCAGTCGACCTCGAGGCCGCTGATCTGCTCCGGGCGGACCGGCCAACGCGACCAGCTCTCGTCGGACTGGACGAAGACCTGCCGCAGCAGGTCGTAGGGGACCTCGGCGGCGCGAGAGAGCAGGATCGCGTCGTAGAGGTCCTTGCCCTGGGGGTGGTTGTCGGAGACCAGCCACAGGAGCTTCCACGCGAGGGAGAGCTGCGGCGTCGCGCCGAGCAGCGGTCCGGTGACGCCCGGGAGCCGGTAGGGCTGCGGCGGGACGGGCAGGTGCTCGGTGAAGACGAAGTCGAGTTGGACGCTCCCGCCCGGGACGCCCGGCGCCGACCACGGCAGGACGAGCCGCCGCCCGGGGATCCTGCTGTACGTCCAGATCTCGTCGCTGAGCGCCTGGTCCGCGTGCAGCCGCACCTCGCCCGAGAGGCGCTCGGCGGCGGTCGCGAGTTCGCTGAGCATGCGCTCCGTCCGCTCGTCCTCCAGTTGCCAATCCACCGGGCGGACCACGAAGTCCAGGTCGCCCGGTTCACGGGCGTGTTCGCCGAACCAGGCCCGCAGCAGGACGCTTCCGCGCAGCACCAGGTGTTCGGCCCACGGCGAGTCGGCAACGGCGGACAGCACGGTGTCGAGCGCCTCGCGCCGCGCGGTGAGCCAGCGTTCGGCGAGTCCGGGGTCGGTAAACGCGGGTTCGCTGGGCCGGAGGGCGCGGGCGTAGCCGGCGAGGGCGGGGTCGAAGACCGGCTGCTGGGTCACCGTCTCGTCGTCGATCGGGCGGATGCTCCTGGGCAGGTCCCGGTCCTCCCGGACCTCCTCCGACGGTGGCTGCTTGGGCAGCAGGACGCCCTGCCAGGGCCCGTACCGCAGGTCCTCCCACGTCACGGGGGACTCGGGCCGGGGTTGCGACTGGGGCCGGAGCTGGGACTGGGAGTGGGGGGACTGGGACTGGCCCTCGGTCATGTCGGCTCTCCTTCTCCGTACTGCCGGGCACTGTGCCCGGGCTCGGTGATCCATCCCGCATCGAGGGTCTCGTCGCTGTCGACGACCACGAACTCGCGCTCCACCGAGGAGACTTCGCGGCCGTCGGCGGAGAGGTCCCGCAGCAGCGCGTCCAGCCGGCGGCCCGCGGTGGCCAGGCCGACCAGGCGGCACCGCTGGGTCACGAACCACTCACGCCGACCGTCCTCGCGCGTCCGGCGCGGGTTGCGCGACAGGTGCGCGCCGTGCCGGACGGCCAGTGCGGTGAGCTCGGCGAAGCGGGCGAGGTCGGCTGCTGGGGTCTGGGCCGTCTGGGGCAGAGCCTGGGCCTGGGCCGGTAGCAGCAGCTTGACGTGGTGCTCGAAGTAGCGCCCGACCCCGTGCGACGCGGCGTCCTCGTCCGAGGCCGGGACGCCCTCCGCCCACGGCGTGGCCTCGATCTTCGCCCGCAGGACGGTGAATCCGGCCCGCTCGACCCGGCCCCGGACCCGGTCGGTCAGCGCGGCGACCTCCTCCAGCGTGCCGTCGGCGCGCAGGGTGAGCATCGGCTGTGAGGGCGACGCGCCGCGCTCCAGCAGGATGTGGGTGAACTTCAAGCCCTGGCCGTCGGCCCACACGGCCAGCGCCTCGGCGGCGCCGTGCCCGACGGTCAGGTGCACCTCGAAGCCGCCCCGGACGATGGGGAGAGCGAGTTGAGCGGGCTGGGCGGGCCGGTCGTCAAGGCGCTGGTCAGGGTGGATGGCGAGCATGGGGATCATCCTGCCAAACGGCTCTGACAACGGCCCTTGTCGGTCGACTTGGTGACATCGACCACCGCACCGCCCCCGCCCCGCCCCACGCCGGCGGCGACAGGGGTGAGGAGGGTGGGCACCAGTGGGCCGGGCCGGGCACTCCATCGGGGTCGACTTTCAATTGAGGAGACGTCACAGCAGTCCGTTCGGGGTCCGGACCTGCGCGAATGAGTAGCCGTACTCATGCGGCGGCCTGGACGGACCGACGAGGCTCTACCCGTCCTCACCCGTCCGCCTCCCCGGAGCGACCGCCATGACCGCAACCCACGAACCGTCGGACCGCCGGCCCCTGCCCGCAAGGCTCGTCGCCGACGGGCTCGTACCCGTACGGCTGGCGCAGGCCGGGGCCTGGCTCTGGGGCATCGCGCCCCTGTACCTCCTGGTCACGCGCCCCCGTCACGCCAACCGCCTGCCGCCGCGCGAACAGTGGGGCGCCGCCGAGGTGGAGACCTCCCAGCTCAACACCCTCGCAGCGGGGTTCATCGCCTTCCTGGTGCTCAGCATCGCGGCGGCCGCCGTCTTCCTGTGGATCGGCACCGCCGTCCACCTCCGCCGGGGGACACGGACAGCGCCTGCCCTCGCGATCGTCACCGCGTTGGGCACCGCCTCGGTGGCCGTCGTCGGTGTCGACCAGGTCTGCCACGGGCTGCTGAACGGGCGGTCCGTCGGCGTCCTCGTCCCGTTGTTGTCCGTGAGCGTGGCCGCCCTGGCGGTCGGGTTCCGGGCCGCGCGGCCGGGGCATCAGGTGCCCGTGGCCGGGCGCTGAGCCGGGGGTCACGCCCAGGGCGGGCCGCCCGTGCCCTCCGCCCACCGGGCGAGCGCCCGCCGGTCGACGGCGCGGATGCCGACCCGCGCGCAGAACGCGGCGGCGGCCTTGGTGAACGAACTGGTCGTCACCACGGCGGCCAGGTCGCAGCGGTGCACGTCACGGTACGTGCCGTTGACCCGCTGGACGTCCTGCGAGCCGACGAACGTCCGTGGCCCGTACCGCTTCGCCTGGATCAGGATCCGCTGTCCGGTCGGGGTGGTGGCCAGCACGTCCGCCGCGAGGTCCCCGGCACCGCCGACCACCGAGACCTTCGTGCAACCGTCCCGTCGGCACAGGTCCGCCAACGCGTGCTCGAACGCCTTCGGGCTCATCGCCAGGAACGGCCCGATGTGGCGCAGCTGCGCCGCCCGCGTGTCCAGCTCCCGCTGTCGCGCCCGGACGCGCGTGCGCAGCACGGCGACGCCCGCCCCCGCGCCCGCGAGGACCAGCACGGCCACCAGCAGCAGGTGCTGGGCCAGCCACTGCACCACCACCGAGAGCAGCACGAGGACGATCACGGCCGCCACGCCCAGCAGCACCGCGTTGTCCCGCGCCTGCCGCACCCGACGGGCCCTCCGCGCGGCAGTCGACCGGCGTCGCCGGACAGGTCCACGGGCCACGGCACTCCCCCTTCGCGCCACAGTGTTCGTGCGAGCGTAGAGTCCGCTCCCGCCCGGCCGCCTGCGAACTAGGTGAATTCCGCTGGTTACGGCTCCGAGTTGACCGGATCCCGGCGGCCGACGACCGAACACTGCGAGCACGGTTCGCATCGCGCCGGGCCATAGCGTCGCGCCTCGACCAACGCCTCTGACCGGGGAGTGAAGCAGTGCAGCGCCCAACCGGCCGACGGTCAGGAACCCGCAAACCCCCTGCATCGCTGCAGGTCGTGAAGGGTCCTCCCCGCACCCGCGGGGGTCAGCCGCTGGCCAAAGGGTTGCACGTTCTGGGCAACGTGGGCTGCCTGAGCTGGTTCGGGAGGCTCGGGGGCGATGTGTCGGTGGGCCCGGGTAGCGTGGCGGGATGGGTAGGACTGTCACGTATCTGGAGATGACCGGTCTCGGGGAGCTGCGGCCCGGGCGCGTTGTGTCGGCGTTGGGGCTGCGGCGGGAGGAGGGGCTGTCGGCTCTGGTGCGGTCGGTGCAGGCGCGGGTCGGTGCGGCCTACGGCTGGCGCAGTGCGACACGGTCCGAGCGGGAGTGGGAGGAGTTGGCGCGGACTCATCCGCACCGTCAGTACTGGCTGATCGTGTTGGAGGGCGAGACGGCTGGGATCACCGCGCTGGAGCCCCTGGCCGGCGGGGAGGTGGAGATCCGCACCTTCGGGCTGCTGCCCGAGTACGTCGGCCGGGGGCTCGGCGGACATGCGTTGACGCTGGCGCTGCAACAGGCCTGGGCGACCGAACCGTTGGAGGCGGAGGCCGTACGCAGGGTGTGGCTGCACACCAACTCCGACGACCATCCGAACGCACTCGTCAACTACCAGCGCCGGGGCCTTCGCGTCTACCGCACCGAGGCCGAGCAGGAGCCGTAACCGTAGCCGTAGCGCTGGCGGTGGCGGTGGCGGTGGCGGTGGACGCGCAGGCGGGGCGGGACTACCTCTGCCAGCCGATGGTTTCGGCCAGCGGGCTGTAGACGGGCCCTCTGCTCGACCCCCGCTTACGCAGTGGCGATGACGGCTCGGGTGACGGCCGTGACGGTCGGGGTCGGGCGGCCGGGGAGTCGGGCCACCAGGATCCGGCGGATCTCGGGCGGGGCGCCGTCGACGTGCAGCAGGCTCACCCCGGGCGGAAGGAGCGGCGCGAGCCGGGAGGGCACCGTCGTCACTCCGAAGCCGCCGGCGACCAGGTGGAGCTTCGTCAGCCAGTCGCGCGCGGCGTGGACGATGCGCGGTCGGCCGGGCAGGGCGGGCCAGACGCCGAGCAGTGGTTCGGAGTTCGACGCCGGGGTGGCGATCCACCGGGCGTCGAGCAGTTCGTCGACGTGCACCGCGGTGCGGCCGGCGAACTCCCCCGTCGACGGCGCCGCCAGGACCAGTTCGGTGTCCGCGACGGTCTCGACGTGCAGGCGCGGCGACTCGCCGTCCAGGGGGCGGTGGGGCGGACGGGAGGTCAGCACGGCGAGGTCGATCGAGCCCGCTCGCAGGGCCCGGACCAGGGTGGGTGTGGTGCCCTCGGTGGTCGTGACGGTGATCTGCGGGTCGGTTGCCGCGAGGCGGGCGAGCGCAGGGGGCAGGATGCCCGCGCCCGCGCTCAGGAACAGTCCGAGCCGCAGCAGTTCGGCCTGCGGGGCGGTACCGGTGAGGTCGCGCTCGGCCGCGGTCAGGCTGTCCAGGATCGTGCGGGCGTGGCGCAGCAGGGTCAGGCCCGCGGGAGTGAGCCGCACTCCGTCGGGGCGGCGTTCGAACAGGGCGGTGCCCGCGCTTCGTTCGAGGGAGGCGGCCTGGCGGGAGACCGCCGACTGCGTGTAGCCGAGCCGGGCGGCGGCTGCGGTGAAGCTGCCGGACTCCGCGATCTGTCGCAGGACCCGCAGGCCGGTGCTGGTGACGTCCATGCCGCATACGCATACCACACATGCTCGATCGTCGCTTCCCGCATGCCCGTCGGGCTCCTAGGGTCGATCCCGACGAACACGAACGCACGGACGCACAGACAGAAGGACGAACACGGAGGTCGACTCGTGCGAGCAGCAGTCCTGACGCGGTTCGGCGCCCCGCTCACGGTGCGGGAGGTGCCCGACCCCGAGGCCCGCGGTGGCGAGGTGGTGGTCCGGGTGCTCGCCGCCTGCGTGGCCCCGTACGCGGCCGAGGTGTTCGGCGGCGAGCGGAGGTACCCCCTCGTGCTTCCCGTCGTGCCCGGAATCGGCGGCGTGGCGCGGGTCGTCCAGGTGGGCCCGGACGCCACCCGGCTGCGGGTCGGCGACCTGGTGTGGTGCGACTGCACGGTGCGCTCGCGGGACGACGCGCTGACGCCCGACATCACCCTCCAGGGCTGGAGCTCACGGGGCGAGGGCGGCGCGCGGCTCGCCCGGTACCTGCACGACGGGTCGTTCGCCGAGCTCATGCGGGTCCCGACGGAGAACGTGTTCCCGTTGCCCGCGGCGGCCGGGGACGACCCGGCCCGCTGGGCCGCGCTCGGTGTGCACGTCATCCCGTACGGCGGGCTGCTGGCCGGCGGGCTGGCGGCCGGTGAGACGCTGCTGGTCAGCGGGGCCACCGGCAACCTCGGCAGCAGCGCCGTCGCGCTCGCGCTGGCGATGGGGGCGGGCCGTGTGGTCGCCCCCGGCCGCAACCGGGCCGCGCTCGACCTCCTCGCCGACCGGTTCGGCCCGCGGGTACGCCCCGTGCCACTCACCGGGGACGAGCCCGGCGACCGCGCCGCGATGTCTGCGGCGGGCGACGGCCCGATCGACCTGGTGCTGGACCTGCTGCCGCCGAGCGCTCCCAGCTCGGTGGCGCGCACGGCGGCCATGACCGTGCGCGAGTACGGACGTGTGGTCCTCATGGGCGGCGTCGGCATGCTCGGCGGCGACGACCTCGCACTCCCCTACCCGTGGATCATGCGCAACTCGGTCACCGTGCGCGGCCAGTGGATGTACCCGCGTACGGCGAACGTCGGCATCATCCGGCTGCTCGCCTCGGGCGCCCTGGACCTCGCCCCCGAACGGGTCCGGTCCTTCGGCCTCGACGCGGTCAACGAGGCCGTCGCGTACGCCGCCTCGCACGGCGGCCCGTTCGACCGCACCGTCCTCACGCCATCGGCCTGCTGACGGGGCCGCAGCGGGGAAGGCAGTCGGCCGGCGGGCAGCAGTCCGGTGGAGACGTGCGTGGGGAGGTGGTGGACGACCATCTCGGATCGTCCCGTGTCCGGGGCCGCCGACACGATGTGCCGCTCGAAGCCGGTTTCCGGGTCGCGGTAGACGGGGCGCTCGCCCTGCGCATGACCACGGCCACCCTGGAGGCGCCCGTCGACCCTGTCCTGACCGAGTGTCAGGACAGGGCCGGGTGCCAGGACAGGACCGGGTGTCAGGACGGGACCGGGTGTCAGGACAGGCCCGACGGGCCACGGCGCACGGGCGGCCCGCTCGCGCTCCGCTCAGGCGGCGCCGAGCAGGGACGCCAAGGCGCCGGCCGTCCCCGGGTGCCGGCCGAGCAGCGCCGAACCCGCCGGGGTGTGCGGCGCCGTCCAGGGCCCGTCGCAGTCCAGGAGGCCGGCGAGCGCGTCGCAGGTGGCGGGGTGTGCCGCGAGCAGGGCGGATCCCCGTCCGGCGGTGCTGCTGCCGGGCCGGGCCGGCTGGGGCGCCGGTGCGAGCCACGGCGGCACCCAGGTGTCCAGTTCGGCGAGCCGGCCGGGGAAGATGCGTCCGGCTTCCTTGGTGAGCTTCGGGGCGAGCTCGGCGCCGCCGCTGCGCAGGGTGGTGATCAGGGTCGGCAGCCAGGGCAGCAGGACCGGGTCGGGCAGGCGGGCGAAGGCCTGGGAGACGGCCTCGACGACGAGGTCGACCAGGCTGGGGACCGGCTCCAGCGCGTGGAGCAGCCCGCTGAGGTAGCGCGGGTAGGCGGGCAGCAGGAGGGGGTTGCCGAGCAGTCCGTCGCAGCGCTCGCGCAGGTCCTGGCGGGTGAGGTGGCCGAGTTGGACCTGCGCGGCCCACAGCAGGGCGCGCTTGGACTGGTCCTGCGGGTCGGACCGGGCGACGGCGAGTTCGAGTTGGGCGCGGTCGCCGCCCAGCGACAGGGCCAGGCCCTCCATGCTGAACAGGAAGCTCAGCATCGCCGCGACCTGGCGCGCCGTCGCCGTCTCGTCGGTGAACGCGGTGGGCAGCAGGGCGCAGTAGTGGGCGTACCCGGCCTCGGCGAAACGTTCGATCCAGCGCGGCAGGACCGGCTCGCTGGTGCGGTAGAAGGCCAGCAGTCTCCGTACCCGGCGCAGCACCTCGGGGGCGCCGTCGACGCTGCGCTCGGTGGTGAGCACCTGGAGGGCGCGGGCGCCGAGTTCGTCGGCGAGCCGCCGACTGCCGAGGTACCGGGTGGCGTCCTCCACGGTCCGCAGGACGACGGCGGCGTCGGCCTGCGGGGCGGTGGCCTCGCGGCGCAGGCGCTGCTCGAGGACCTGTTCGAGGGTGACGCCCTCGTAGCCGAGCTCGATCAGGGCGCGCTGGTGGGTGCCGAGCGAGAGGTCCCAGGACTCCTGCTTGGGTTCGTCGCCGAGGGTGCGCTCGCCCATGATCGGGCGGGCGGCGTCGGGGATCAGGTGGCGCAGCATCCAGAGCACGTCGGAGCAGGCTCGCAGGTCGGGCTGGGACTTGATGTCCAGCAGCGCGCGCTTGACACCGCGGGCCTGGAGGTTGAGGCCGAGCGGGGCGAGGCGGTCGTGGACGTCGCGGGCCAGTGGGGGCAGCGACTCGTAGCCGACCTGGCCGATCCGGTCGCCGCCCATCATGATCTCGACCAGGCGGCGGACGTCGCGCCGGCCGGGCACGGTGTCCTTCTCGATGCAGGTGACGGCCGCGTCCTGGAAGTCGTACGGGGTCGGGCGGGCGCGGTCGCGCAGGCCGGCGAGGAGGATGGACGTCTCGTAGACGGCGATGGCGTCGGCGGTGGAGGCGAGGTAGCCGTTGCGGCGGGCCGCGCGCACGATCTCCACGGACCAGCCGAGCAGTTCCTCCTGGTCGAGCCGGTCCAGGACGGGCGGGCGCTGCAGGAACCCGGACAGCCTGTCGGCGCTGTCGGTGCCGTCGGTGCTGTCGGTGCTGTCGGTGCTGTCGGTGCTGTCGACCTCGGCGACGGGGGCGAGGGCGATGGCCTTGCGGGCGCGGGGGGCCTTGGCACCGGCGCCGGCCTGGCCCTTGAGGCGGTAGGGCTGGACCTGGGTGCGCTTGAGGTTCTTCTCCCACTGGGCCGCGGCGATCGACACCGCCCCGCCTTCGAGGCCGAACTGCGTCTCGATGGCGGTGTGGCTGGAGGGGATCAGGCCGTACTGCCACTCGGTGGCGGTGCGCGGGGGCACGACGAAGGTGTCGGAGCCGTGGAGGCCGAACTCCTCGACCCGGCTGGCGGCGTGGAAGGCGCCGCAGATGTAGACGCTCTGCGCCGGGTCGGCGCCGGTGGCGGCCAGGTGCTCGCGGATGCGGGTCCACATGTACCGCTCGCGGTCCTCGTCCACCCGCACCCGGTCGGCGTCGCCGGGTGCCAGGCGGCGGAAGAGGCTGCCGATCAGGAACATGACCTGCCGGTAGGTGTCGTGGTCGGCGTCGCCGAGCGGCCCCTCGACGTACTGGTGCCACCACTCCGACCAGTGCCGCACCTTGCCGTGGCGCAGCAGGTGCCGCTCGAGGTCGGCGAAGCGAGGCCGTAGGTCACCGAGTTCGACGCCGACCGCGTCCCCGTGCAGTGCGGCCTCCTCGGAGGGGGTCGCACCCGGCCCGGAGGGGGTCGTGCCCGGGGCGGCGGGGGTGTTTCGGCGGGCCTGCCACTGGAAGACGTGGTCCGAGGACCGGTCGACCAGGACCAGGTCCACGCCGGGCGTCTCCAGCGCGTACGCGATGGCCTGGTACTCGGCGGAGGCCTCGGTGATCGGCGCGACGACGGACAGCGGTGCCCAGTCCGCGGGGAACCCGTCGATGCGGGTGGCGAAGGCCTGGACCGCCACCGGCAGGCGGCAGTTGCGCAGCTCGGTGAGCAACGGGGCCATGTCCTCGCACAGTTCGAGGAAGACCGTCCTCGGCTGCCGGGCCCGCAGGTGGCGGGCCATGGCGGTGGCGGAGGCGGGCGAGTGGTGGCAGACCGGGAAGATCTCCAGCGGCTCGCGCAGGGCGCGCTCGACGTCGCTCACCAGGCCGTGGAGGATGCCGTCCAGGGCGCCCGGCCCGTCGGCGAACTCGGCGGCGGCTGCGTCGAGTTGGGCGCGAAGCGCGTCGAAGGCCTCGACGGTCTCGGGGCTGGGGTGCCCGCCGACGGCGGGCACCCGGGTGGTGGCGCGGCTCATGCGAGCGCCTTGAGGGTCTCCAGGCCGGCGGCGAGGAACTGCGGCCACTCGCCGCCCTCCTGCTCGCTGCGCTGGTGGACGGTGTTGGCCAGGTACTTGGTGAGGATGCTGGTGTCCTCGGGCGCGCGGCGGCTGAGCGAGGAGACCAGGGAGGAGCCGAGGGCGTGGGCGGTGAGCGCGCGCTCGCCGAAGAAGTTGCTGTGGAGGATGGCGTCCTCCAGCACGCCGATCTGCTCGGCGGTGGACAGGGCCGACTCCAGTCGCTCGTCGTCGCTGCCCGCCGCCGTCGCGACGGCGCGCAGGTCCTCGAAGGAGCGCAGCAGTACGTCCAGCAGGGTGGGCGGCACGTCCAGTTCGATCTGGTGGCGGCGCAGCAGTTCCTCAGTGCGGAAGCGGACGATCTCCGCCTCGCTCCGCTTGTCCGTCACCACCGGGATCTGGACGAAGTTGAAGCGCCGCTTGAGCGCCGACGACAGGTCGTTGACGCCGCGGTCGCGGCTGTTGGCGGTGGCGATCACCGCGAAGCCGGGCTTGGCGAACACGGTGCCGTCCTCGCCCTTCAACTCGGGCACCGACACGTACTTCTCGGAGAGGATGGAGATCAGCGCGTCCTGGACGTCGCTGGTGGAGCGGGTGAGCTCCTCGAAGCGTCCGATCGTGCCGGTCTCCATCGCGGTCATGATCGGCGAGGGGATCATCGACTCGCGCGACTGGCCCTTGGCGATCACCATGGACACGTTCCACGAGTACTTGATGTGGTCCTCGGTGGTGCCGGCGGTGCCCTGCACGACCTGGGTGGAGTTGCGGCACACGGCGGCGGCCAGCAGCTCGGCGAGCCAGCTCTTGCCGGTACCGGGGTCGCCGAGCAGCAGCAGGCCGCGGTCGGAGGCGAGCGTGACGATCGCCCGCTCGACCACGCTGCGCTCGCCGAACCACTTCTGGGCCACCTCGCGCTCCAGGCCGTCGGAGGGCTCGGAGCCGAGGACGAAGGTGCGGATCATCTTCGGGGACAGCCGCCAGGTGGACGGCTTCGGGCCGGAGTCGACCGACTCCAGGTAGTCCAGCTCGTCGGCGTACTTGGTCTCGGCGGGGGCGCGGAGCATGTCGGACATCGGGCAGGAGCCTTTCTGCGGCACGGGGTTGGGGATTCGGGGGTTTCGGGGGTTTGGGGGTTCGGGCGTGACGTGGGGTGCGGCGCGGGGCACCGGGTCAGGTGAGGAAGGTCTTGAGCTCGTGGACCAGCTTGCTGATGTGGCCGGAGACCACCGGGGTGCCCTGGTCCTTGAACCGCGTGCGGAACCACGGGTTGACGCTGCCCCGGCCCGAGCTGGTGACCGAGCCGACCGGGATGAACTTCGCGCCGGAGCGGTGCACGGCGGCCATCTGCGCGAACAGCTCCTCGCCGCGCCACTCGTAGAAGTCGGAGATCCACACGACGACGGTGTTGCTCGGCTCGGCGATCTTCGGCTGGGCGAGGGCCATGGCGACCGTACCGTCGGTGCCGCCGCCGAGCTGGGTGCGCAGCAGCGTCTCGAACGGGTCGTGGACCCACGGGGTGAGGTCCACGGCACGGGTGTCGTAAGCCACCAGGTGCACGTCGACCTTGGGCAGGCCGGCGAAGATCGAGGCGAGGATGGTGCAGTTGACCATGGAGTCGACCATCGAGCCGGACTGGTCCACGACCACGATCAGGCGCTGCGGAGTCGTCTTGCGGGTGGTGTGCCGGTAGTAGAGCCGGTCGACGTAGAGCCGCTCGTCGTCGGGGCTCCAGTTGACGAGGTTCTTCTCGACCGTGCGCTTGAGGTCGAGGTTGCGCCACACCCGCTTCGGCGCTACCGAGCGGTCGAGCTCCCCCACCGTGGCCTTCTCGACCTGGGTGCGCAGCACCTCGGCGACTTCGTCGACGAACCGGCGGATCAAGGCCTTGGCGTTGGCGAGCGCGGTGCCGTCGAGGTTGCCCTTGTCGTGCAGCAACTGCTCGATCAGCGACATGCTCGGGGTCAGGCGGGAGGCGAGCTTGCTGTCCGCGAGGACCTCGCGCAGGCGCATCCGCTTGACCAGGTCGGCCTCGATGGCGGCGAGTTCGGGGCCGATCACGGGGATCAGCGTGGACAGGTCCGGAGTGCCGGGGGTGCCGGTGCGTATGCCGGTGCCGGCGTGGCGGCCGGCGCGCAGCTCTCCGGGCTTGCAGCCGAGGGCGCGCTCCAGCCATCCCGCGTCGGACTGCCAGCGGGAGAGCTGGCCCGCGGTCACCGTGCCGGAGCCGGTGGCGAGGGCGTTGAGGAGGATCTTGGAGTACAGGGCCGCGCGCCGTACCTCGGCGGCCCGGTCGCGGGCCCCGGCGGGGGCGGCGGGGGCGTCGGCATCGACGTCGGCATCGGGTGCCAGGAGGCCGTCGAACTCCGCTGCCAGGCCGGGGTGGCGCTGGACGAGCGAATCGACGGACGTACGGGGGTCCAGCAGGCCCGCAGGCAGGCCCAGGTCCTCGACGACGGCCAGGCTCGCCGTCTCCAGGGCGGGCTGCTCCGCCGGGTCGAACAGGCGCGCCAGCAGCTGCCAGTACAGCACCTGTCGGCGGTTCCCCTCGGGGTCCGCGAGGGGAACGCCGTTCGCGTCGGTGGTGGTGGAGGAGGAGATGGTGGTGGTGGTCATGGGTCCGGTCACTTCCGCAGCAGCTTGCCGGCGCGCTCGCGCAGCACGGTCACCGTCTCGGTGGCGGCGGCCTCGGCCTTGGCGCCGCTCTTGTCGGTGGTGCCGCCCGCCCACGCACCGGCGTGCAGGCCCACCGTCCGGCGCTTGACGGTGGTTTCGACGGCGAGCGGCTGGAGGACGAAGGCCCCGGCGTCCCAGCGCAGCAAGCCGATGCACGCGGTGGACGCGGCCACCGCCTGCGGCGTGAGCGGGCCGGCCGCCGGGATGCGGTCGGTGTCGACGGCGAGCGGGTGGCCGGCCAGGTCGAAGGTCAGCTCCCCGTCCTGCTCCCTGGCGGTGTAGCTCTCCAGGAAGACCGGTTCGGCCAGGCGGACCGGGTGACGCTCCAGTGGCGCGACCGGCGCGCCCATGGCAGTGGGCAGCACGACCCGGGCGGTGGCGAACGGGTCGGCCTCGGCCGCGGTGCGGGCGAGGTCGTCGCTCCACAGCAGGTCGCCCTCGGCGGTGAGCGGCATGTCCATCACCGTCATCGTGCGGCCCTCCCCCGCCGCCGCGAGGAGCGACATCCGGGGGCGCAACAACTGCCACACCCCGGCGCCCAGAACGCTGTCCGGCTTCGGGACCGACACCGACGCCCGGACCAGGCGGGGCACCGAACCGTCCGCCGGCTCGAACACGGCATGGACCTGGGCCTGCGCGGCCGTCGCGTGCTCGTGCAGGTCGACACCGAGCGGCAGCAGCCGTCCGCTGACCGGCTGCGGGTCAGGGACGGTGCCCGCACCGGGAGTCGTCAGCAGCACCGCCCGCGACCACAGGTCGGCCCAGCGGCGGACCGGCACGCGTTCCAGGCTCGCTCCCGGGCAGGACGCGGCGAGTTCGCCCGCGAACCCGTCCAGCAGCACCGCCAAGCGGCGCAGCCGCGGATCCGGGAGCATCGCGGAGACGACCTGCGCCGAGGCCGACACGAGGTCGTGGTCCATGCCGAGCCAGCCGGCCCGGGCCAGGTCCGCCAGCCAGGCGCGGGCGGCGGTGAGCACGTTCGACGAACCGGCCGGGCCCGCGGCGGGCACCGTCCACGGGGTGGTGGGGCGGCCGGTCGCCTCGGCCACCACGCCGTGGAGCGCGTCGTGGGCCGCGCCGAGCAGAGCGGTGCGGGCGGCGGCCAGGGCGAGCAGGTGGTGCTCGTCCGCGGTGCCGGCGGCCGCCTTCTCGGCGGCCTCGGCGACGAGAGCGGCCAGCGGCGAGTCCGCGACGGCCCCAGCGAGCTCGGCCAGCGCCTGCGCCTGGGCGGGCCGAGGCCGCATCAGGCCGTCGGACATCGCCCGGTCGAAGGCGTCGACAACGGCGAGCGCCTCGTCGAGGCCGTCGACCGGCGCGTGGAGGAGGTCGGTGCGCATCACGCCACCGCCGTCCGCATGGTCGGGAACCAGTGCATGTCCGGCAGTGGAGTGGTCACCGGCTCGAACTCCAGGTACTCCAGGTGGTTCAGGAACCGGGTGAACACCGCCGCCGCAGGGGACTCGGCGGCCTTCGCCGGGCGGGTGGCGGTCATGGCACCGGTGATGACCGGGGCGGTGGCCTCCGCCGTACCGGTGTCCACCCGCAGGTAACGGGCGACGCGGTCGCCGCCGAACTGCACCACGGCCTCGCCGACCAGCGCCTCCAGGTGCTTGCAGTAGCTGCCCCGGGCGCCGCCGCAGGGACGGTTGTTGTTGGTGCTGCACGAGAACGCGAAGGAACCGGCCTCGACGGCCGACACGTAGACCCGGCCGATGTCCGAGCCGCTGGACACGACACCCTGCAACCGACCGTCCGCCAACTGCACGAACGGCACCTTGGCGAGCTTGCGGGGCCGGGCGGGCGGAACCACCCGGACCGTACTCGAACCTTCCCAGGCAGGCAGAAGCACACCATCTCCAATGGGTTGGGGGGACAGCGCGCCGCAACATGGCGGCGGCGCTTGTGGTGATGAACGTAGTGGTCACCACCGACAAACGGGCCCGCCGGACGCTCTCCCTGTCCGCAGACACGCCCCCGTGGCACGATGTCCATCGCTGCAATTCGAAGGGCCCCTCCCCGCACCTGCGGGGGTCAGCGCTGTGGTTCGGCGGATTCGGTGCTGCGTTCTGCGGAGGTCACGCGGTTCTCGCCCCGAACCCCGTTCGGGTGTCCGGGCCTGCTGGCGGGCGTCTGGGGCCGGTCCCGGCGGAGCGTCAGGGCCGGCCCGGTCAGGGTGTCAGCCCGTGGAGCGTTCCCGGCGTGGGGCGGATGTCGAGGCGGGTGAAGTACTCGGTGGCGATGATCCGTTCTCGGGCGTCCGGGCTCAGGCGGGACAGCAGGCCCGGCAGCGGGCGCTCCCGGCCGACCTGGCTCGCGTGGGCGAGCACCGCGGACCATTTCTGGGTCAGCCAGGGGCGGACGTCGACGGTCGCGGTGATGTGCTCGTCGGGAACGCTGAGGACCGCCTTGCTCACCCCGGTCAGCAGCGGGCCCAGGTCGCCGACGGCGGAGTCCGGGTGGGTCGCGCAGTAGAGGGCTCGGGGCTGCCAGGGGGCGCCGGCATCGGGGTAGGCATGCCGGAGTGCGGCCGCCTGGACGGCGAGCAGGGTGACGCGGTGGGTGTGCACGTGATCGGGGTGTCCGGTGAGTCCGCCGTGGGAGTCGTGCGTGACGACGATCTCGGGCCGTACCTCGCGCAGGATCCTGACGAGTTGTCCGACCACCACGTCCAGCGGCGCGTCGCACAGCCGCGGCCGCCCGGGGGCTGACGCGGGGACGCGGTGGTCGGCCCATCCGAGCAGCCGGGGCTCGCCCGCTCCGAGGAGCCGGGCCGCCTCGGCCAACTCCCCTGCGCGCTGCGTCCCTTGTGCCCAGGTCGCGGTGACGACGGTGGTCCGGGCTCCGGCAGCCGCGTGCTGTGCGAGTACGCCCCCGGCCACGAGCGACTCGTCGTCGGGGTGCGCCATCACGGCGAGCAGACTGGGCAGACTGGGCAAGCGGGGCAGCGGCACGGAATCCTCCCGACCGGGTTGCGGCGTTGGACCCGGTCGGGCCCCACCGGTCTTGGCGCGACGCGGGTTTCGGGACGGGTGGTCACACACCGCCCGTGCGCCAGGCTCCGTACGTCCACTGGCCGTCGCCGGCGTCCTGGAGGCCGACGCGGTGGCGCTGGTCCGCGCCGCTCATGGCGGTGTAGGTCGGACCCGACATGACGGTCGTCCCGTCGTAGGAGACCTTGCTGGTCTGCAGTCGGAAGCCCCAGCCGTTCGACTGGTCGGCCTGTGCCCAGACGGCATGGCACTTCTTGGAATAGCGCAGCCACGCGTGCACAGCCTCGGCATGTCCCGGAGGGACCGCGGTGCCCGGAATCGTCTGCGCGTCCGCCGCGCAGCCCGTCGCCTTCGGGCTCAGGCCGTCGCAGGCGTTGCCGTGACAGGTCTCGGCGGCAACCGCCGGGGCGGGCGCCAGCAGGGGCGGTAGCAGCGCCGTGGCGGTCGCGAGAACCAGGGCAAGGGCCGCACGTGATACGCGCATTGTCCGTCCTTTCCGCAGGCAGCACCGGGAGGGGCTGCTCGTCACCCCTGTGAGTACTGCCGACACCACCCTTGCCGAGCACGGGACTTCGGGCATTCACCCGAACGGGGACATCGCGCGGCAGCATTGACCGCGCGGGAACGCCGGTCCGCCGCCGGTGACGGGAAGAGGACGAGTAGGACCCCTGACCGCATCCGCGCGACCCTGGTCAATGTCAGTGGTACCGGGCAACCTGTGCGTATGCGTGCCCCGAGAGTTCAATGCCCGGCCTGCGAACGGCCGGTGGCCCTCATGCCGACCCGCCGTGCCGGCTACGGCGTGATCCATGACCACAAGCGGGACCGTCGCTCCCTCATCCTCTGCGAAGGCAGCATGAGGCAGGTGCCGCTGGCCGACGCCGTCGTCTGGCAGGACGCCCTTCCGGGGCTCGGCGGGGCCGAGCCCACCCTCTTCTGATCTCGTAAGCCCACGGACAGGGACGCCGAACGGGCCGGCCGGAACCCCCCTTCCGGGGCGAACGAGGGGCCCGTGGCGGGCGCGGCGCCGTGGCGCGCGCCCCGTGGGCGCTCCCGCGCGCCCACTACCGTGCGGCACCGGGGTGGGCCAGGATGAGCGGCCGACCGTGTCCCCTCCGCGACCGAAGGGAAACCGCATGGGCAAGCACGAGAAGCCGGCGCCGGACCCCGGAACGGGAACCCCGCCGCCCGGGAACAGGGACGGGCAGGTCCCGCCCCCTCCCCCGGGCACCGGCACGCGGCGCAAGTAGAGCACGATGACGGACGACGAGGACCTGGCGGGCCGCCGGACGCGCCTGGACGCGGTGATGGAGCGCGACGGGGCGTGGCCGGCCGCGTCCCCGTGGGTGCGCGAGGCCATGGCGGCGGTGCCGCGGGACCGGTTCGCACCGGACCGGCTGTGGCGCTGGGACGGCCGGGCCTACGTGCCGCTCGACCGTACGACGGACCGGCGGGGCTGGGCGGACGAACTGTTCGCCGGCGTCCACGACGCGGCCGTCACCCAGGTCCACGGCGGCCTGCCGTCCTCGTCGCTGTCGGCGCCGTCCGTCGTGGCGGACATGCTGGACAGCCTCCGCCCGGAGCCCGGCCACCGGGTGTGGGACATCGGCACCGGGCAGGGGTGGACGGCGGCACTGGCCGCGTGGCGGGTCGGTCCCGGGCTGGTGGTCTCCAGCGAGTTGGACGAGCACCTGGCCGCCGCCGCCCGCCGCCGCCTGGCGGCCGCCGGCCTCACCGTCGAGGTGGTGACCGGCGACGCGACCGGCGGCGGGGTGCCCGGCGGGGTGCCGGTCGACCGGATCCACGCCACCTACGCGGTGGAGGCCGTCCCGTGGGCCTGGGTCGAGGCGGTACGGCCGGGCGGCCGGATCGTCTATCCCTGGGGCCTGTTGGGGCACGTCGCCCTCACCGTCGCCGACGACGGCAAGAGCGCGACCGGCTGGGTCCAGGGCCTCGCCCAGTTCATGGCCGACCGCACCGCCCCCACCCCGGGACCGGTCGGCCACGCCGCCTACACCGCGGTGCGCGGTACGGCCGAACCGGACACGGAGCGCCTGCTGCCGGCGTACGACCTCGGCCCGTTGGAGAGCGACTGGGACCTGCGCTTCGCCCTGCGCGTGGCCGTACCGGACGCCACGCTGCTCACCGGCCGGGACGAGGACGGCGTCAACGCCTGGGTCCACGACGGCGACCGGTCGTGGGCCGCGTTCACCGCGCGCGGCGACGGCTCCGTGCTGCTGTACCAGGGCGGGCCGCGCCGCATCGGCGACGAGGTGACGGCCGCCCGGTCCGAGTGGGAGGAACTCGGCCGCCCGGACCGGTACGACTACGGCATCACCGTCACCCCCGACTCCCAGTGGGCGTGGCAGGGCGGCCCGGACGGACCGCGTTGGCCGATCGGACGGTCGGCACCGGCAGGGCGGCCAGCACCGGCCGGACGGTCAGCACCCGCCGGACGGTCAGCACCGGCAGGGCAGTCGACACCCGCCGGACACTGATCGGTGCGTGGGCGAAGCGGCCTCCACCCTGGTGGCTGCGCGGGGGTGATGACCGCCGTGCACGTCACCAGGGCACTACACCGGCGTCCTCGAAGAACTGGCCCGTCGGGCCGTCGTCGGGCAGGGTCGCCAGCTTGATGGCGATGGCCGCGCCCTGTTCGGGGGTGCGCACGCCCCGGAAGCCGTTGAGGTCGGTCGCGACGTAGCCGGGGCAGCCCGCGTTGATCAGGATGTTCGTGCCGCTCAGCTCCCGGGCGTACTGGACGGTGACGGCGTTCAGGAACGTCTTCGAGGGCGAGTACGCCGCGGCCACCGGCCCCGTGGTCAGTTCACCGGCGGCCCCTGACTGCCGGGTGAGGGAGCCGACACTGCTGGACATGTTCACGATCCGCGGTGAGGCAGAGCGGCGCAGCAGCGGCAGCATCGCATTGGTGACGCGGATGACGCCGATGACGTTGGTCTCCACGACCGTGCGGATGGTGGCGAGGTCGACGCGGGTGGGCTCCTGGGGCATGCCGCCGGTGATGGCGGCGTTGTTGACGAGCACGTCGAGGCGCCCGGCCTGTTCCTCGATCAGTTGTGCGGCGGCTGTCGCGCTCGCGTCGTCGGTCACGTCCAGCGGTACGCCGAACGCGTCGACGCCGGCCGCGCGCAGTCGCTCCACCGCGGCCTGGCGACGCTTGTCGTGGCGGGCGCCGACGCCGACGCTCCAGCCGAGGGCGCCCAGGCCTGCGGCGATCTCGTAGCCGATTCCCTTGTTCGCGCCGGTGACCAGCGCAGTCGTTCGTTCGCTCATGGAGACCATGCTGCTCTCGGACCCCGGCGGGGGTCCAAGACCGATCGGGTGGGCAACGATACCTGTCAGGTATCGATCCGGAGTACCGTGGCCGGATGGAGACCAGGGAACTGCGCTACTTCGTCGCTGTCGCCGAGGAGTTGAACTTCGGGCGGGCCGCGCAGCGGCTCGGGATCGCACAGCCGCCCCTGTCGCGGGCGATCCAGCAGCTCGAACGCCGACTCGGGGCAACGCTGCTGGATCGGACCAGCCGCAGCGTCACGCTGACCGAAGCCGGCGCGGTGCTGCTGGCCGAGGGCCGGGCGGCCCTCGACGCGGTCGAAGCGGCCGAGCGCCGGACCCGCCGCGCCGCCCTTCCCCCGACCGGCCGTCCCGGCCTGGTATTGGTTACCAAGGCCAGCGCGTCCCGTGAACTGCTGGCGGAACTCCTGGACGCGTACGCCGCCGAACCCGGCGCGGTCCCCGTCGACGTCATCCTGTGCGGCCCGGGCGAGCAGGAGCGACTCCTGCGCCAGGGCCGGGCCGACGTGGCGCTGCTGCACCGGCCCTTCGACTCGACGGCCGGGTTCCACACCGAAGAACTCAGCACGGAGGGCCAGGTGGTGGTCCTCCCGGCCGGGCATCCGCTCACCCTCCGGAGCCATGTGCACATGGCCGACATCACCGGGCTGCCCGGCCTGCCCCTGCCGCGCTGGCCCGGCCCCGACGGCAGCTACCCGCCCGGCCCAGGGCCGCAGGTCCGCGACCACGCACAGTTGTTGCAGCTCGTCGCGCTCGGCCGTGCCTGCGCGGTCTCGCCGGAGTCGTGCCGAACCCAACTGCACAGTGACCTCGCCGCCGTACCCGTGCTGGACGCGCCGAAGGTCACCACCGTGATCGCCTGGCCGCCGCACCTTCGGTCCAGAGCCGTCGCCGACCTGGTCCGGACCGCGACCGGTCTCCGGTAGTTCCCATCCGCCTGGGCCACTACGAGAGCACCTGGCCACCCTCCCCCCACATCCCCGGGAGACCGGCGCCCAGCACCCAGGCCGGATAGTGCTGCGCCGCCAGCGCGGGCGAGGGCGGGCTGCCCGGGTGCAGCACACCGGCCGGGAAGAACGCCGCCCGGCAGCGCCGGCACCACCAGCCGCCCCGCCACCGCTGCACCAGGTCCTGCCAGCGCGCGTGCTGGACCCGTAGCCGCTCCTCCTCCCGCCGCCGAGCGCGCCGCCGGGAGACGGTGCGCACCACCAGGGCTGCGGCCGTCAGCAGCGCCGGGCCGACCAAGCCGCCCAACAGGTAGCCCGCGCGGTAGACGTCGTCGTGACGGCCCAGGTCCGGATCCGGGCGCAGCATGGCGAGCACCCCCAACAGCAGCCACAGCGCCGCCAGCGCCACCAGTACGGCCACCGCCGCACTCTCCCGTACGGGCGCGGGCCCCGGCGCGGGCGGCGGGGCCAGGTGGGCGGCCGCCGGTGGGTCCACGGCGGCCGCGGCCACGTCCTCCAGGGCCTCGGGCACGGGCAGGGCGTGCTCCCCGGCGGCACAACCCGGGCATACGGCGCTCATCGAACAGTCCACTACTCGGGGTGACTTGTGCGCGAACGAACCTGGCACGCAGTAGACCACGAGGAACTGACGGAACGTCACTCAATTTCCGCAACCGCCGGTGGCGGACGGCCACCGGATGACCTCGGCACCCGGCCGGGCCCCTGACCTCCTCGGCCCGCCCCGCCCCCGCCCGGCGGTCCTCAGGCCGACGCCACCGCGCCCGGACCGTACGCCTCCAGATAGCCGTCCACCTGCGCACGCCGGTAGCCCCGGGGGACCACCGCGAACCCCGCGAACACCGCGGCCGCCGGGTGCCGGTGCGAGGCCTGCGCCAGGTGGGCGTCCACCTGCGCCGGGTCGTAGCCGCGCCACGCCGGGGCGAACACCGGCACCGCTCCCGCCGCTACCCGGTCGACCTGTGCGGGGTCGTAACCGCGTCGCACGACGCGAAACCGCGGCCCACCCGCACGCCGCCCCGGCGCGGACGCCGACGCCAGGTACGCATCCACCTCGGACCGCTCGTAGCCCCAGCGCACCAGGTCGAACCCCCGGCGGGCGACCGCGTCCACCGGCACCGCAGCGGTGGCACTGGCAGTGGCAGTGGCAGGAGCACCGGCGCCGGCGGGGTGTCCGGCGGCCAGCGCGCGGTCGACCTGGGCCCGGTCGTAGCCGCGCCGGGCGATGGTGAAACGCGGGACGTCCGGGCGCTGGGAGACTGCCAGGGCCAAGTAGGCGTCCACCTCCGCGCGTTCGTAGCCGCGCCGCACCACGTCGAACCCGCTCCCGCCGCCCTCGGCCATTCGCCCCTCCCGCTGTCCCACCGGCCGTCTGCCGTCCCGTCAGCATCGCACAGACCCGCCCACCGGCCCCAGGACCAGGACCAGGAAGCAGGACCAGGAAGCAGGACCAGGACCGGCCCCAGGAACAGGAAGCAGGACCAGGACCAGGCCGACGCCCGCGGCGCCGGGCGGGTGGGTGTCCGTTCCTCGGTCACCCTGCGTCGGGGGCGGGTGCGGGCAGTAGGATCGTCGGCGTTGTCAGTCGTACACCGCTGGTAGGAGGCTTTTCATGGCTCAGGTCACGCTCAAGGGGAACCCGGTCGAGATCGGCGGCGCGCTGCCCGCCGCCGGCACCCAGGCCCCCGCGTTCACGCTGGTCGGCGAGGGCCTCGCGGACACCTCGCTCCAGGACTTCGCCGGCCGCCGCAAGGTCCTCAACATCTTCCCCAGCATCGACACCCCCACCTGCGCCACCTCGGTGCGCACCTTCAACGCCAAGGCCGGCGCACTCGACAACACCGTCGTCCTCTGCATCTCCGCCGACCTGCCGTTCGCCCAGGCCCGCTTCTGCGGCGCCGAAGGCCTCGACAACGTCAAGACCCTCTCCACCCTGCGCGGCCGCGACTTCCACGACACCTACGGCGTCGCCATCAACAACGGCCCCCTCGCCGGCCTCACCGCCCGCGCCGTCGTCGTCCTCGACGAGAACGACACCGTCCTCCACACCGAACTCGTCGCCGAGATCGCCGAAGAGCCCGACTACGAGGCCGCCCTCGCCGCCCTCAACTAACCCCCACGCAGCACCACACCCTGGGCCCGCCCCACACCGCCACCAACAGCGGCACGAGGCGGGCCCGGCCACACCCGCAGCAGCGACGCGTCGGCACCGAGATGCGCGCCGCCGTCCTGCACTTGGCCTTCGCGGGCCTGGACGCGCTGGAGGCGACGTCGGGAGCCTTCGAGGACAATGCCGCCTCCTTCGCCGTGTCCCGGAGGCACGGTTATGAGCTCGACGGCATCGACCGCCATGTGGTCCGCGGCCGGCCCGTGACGAACAGGCGGCTGCGGCTGACCCGTGACGCCTGGCAGGCGCGGGCGCGCGTCCCCGTCTCGGTCAGCGGGCTGCCTCCCTGCCTGTCGATGTTCGGACTGCCGATGGTCAGGTCGGCGCCGGAGATGATGTGACGTCTCGTCATTTGAAGGACTCCTGAGCGGTCGAGCTGGTGTAGAAAGAGCACGAGCAGCACGACCGAGCAGGGGGCTGGGAGAATGGAATCGGCGCGCACACTCGCCCTGGTGGCGGCCACCGTCACCTGCGGACTGACCGCCGGGCTGTTCTACGCCTACGCGTGCTCGGTGATGCCGGCGCTCGCGCGGGTCGAGGACCGGACGTTCATCGAGGTCATGCAGCGGGTCAACGTGGCGATCCTGAACGGCTGGTTCGTGCTCGGCTTCGTCGGCGCCCTGCTCAGCACGGCCGCCGCGGTCGCCCTGCACCTGCCCTCGGACGGTCACCGCGCGCTGCCCGCCACGATCGCCGCCCTGGTGCTCTACGCGGCGGCGATCGGGGTCACCCGTGTGGTCAACATCCCGCTGAACGACGAGCTGGAGCAGGCCGGGGCACCGCAGCGGCTCGCCGACCCGGCGGCGGTGCGCACCCGCTTCGAGGCGCGCTGGGTGCGCTTCAACGTGCTGCGCGCGCTGCTGTGCACGGCCGCACTGTGCTGCCTCGCCTGGGCGCTGGTCCTCAACGGGCAGCGCTGAGCGGCCCGTTGACCTGGACCGCCCCGGACCGACCTGGCCGGACTCCCGTGCGGCCCACCGGCGGGCGATCCGCCGGTGGGCCGCACGGGAGGCACGGCGGTTCCCCTCCTTACGCGCCCGCGACCCGCGTCACGAGGGGCTGGCGCCGCGCTGTACGGGACACCCTCGGGCGGACCAGGTCCGTGGCCGTGGCGATCCGGGCCGGTACGACGGTCGGAACCGGCGCGGCGGCCTCTCCCCCAGCGACCTCGACCGAAGCGACCTCGACCGAAGCGGCCCGGACCGAAGCGGGCCGCTGGAGGGTGAGTTCGAAGTCCCGGTGCGCCTTGGCCGTCGGCGTCAGGGCGGGCGGCAGCTGGATCCGCCCGTCCGCGGCCATCCGCCGTACGGCGGTGCGGCTGAGGCCGAGCCCGAGCATCAGCAGCCGTTCGATCCGGACCGGCACGGGCAGTTCGAAGCCGACCAGGACGGTGAGCGGCGTCGGGTCGTCGAGCAGGTGCAGGGGCGTCCGGACCTCCAGCTCCCAGGTGCCGGCCCAGTCGAGGCGGTAGCCGTTCCGGGCGGCGAGCGAGGCGCTCGTCGTCAACTCCCGGACCACGGCGGCGGCGTTGGTCTCGTAGGCCACCAGTCGGGCCGGGTCGAGCGAGGAGACGTGGGCGCGTTCGTGGACGGGCACCTTCGAGGTCCGGTCGCAGCCCGCGCAGCTCAGCAGCAGCCAGACGTCCAGCAGCTTCCCGCTGGCGTTGACGCGGATCTTCCCCGAGGGACGGTGCCGGGTGCCGGGGCAGTCCGGGCAGGGACGGACGACGGTGGGCAGCGCGGACTCACGCACGGCCCAGTGGGCCTTGCGGTCGGTATTCATGGTGGTGGTTGCTCTCAGGACTCTGCGGGAACGCCCCACGGACCCCGCCCCGGCGCGGCCCCGACCGTGACGGGCCGGAGCAGGGCAGGGCAGGGCGGATCGCGGGCGCTCCCGGGATGACGGATGCACACGTGGGCGCGCGTCATCGCCTCGGTACCGAGCCGTCAGGCTCCGAGGTCGATCGCGCGACAGGGTTCGCTGGTGCTACGTGGCAGCTGTTAAAAGTCCATGCGGGTGATCGTGGTCGAGGATCGGCCCGCGAGCAACTCATTATTCGGCGGGGCCGGGGCCCGGCCGGCCCGGGCCCCCGCCCGGTCAGCAGAGCGTCGCGAAGCGGTACCCGCGCGCCTTGAGGGTGGACAGGATCGTCGGCAGGGCCGCCGCGGTCTGACTGCGGTCCCCGCCGCCGTCGTGGAGCAGGATCACCGAACCGGGGCGGACGTTGTCCAGCACCCGCGACCGGATCGCCGCCGCGCCCGGCCGGGACCAGTCGGCCGGGTCGACCGACCAGAGCACGACCTGCTTGCCGAGCGCCGCCGCCCGGGAGCGCACCGTGCCGTTGACCGCCCCGTAGGGCGGGCGCAGACACGTCGGGGTGTGCCCCGCCCGGGCACGGATGGCCCGGTCGGTGTCGCCGACCTGGGCGTTGAAGGAGGAGCCGGAGAGCCGGCGCAGGTCCGGGTGCGACCAGGAGTGGTTCTGCACGCTGTGGCCCTGCCGGGCGACCTGGGCGGTGAGCGAGGGGTGGGCGGCGACGTTCTCGCCGAGCTCGAAGAAGGTCGCGCGGACTCCGTAGCGGTCGAGGATCGAGAGGATCCTCGGGGTGTAGGCCGGGCTGGGGCCGTCGTCGAAGGTGAGGTAGACGACCTTGGCGCCGCCCTTGCCCCCGGAGGGACCGGCAGCCTCCGCGGTGTCGGCCGGCACCGCGACCACCGCACCCGCCGCCAGCGCGGCGACGGCGAGCGCGCCGACCACCGCCCGGAGCCGCCCACCCGCCCGCCGTCCAACTCCACTACACCCAAAGGCTGGTAAGGCCATGCCGCCCCCTGGTGTCGGAACTGCCGTGTACCGACCAGTCTGCGCCGCCGACCGCCGGCACCGCGACCAACCCGAGGGCGAAGGGGGACGAAATCGGCCAGCCGGACCACCGCCCTTGACCTGCCCTCCAGCGGTTCCTGAGCGGACCGGCGGACGCACACCGGCAGGACGGACCCGCACCGGAGCCGTGACGAAAAGCTGTGGCGCGGCGGCGAGGACGGGCGCTATGCTCCCCGGCGATGAACACTTTCGCTGCTCTCGGATCGGAGGTCCCGTTCGCCAAAGGTGAGTGCTGATGCTCACTCACACCGCGAACGAGGATGACTCCCGCTTCTCCTTCTGGCGGCGCGTACGCGAGTACGCCGTGCCGCCCTCCATGATCGAAACCGCCACCGCGCGCCGACTCGCCGGTGACTGGGCCGGGGCCTGCGCCGCCGCCAACGTCGAGGTCGACTTCCGCCTGCGGGACGTCGCGCACGCCCACGGGCACGCACTGGCCGAACGGGTACGGGAGGACCTGCGTCGCCTGGCGCCGGACCTGCTGCGCTGGCACCTGCCGCGCACCGCCCCCGCCGGACTGCTGCGCGCCGGGCTGACCGTCCCGCTCGCCCGCTATCCGGGCGAACGGCCGGTGCACCTCGTCGTCCGGACGCCGCCCGCCTGGGCGGAGTACGGGCAGCGGATCGGCCTGGCGCTCTGGGACGGTTCGGATCCCGGCCCGGCCCCGCACCCCCATCCGCGCCCCAGCCGCCGGTACCGGCTCGACCTGCACCGGCACCTGTGGGACGCGGGCCGCAGCGGGGAGTTGGCGGCGCGGTCCGGCTCCCTCCCGCCAACTGGGGCACCGTACAACGGAGTCGGGCCCCACGGGCTGCGCCGGGCCGTCGACCGCTGGCCCGCCGAGGCCCAGCTGCTGCTGCACGCCGAGGGGCTCCCGCCAGGGCCCGTCGCCGTACGGCTCGGACGCGGCGAGCGGCTGGTGCTCGGGCCCGACGGCCACGCCGAAGCGGCGGTCGGGGACGTCCGGGCGCTGCCACTGCTGCCCGACGCGGCGACCTGGGTACCGCCCGACCTCGACCTGCTGCACAGCGGGGAGCTCGACGCAGACCGGCTGCACCCACTGGTCGCGGCCGCGCTGGCACCCGGCCACCGACCCCGGCAGGAGGACCGCCCACCCGCCGGGCAGAGGCTGGTGGAGTGCCGCGGCGCCAGGCACCGGATCGCCGTGGTCGACGGGGTGCTGACCGCACTCGACCACGACCCGGAACAGCTGCGCCGCGAGGAGCTGCTGGCCGCGCTGTCCGGCACCCCGCTGCCCTGCCTGCGCGCGATCGACCAGGCGCACCGCGATCCGGCCGAACTGGACGACGTGCGCCAGCGGTTGAACCACGGCGACACCGCCGGAGCCCTGGCCGTGGTGGAGGACCTGCTCGGCCGACAGGCGGCACTGCGTGAGGGCCCGCTGCGGGAGGAGCTCGCGGCGGCCGCCGAGCGCCGGGTCGCCTACGGCCTCTACCGCTCCGGCCTGACCGTCGACCGGCAGGCCAGGACTGCGAAGCCCCTGACCCACTACGACTTCTACCGGTTCGGCCTGCCCCGACACCGGGGCCGCAGCCACGCGTTCCCGCGGCCCCCGCACACCGCTGCCCGCTGATCCACTCGAAACCGCGTACCGCCGCCCGCTGATCCGCCGATCCGCGAGAAACCCGCGCACCGCCACGCGCGGAACCCACTGGCCTCCTCCGACCTCCAAAGGTGATCACCCATGCCCGTGACCATGTCCACCCCCGCCACCCCCGCCCGCCTCGACGTCGCCCGCCGGCTCCTCGACCTGCTCGCCGACACCCGCACCGAACCCCGCCCGGACGACCAACTGGAGGCGCTCACCCTGGCGGTGGCCGCGGACCTGCCCGTGCTGCTCTGGGGCGAGCCCGGCATCGGCAAGACCGCCGCCCTCAACCAGCTCGCCGAGGCCCTGGACCTGCCACTGACCACCGTCATCGCCAGCGTCCACGAGCCCTCGGACTTCTCCGGCCTGCCGGTCGTCGGCGACGACCCCGCGCAGCAGGGCATCCCGCTGGCCCCGCCGGACTGGGCGGTGCGCCTGGTCCGGGCCGGGCACGGGCTGCTGTTCCTGGACGAGCTGTCCACCGCGCCGCCCGCCGTGCAGGCGGCGCTGCTCCGGCTGGTCCTGGAGCGGCGCATCGGATCGCTCCAACTGCCGCCTGGCGTACGGATCGTGGCGGCGGCGAACCCGCGCTCCTCGGCGGCCGACGGGTGGGAGCTGAGCGCACCGCTGGCGAACCGCTTCGTCCACCTCCAGTGGGTGCACGACCACGAGGTGGTGGTGCGCGGCCTCGGCGGGGTGTGGCCGGTCGCCACCCTGCCGCAACTCGATCCGGCGGAGCTGTCGGCGGCGGTCGGCTTCGCCCGCCGGGCGGTCTGCGAACTGCTCACGGTGAGGCCTGAGTTGGTGCACCGACTGCCCACCAACGAGACCAGGCGGGGCGGTGCCTGGCCGTCCCCGCGCAGCTGGGACATGACGCTGCGGCTGATCGCCTTCGCCACCGCGGCCGGCTCCTCCCGGGAGGTGCTGTCGCTGCTGGTCCGGGGCACGGTCGGGGACGGGCCGGGGCTGGAACTGATGGCGAGCATGGACCGGATGGACCTGCCGGACCCCGAGCTGCTGCTCGCCGACCCGAGCGCCGCCGTGCTGCCCGAACGCGGGGACCTGCGCCAGGTGGTGCTGGACGGAGTGGTGGCCGCGGTGCGCAACCGGCCGGAGCGGGCGCGCTGGGACGCGGCCTGGGCGCTGCTGGTGCGGGCGATGTCGACCGGCGCGCCGGACGTGCTGGTCGTCCCGGCCACCACGCTGGCCTCGCTGCGCCGGGAGGACTGGGAGGTCCCGGCGGCAATCGAGCACCTCGCCTCGACGGTGGCGCTGTCCCGGCGGGCCGACCGCGCCGCCGTCCGGACCGCCGCCCGCACCGACGTGACGGCCGGCCGATGAGCACGAGCCGCACGCCGAAGGGCACCGTGCCCGAGGGCAGCACGCCGCCGGGCACCACCCCCACCGGCGACACCCCGCCGGACACCGGCTGGAACACCCGGACCCGGCCCGCCGCCACACCGCTGGACGTCCGCAGGCGCGGCAAACCGCTGACCGCCCGCCCCCTGGTCGTACCGCTACCCGTACCGCGGTCCCCAGCACTGTCCGCACGGGCGCGGAAACCGGTGCCGGAGCCGGTGGACGCGCGCCCGGCGGACGCGCGCCCGCTGGACCGCGACAAGCTCTACGCCGCCCGGCTCCAGGCCGCCCGGGCCCGCCCCTACCTGGCGACCGCGCTGTTCGCCCTCCACCTGGTGGAGGACCGCCAGGTCCCGACCATGGCCGTGGACCGCCACTGGCGCTGCTACGCCTCCCCCGCCTTCGTCGACCGCACCCCGGTGGAGGACCTCGCCTCGATCTGGGTCCACGAGGTCTCGCACCTGCTGCGCGACCACCACGGGCGCAGCGACCGCCTGGCCCGCGTCCTCGGGCTGACCGAACCTGCGGACCGGCTGCGGATGAACATCGCCGCCGACTGCGAGATCAACGACGACGCCTTCGGTGACGGCCTGGTCACGCCCGCGGGCGCACTGACCCCGGAGCTCCTCGACCTGCCCGGGGGCGAGCTGATGGAGGACTACGTCCGCAGCTTCCGCTTCGACCTGCGCCGGCTGAACCTGGCCTGGCTGGACTGCGGCAGCGGCGCCGACGGCGTGGACCGCCCCTGGGAGCTGGGCCCGGACGGCGCCCACGGGCTGACCGCCCAGGAACAGGACGCGGTCCGCTTCCGGGTCGCCGAGGGCATCCGGGGCCGCCCGGGGAACGCCCCGGCGGGCTGGCGGCGCTGGGCCGAGGAGGCGTTCCACCCGCCGCAGCCGTGGCGCCAACTACTGGGCGCGGCACTGCGCTCGGCGGTCTCCGGGCCGGGCGCGGGCGGGGACTACAGCTACGGCCGTCCGGCCCGCCGCGCGGTCTCGCTGCCGGGCGTGGTGCTGCCGAGCCTGCGGCGGCGCCCGCCCCGGGTGTCGGTGGTGATCGACACCTCGGGGTCGGTCTCGGACCAGGAGCTGGGCAGTGCGCTGCTGGAGGTCGCGGCGATCGGCCGGGCGGTCGGCGGCCGGCACGACCTGGTCACCGTGCTGTCCTGCGACGCGGCCCCGCAGTCCGTCGGCGCGCTCTGCCGCGCGGCGGGCGTCCCGCTGGTCGGCGGCGGCGGGACGGACCTGCGGACGGGCTTCGCGGCGGCGCTGCGGACCAGGCCGCAGCCGGACGTCGTCGTGGTGCTGACGGACGGGCAGACGCCCTGGCCGTCGGTCGCGCCCTCCTGCCGTACGGTGGTGGGCCGGTTCCGGCGCGGGGCCCGGTACAGCGAGAACAACGGCGAGTACCGGCCGGGCGCACCGCCGAGCTGGGCCCGGGTGGTCGACATCGGCTGAGGGGCGCGACGAGAGGAGATCCCCGTGCACGACGACGGGCTGACCGCGAACCCGGAGCAGGGCCCGGAGCAGGACCCGGAGCAGGGCCCGGACGAACACACCGCCGGGACGGCCCCCAGCGGCCCTGTGCTGGACCTCCTGGCCGAACACGGACGCACCCGGCGGATCCGCACCACGGCCACGGCCCGGCTGCACCGGCGCTGAGCCACCGCCCGGCGAGGGCGCCCCAGCACGGCGAAGCCGGCCCCGGCAAGGGTGTCGGCCCAACCCGGGGCGTCCGAGAACTCCTCCGTGCAGTGGCACCGCCGGTCCGGAACGAAGGCGAAGCTCAGGACGTACCACCCGTCGAACGGCGGCCGGCCCCCGGATCGGAGCTGGCCGACCGCCGCCCGGCGGGCGCCGTCAGCCGACCATGGCCGCCAGCACGCTGCGCCAGTCCTCCCCCGGCTCCGGCTGGAGCGCGGCCGCGAGGGTGTCCGCCCGGTAGTGCCACGGGCGCCACAGCTCGGGGTCGGCGTCGGGGCGCAGGTCCAGGGTGCTGTCCGAGCCGAGCAGCCGGATCAGCTCGGTCCCGAACTCCGCCCAGGAGACGTGCCCGGTGATCGCGTTGACGATCCGGCCGGCGGCGGGGCTGTCGGGCAGGGCACAGGCGGCGAGGGCGCGGGCCAGGGCGGCGGAGTGCACCCAGGCGGCGCCGTTCCACTGCTCCGGCTCGCCGTCGGCCGCGGCCGGCAGGGCGATCGGCCGGCCGGCCAGGGCGGCCTGGTAGAGGTCGCCGGTGGAGCCCCAGCGGAGCTGGTCGCGCAGGCGGTGGTGCGGGCCCCAGACGATGGGGGCGCGCACCACGGTGGCCGGGCCGTGGCCGGTGGCCTCGGCGGTCTCGAACAGCATCCGCTCGCAGTCGAGCTTGGCCTGCCCGTAGGCGGTGACGGGTGCACCGCTGGGGCCTCCCTCGGCGACCTCGGTGCCGGGCGGGCGCCCGTAGGCGTCGATGCTGCTGACGAAGACGAACGGGCCGCCGGACCAGCCGTCCAGCAGGGCCCGCATGGCGGCCCGGTCGACCTCGTGCTCGGTGAAGGTGCAGGCGGCGTGGATGACGGCGTCCACGTCCTTGACCGCGCGCTCGAGGCTGTCGAGGTCGGCGAGGTCGCCCTCGGCGATCTCGGCGCCGTGCAGGGCCGGCAGGTGGGCCGACTCGGGGCGGACCAGGACGCGTACCGGCCGCCCCTGGGCCATCAGTTCCTGGAGCACGGCGGCACCGACGCCGCCGGTGGCGCCGGTGAGCAGCACGGTGCCGGTGCGCGGCTCGGTGCTGTGGAAGCCGTCGACGCGGGTGAGGGCGGCGCGGCGCTCCTCCTCGCGGGCGGCGAGCAGGGCCGCGAGGGCGCGCGGGGTGCGGTGCTCCAGGATGTCGAGGCCGGTGAGCGGCACGCCGACGCGGGTGCGCAGGCGTTCGGCGAGCTGGACGGCGACCAGCGAGTAGCCCCCGAGGGCGAAGAAGTCGCCGTCGGCGGGCGGGACGCTGCCGAGCAGTTCGCCGAAGGCGGCGCGGACCAGGTCGAGCGGGCCGGTCGCCGCCGTCGCCCGAGCCGCCGTGGCCCGATCCGCCGTGGCCCGATCCGCCTCCGCAGCGCCCGAGCCACCGGGAGCCGCCGCACCGGCGGCGCCGGGCAGCCGCCCGCGGTCGACGGCGCCGTCCGCGCCGCGCGGGATGCGGTCCAACAGGGTGACGGCCAGCGGGAGTTCGGCGGCGGGGACGGCGGCCCGGAGCAGGGCGCGCAGGTCGGTGCCGCTGGGGGCGACCGCGCCGCGCACCACCGCGTAGGCGAGCGGCGGGCCGTCGGCGGTCTCCACCAGGGCGGCGTCGGCTACCCCGGGGTGGGCCGCGAGGGCCGCCAGCACCGGATGCCGGTCGGCGCGGACCAGCGGTTCGCCGGGGAGTTCGGCGAGCGGGCGGTCCGGGTCCTCGACGGCCGCGCGGAGCACGGCGGCGAAGGCCTCGGCCAGCCGGGCGGCGGTGGCGCCGTCCAGGGCCGCGTGGTCGTGCTGGACCAGGCAGCGCGGCCGCGGCCCCTCCTCCAGCACCAGGGTGAGGTCGAACTTGGCGAGTTCCAGGTCGACGTCGACGTGTTCGGCGTCCAGGCCGGGCAGCGTCAGGGCGGTCGCGGGCTGGACCAGGTCGCAGCTGGCCGACAGCAGCGGGGTGCCGTCCGCGCCGCGCGCCGCCGCGCCGAGCCGCTCGACCACCAGGTCGAAGGGCACCTGGTGGTGCTGCTGGGCCTCCAGCAGGGCGCCGCGCACCAGGGCGATGGCCTCGGCGAAGGAGGCGTCCCCGGCCGGTTCGGCGCGCACCGCGAGGGTGTTGACGCCCAGCCCGACGGTGCGGCGCAGTTCGGGGCGGGCCCGGTGGCCGCTGGCGCAGCCGAGGGTGAGGTCGTCCTGGCCGGCGGCGGTGCGCAGGGTGGCGAAGGCGGCGGTGAGGACGACGGCGAACAGGGTGGCGCCGTGCCGGGCGCCGAGCTGCCGCAGGCCCTCGACGGTGGCGGGGTCGAGCGGCACGGCGTGCAGGCCGGCCCGGCGGTCGCGGGCGCCGGGGGCGACCGGCCGCAGCAGCGGCAGCGGGCGGGCGCCGGCCAGCCGGGCGGCGAGGGCGTCGGCGGCGGCGGTGAGTTCGGCGTCGCGGGCGCGCTCCTGGCGGGCGTACTCGGCGTACCGCATGCCGGGCGCCGGGAGCCGGGGCTCGACGCCGTCGCGGGCGGCGGCGTACAGCTCGGCGAGGTCGGCGGCCAGGACGGGCAGCGAGCCGCCGTCGACCGCGATGTGGTGGATCGTCAGCAGCAGGGTGTGGTCCTCGGGCGCGTGCCGCAGCAGCAGCACGCGCAGCACCGGGCCTTCGGTGAGGTCGAAGGGGCGGGCGGCCTCGGCGGTCAGCTGCTCGGTGCCGTCGCCGGTGGCGTCCAGGACGGCCAGCGGGACGGGACCGGCCGGTTCGAGGTGCTGGTACGGCTGTTCGCCGCGGCGCGGGTAGCGGGTGCGCAGCACGGCGTGCCGCTCGGTGAGGCCGGTGAGCGCGGTGGCGAGGGCGGCTTCGTCGAGCGGCCCGCGCAGCCGGGTGGCGATCGGGACGTTGTAGAGGGCGCCGCCCTGGCCGAGCTGCTCCATCAGCCACATCCGCTGCTGGGCGTGGGAGAGCGGGGCCGGGCCGGCGTCGACGGCGGCGGCGGCCGGGCGCTGCGGGGCGAGGGCGGTGCGGCGGTTGCGGGCGCGCCGCAGCAGGTCGTTCTGGTCGTTGCTCATCGCTGGGGTGCTCCCTGGGTGTCGTCGGCGTCCCGCAGGGCGCGCTCCAGTAGTTCGGCCTGGCCGGCCACGGTGGGGTGGCCGAGGAAGTCGGCGAGGGACAGGTCGATGCCGAACTCCCCGGCCAGGTCGTCGACGACCCACATGGCGAGCAGCGAGTGCCCGCCCTCGGCGAGGAAGTCGGCGGCCGGATCGGTGATCGGGCGTTCCAGGGCGCGGCTCCAGGCCTCGGCGACGACCTGCTGGATCGGGGTGAGTTCGGCCGCCGCGCCGGTGTGCTCCGCCGCCGGGTCCGGGGCGGCGGCGAGCGCGCGGCGGTCGACCTTGCCGTTGCCGGTGAGCGGCAGGGCGGGGAGGACGGTCCAGGCGGTGGGCACCAGGTGGGCGGGCAGTCGCTCGGCGAGCCGGGTGCGCAGGGTCTCGGCGGCCGCCCCGGCGCCCTCGGCGAGGACGACGCAGGCGGTGAGCGCGGCGTCGGCCTGTCCGGGGCGGCGGACCACCACGGCCGCCTCGGCGACCTCGGGGAACCGCAGCAGGGCCTGCTCGACCTCGCCGGGCTCGATCCGGAAGCCCCGAACCTTCACCTGGTCGTCGGTGCGGCCGTGGAACTCCAGTGCGCCGTCGGGGCGTTGGCGCACCAGGTCGCCGCTGCGGTAGGCCCGGCCGCTGCCGGGGAGTTCGCGGAAGCGCTCGGCGGTCAGCTCGGGCCGGTTGAGGTAGCCCTGGGCGAGCCGCCCGCCGCCGATCCACAGTTCGCCGATCTCGCCGGGCGCGACCGGGGCGAGCCGCTCGTCCAGGACGAGGGTACGGGCGCCGCCGAAGGGGCGTCCGATCGGGACGGGGCCGCCCGCGCAGTCGGCGGGGGTGATCCGGTGGGCGGTGGTGAAGGTGGTGGCCTCGGTGGGCCCGTAGACGTTGTACAGCTCCAGCCAGGGGAAGGCCCGCAGCACGGCCCCGGCATGCTCGGCGGCGAGCGCCTCGCCGCCGACGGCCAGGGTGCGCAGCACGCCGAAGATCCGGGACTCCTTGGCGGCCAGGTGGTGGAAGAGCGCGGTGGTGAGGAAGGCGGTGGTGGCGCCGAACCGCTCGATGTCGCGGACGAGTTCCTCGGCGCTGGGCCGCTCGGTCGGGGAGACGGCGACGGCGGCGCCGTGGGCGAGCGGCGCCCACAGTTCGAAGGTGGCGGCGTCGAAGGAGGGGGTGGAGTGGAAGAGCACCCGGTCGCGCGGGCCGAGGGCGAGCCCGTCGGGGGCGGTGACCAGGTCGGTGACGGCGCGGTGCGGGACGAGCACGCCCTTGGGGCGGCCGGTGGAGCCGGAGGTGTAGTAGAGCAGGGCCGGCGCGTCCGGCTCGGCGGCGTCGGGCACCGCCGCGCCGGTCTCCTCGGTGCCGCGCTCGGTGAGCACCAGGGTGCGCTCGGCGGGCAGTCCGGCGTCGGCGAGCAGCGCCTTGTCGCCGAGGACGAGGCGGACCTCCGCGTCGGCGGTCATCTCGGCGATGCGCGGGCGCGGGTAGGCCGGGTCGAGCGGGACGACGAGGCCGCCGGCCCGCCAGACGGCGAGCTGGGCGACGGCGAACCTGGCCGAGCGGGCGCACAGCAGGCCGACGGCGCTGCCGGGGCCGATCCCGCGCGCGGCCAGAACGGCGGCCAACCGGCCGGCGGCGTCGTGGAGTTCGCGGTAGGTGAGGTAGGTGGCGCCGTCGGTCAGGGCGAGCGCGCTCGGGTGCTGCTCGGCCTGCCGGGCGACCAGCGCGGGGAGGGTGGGGAGGACGGGCGTCATGGCTGGGTCCCTTCCGGGCGCCCCGGCGCTGGGGCCGGGGCGCCGCTGTTCAGATCGGGAGGTGCGACGGGGGCGCGGCGGGGGCGGAGCCGTCCCGTACACAGAGGGCCGGACGGGGCCCGGTGCACGGGACGGCTCCGGGTCCTCAGGCGAGGGACGCGCTGGGCATCCGCTCCTCGACGAGCCGTGCGACCGCCCGCAGATCGGGCTGGCGCAGCAGCAGCGGGGCGCGCAGCCGTACGCCGTACTCCCCCTCCAGGGACTCCAGCAGTCGGGCGGCGGCCAGCGAGTTGCCGCCCGACGCCAGGAAGTTGTCGCCCGGGCCGAGGTCGGCACGGCCGAGCAGCTCACGGCAGAGCTTCACCAGGGTGCGCTCGACCGCGGTGTCGCCGTCCTCGCCGACGGCCGCCGGGGCCGCGGGCTCGGCGGCGAGCGCGGCGAGCAGCGCCGCGCGGTCCACCTTGCCGTTGGGGTCCAGCGGGAAGGTGTCGACCAGCCGTACGGCCGAGGGCACGGCCTGCTCGGGCAGCCAGGGCCGGACAGCCTCCAGCAGGCTCGCGGTCTCCGCGTCGGCCTCGGCCTGGACGAAGGCGAGCAGCCGGACGCCGCCGGTGGCCGCGGCCTCGGCGGCCACCACAGCGCGGCGCACCCGGTCGTCGCGCTCGAAGGCGGCCTCGACCTCGGCGGGTTCGATCCGCACCCCGCTGACCTTGACCTGGTCGTCCAGCCGGCCGTGGAACTCCAGCACGCCGTCGGCGCGCATCACCACCCGGTCGCCGGTGCGGTAGACCCGGTCGGTGCCGTCCACGCCGGGGGGCGCCTGGACGAAGCGGCGGGCGGTCAGCTCGGGGTCGAGGTAGCCGGCGGCCAGGCCCCGGCCGCCGATCCGCAGCTCGCCGGCCGTCCCTCTGGGCACCGGGTCGCCCTGCTCGTCGGTGACCAGCAGGACGGCGCCGGGGATCGGCAGGCCGATCGGCGGCGCACCGGCGCCGTGGTCGCCGCCGGGCGCCATGGTGTGCACGGTGGTGGCGACGGTGGCCTCGGCGGGGCCGTAGGCGTTGTGGACGGTCGCGGTGACCTCCGGCCCGGGGGCGCGGCGCAGCCGGTCGCCGCCGACCACCAGGTGGCGCAGCGCCAGCCCGGCGGGCCAGGGCCGGTTGAGGATCGGCTCGGCCAGCGGGGTGGGCAGCAGGGAGACCGTGATGCCCGCCTCGCGCCACCAGTCGGTGAGCGCGCCGGAGTCCCAGCGGACGCTCTCGGGGGCGACGACGAGCGCGGCGCCGGAGGTGAGGGTGGCCCACAGCTCCATCACGTGCGGGTCGAAGGCGACGCCGACCAGCAGGCTGTGCCGCTCGCCGGGGCCGAGGCCGGTGAGCTCGCGGTACCAGTGCAGCAGCGCGCCGAGCGCCGGTTCGGTGACGGCGACGGCCTTGGGGGTGCCGGTGGAGCCGGAGGTGAGCACGGCGTAGTGGGTGCCGACCGGCACGCTCACCTGCTCACCGGGCGTCAGGGCGGCCAGCAGGCCGGGGGTGGGCAGCCCGGGGGTGGTCGGGCCGGGGCTGGGCAGGTCGAGTTCGAGGCGCTCGCCGCCGGGCGGCAGCACGGCGGCCTCGCCGATCAGACAGGCCGGGCGCAGCTGCTCGGCGACGGCCTGGAGGCGCTTCTCGCCGGGGCGCGGGCCGAGCGGCAGGTGGACGGCGCCGAGCTTGGCTATCGCCAGGGTGACGGCGGCCAGCTCCGCCGAGTGGCCGAGGCAGACGCCGACCAGGTCGCCGGCGCCGACCTTGCCGCGCAGGGACGCCGCCACGGTGTCGGCGAGGCGGTCGAGTTCGGCGTAGCCGAGGGTGCGCCCGCCGTCGATCAGGGCGGGCGCCTGCGGGGTGCGGTGCGCCCAGGTGGTGAACAGGTCGAGGACCGCGCCGTCCTGGTGCGGGCGGCCGTAGCCGATGCTCAGGGATTCCATCATCGTCTCCAGATGCGTGCGTGACGTCAGTTCAGGCCCATGGAGCGGGCGATGATCACCTTCTGGACCTCGGAGGTCCCTTCGATGATCGTCGTCATCCGGACGTAGCGGTACAGGAATTCCAGGGGGTGGCCACGCACCCAGCCGGTGGCGCCGTGGACCTGGAGCGAGCGGTCCACCGCGCGGACGGCGGTCTCGGAGGCGGTGAGCTTGGCGAGCGCCGCGTTCTCGGGCGCCTCGGTGCCCTCGTCGACCAGCCGGGCGCAGGCGAGGGTGAGCAGCTTGGCGCACTCCACCTCGGCGCGGGTGGTCACCAGGTGCTCCTGGATGTGCTGGTACTCGCCGATCACCTTGCCGAAGGCGCGCCGCTCGCGGGCGTACTCGACGCCGATCCGCAGCGCGTACTCGGCGATGCCGTTGCACATCGCGGCGACCACCAGGCGGCCGCGGGAGAGGCTGTCCATGGCGAGGGCGGTGGCCGCGGCGATGCCCTCCTCGCCGCCGATCACGGCCTCCGGGCCGACGGTGACCCCATCCAGCAGCAGCTCGAACAGCGGCTCGCCGGACATCCCCTCGTAGCGCTGGCCGATCCGCAGGCCGGGCTGGTCCATCGGCAGCACGAAGGCGGTCGCCCCGGCGGTCGGGCCCTTGCCGTCGCCGAGGTCGGTGGCGGCCACCACCAGGGCGATCCCGGCGTGTTCGGCATTGCTGACGAAGGTCTTGCGCCCGTTCAGCACCCAGCCGTCGCCGGTGCGCACGGCGGTGGTGGTGAGGTGGAAGGCGTCCGAGCCGGCCTGCGGCTCGGTGAGCGCCAGGCAGCGGGTCTGCTCGCCGCGCACCAGCGGGATCAGGTGCCGCTCGATCTGCTCGGGGGTGCCGTGCCGCAGCAGCGGGCTGGGCCCGTCGGAGCCGGCCAGCGCGTAGGGGGCGAGCACGCAGCCGCTGCGTCCGGCGGCGTGGTGCAGCAGCACCACGGCGGTGAACGGCATGTCGGCGCCGCCGAGTTCCTCGGGGTAGTCGCCGGCGTAGAAGCCGAGCGCGGCGGAGCGCTTGCGGACGTAGGCCCGCAGGTCGCTCGGGACCTGGTCGGCGGTCTCCGGCAACTCGGCGGCGAGCGGGACGAGTTCGCGGCGGATGAAGCTCTCGAAGGCGTCCACGAGCTCGCGGTGGCCGTCCTCCAGGACGGCGGAGGGGGCGGTCACTTGACGTCTCCGGTGAGGACGCGCGCCTGGTCGGCCAGGACGGCGTGCCGGAACAGGGTGCGCAGCGGCGGGCGGCTGCCCAGGTGGGGCTCCAGGAAGGCGGCGAGCTGGGCGGCGAGCAGCGAGTGGCCGCCGACCTCGAAGAAGTGCGAGTCCGGGCCGAAGCGGTCGTGCCCGAGCACCTCGCGCCAGGCGGTGGCGATCAGCTCCTGGCCGGGGTCGGTGAAGGCGCTGGGCGCGCGCTCCTGTTCCCGCTCGGCGGGGGCCTGGTCGGCCAGCCGGGCGAGGGCGGCGCGGTCGGGCTTGCCGCCGGGCAGGGTGGGCATGGCGGCGACGGCCGTCCAGGTGGCGGGGACGAGTCCGCCGGGCAGCCGGCGGGCCAGCGCGTCGTGCAGGGCGGCCTGGTCGGGGCGGTCGGCGCCCTCCAGGAAGCCGACCAGCCGGGGGCCGGTCTGCGGGTCGTGGTGCAGCAGCACCGCGCAGGAGCGGCCGCCGAGTTCGGCGGAGGCGGCGGCCTCGATCTCCTCCAGTTCGATCCGGTGGCCGCGCAGCTTGACCTGGTTGTCGGCGCGGCCGAGGAAGCGCAGGCGCCCCTCGGTGTCGCGGTAGCCGCGGTCGCCGGTGCGGTAGACCCGGGCGCCGTCCAGGCCGGGGACGGTGATGAAGCGGGCCGCGGTGGGCTCCGGCAGGCCGAGGTAGCCTTCGGCCAGCAGGCCGCCGCTGACGGCGAGTTCGCCGACGCAGCCGTACGGGAGCGGGCGCAGCGTCTCGTCCAGGACGTGCAGGCGCACGCCGTCGAGTTCGGCGCCGAGCGGGATCTCGCCGTCCTCGGCGACGTCCTCGGCGGTGACCCGGTGGACGGTGGAGGTGACGGTGGCCTCGGTGACGCCGTAGGCGTTGAGCACCGTGGTGGCCTCGGTCAGCCCGGCCAGGGCGCGGGCGGGCAGCCGCTCGCCGCCGAGGACGAGCAGGCGCGGCGTCCAGCGGCCGTCGCGCAGCGCCTCGCGCAGGTCCTCGCGGACCGCGAGCAGGTAGCTGGTGGGCAGGTTGGCGACGGTGACGCCGCGGGCGGCGAGCACGGCGACCAGCTCGGGCCCGGTGGGCACCTCGCGCTGCGGCACGACCAGGGCGGCGCCGACCGCGAGGGCGGGCAGCACCTCCTCCAGCGACACGTCGAAGGAGGGCCGGGCGAACAGCAGCACCCGGTCGGCGGCGGTGAGTTCGTAGCGGGCGGCGATCGCGGCGACGTACCCGGCGAGGGCCTCGCGGCCGACCAGGACGGGCTTGGGCACGCCGGTGGAGCCGGAGGTGTGGATGACGTACGCGCCGCCCTCCAGGACGGCGGCGGGCTCGGCCTTCGGGAAGGCGGGGCCGTCCAGCAGCGCCGGGGTGACGCCCTCGGCGGGCAGCGCGAGCGCGCTCTGCCGGGTGGCGAGGACGAGCGCGGGGGCGAGCCGCTCCAGCAGCAGCCCGAGCCGGGCGGCCGGGTCCTCGGTGGACAGCGGCGCGTGGACGGCGCCCAGGCGCAGGCAGGCCAGCAGGGCGACCACGCTGTCGGTGCCGCGCGGCAGCACGGCGGCCACCGGCTGGCCGGCGGTGACCCCGGCAGCGCGCATCCGGTCGGCCAACTCGCCGACGCGGCGGTCCAGTTCGCCGTAGGTGATCCGCTCGGTGCCGGCCAGCAGGGCGAGCGCGGTGGGGTCGTGGGCGGCGGCCGGGTCGAGTCCGACCGGGACGACCGGGGTGGCGGGCTCGGCCGCGGGCTCGGGGGCCAGCGCGGCGAGCACCGTCTCCGGGGCGTCCAGGTAGCGGCGCAGCAGCTCCAGCAGGCGCTCGGACAGCAGCACGGCCCTGGCCTCGCCGAACAGGTCGGCGTCGTAGTCCCAGATCAGGGTCATCCCGGCGGCGCCGTGCTTCTCGCCGACCACCCGGCGGTCGTCGGGCAGCAGCACCAGGTCGAGGTCGAAGCGGGTGGTGCCGGTGTTGAAGCCCTCGTACAGCGAGACGTCGAGCCCGGGGGCCTGGACGTCGGGCAGCGCGGCGTCGTGGGCGCTGAACATCACGTTGAACAGCGGGTTGTCGGCGCCGCCGGTGTGCAGGCCGAGCCGGCGGGTGAGCTCCTGCACCGGCAGGTCCTGGTAGGGCAGGGCGCGCATCAGGACGTCGGTGACCTCGTCGACGGCCTCGGTGCCGGAGGCGGCCGGGTCGAGCCGCAGGCGCAGCGGCACGGTGTTGACGAACATGCCGACGGTGCCCTCGAAGCCCTCGGGGCGGTTGCCGACGGCGGTGCCGACGGTGACCTCGCGGTGGCCGCTGTGCCGGCGCAGCAGTTCGGCGAACAGGGCGAGCAGGGTGCTGAACGGGGTGTGGCCGTCGGTCCGGCTGCGCTCGCGCAGCCGCTCGGCGAGGTCGGCGCCGATCGACTGGCGCAGCTGCCCGCCGCGGTGGCGGCGCTCGACCCCGGGGTGGGCCAGCCCGGGCAGGGTGACCTCGCGCGGGGCGTCGGCCAGCTCCTTGGTCCAGAAGGCGAGGGCGCGCTCGCGGGCCTGCGGGTCGGCCTCGGTGCGGGCGTGCTGCTCGTACGAGGGGGCGGTGGCCAACTCGTAGGACTCGCCGAGGACGTGGGCGCGGTAGACGGTGAACAGGTCGCGCAGGAAGATCGCGAAGGAGTGGCCGTCGTGGACGAGGTGGTGCTCGACGTGGATCAGCCGGTGGTGGTCGTCGGCGAGCCGGACGAGGTGCCAGCGCAGCAGCGGCGCCCGCTCGGTGTCCAGCGGCTCCTCGGCCTCCGCGGCGAGCAGGGTACGGAACACGGCCTCCGGGTCGGCCTCGGCGGTGAAGTCGCTGTGCCGCAGCTCCGGCCGGCAGTCCTCGGCGACCCGCTGGCCGGGGAGGCCCTCCGCCCGGGGCACCAACTCCAGGCGCAGGCCGGGGTGCTGGGCCAGTACGGCGGTGAGGCCGGCGTGCAGGGCGTCCCGGTCGAGGGTCCCCCACAGGTCGAGGACGCCGGTGAAGTTGTAGGCGCGGCTGCCCGGCTGCATCTGCTCGTGCAGCCAGACGATCTCCTGCGAGGGAGAGAGTGCGAACATGGGTGATTCCCTTGTGTGGTGGGCGTGTCGGCACTGCGGTGGCCGGGCGCGGGCGTGGGGTGGTCCCGGCGCGGCCGGTGGGGGCCGGACCGCACCGGGGTGGGGGCGCGGCCCGGGGGTCCTGGGAGGTGGAGGCGGTCCTGGAAGGTGGAGGTGGTCCTTGGAGTGGTGGTCCTGGGAGGTGGATGTGGCCCTTGGGGAGGATGGGGTCTGAGGGGCCGTAGCGTCTAGAGGTGACGGCGCAGCACGGCCAGCAGCTCGGCGAAGGCGGCCTCGGCGTCGGCGGCCGGGAAGCGCTCGTCGTCCCAGGCCAGGCGTACCGTCAGCTCCTCGCCGTGGGAGGCGGAGACGGCCGTCGGCGCGGCGAGCGGGCGCCCGCCGAGGTGGACCTCCCGGCCGGGGACGCCGCCGAGCACCAACGGCGGGCGGCGCTGGAGGTCCTCGAAGGTGAGCATCGCGTCCAGCCCGCCGGACCAGGGCGATCCGGCGACCCGGGCGGCCCGGACCACCTCGTCGAAGGGGGTTCCGGCGTGGTCGAGGTCGTCCCACCAGTCGTCGCAGAGCGCTTCCAGGTCGGTGGCGGGCCGGGTGGGCACGGCGTGCACCAGGGTGTTGAGGAAGCAGCCGAGCGCGGCGGGCGCGCCGGGCGGGCGGCCGCCCCACGGATAGCCGAGCGCCAGCGGGCCGTCCGCGCGGTGCAGGCGCCTGGCGGCGGCGCCGACGGCGTCCAGCAGGGCGGGGAAGATCGCGCCCCGGGCGCTCGCCGGGACGGCGGGCAGCCGCTCGACCAGCATGCCGGTGGTCCGCGCGGCGCCGCCGCCCGCCCCGGTCAGGCCGCCGAGCCGGCGCCCCCAGTGGGCCTGGGCGGCGGGCCCGGCGGCGGACTCCTCTGCGGCCAGCTGGAGTTCGACGGCCTCCCGGAAGTCGGCGACGGCCTGCGGGCCGGGGCCGGGCGCGGACGGCTCGTCCCGCCGGTAGGCCTCGGTGAGTTCGCCGACCAGCACCCCGAGCGACTGCTCGTCGCAGGCCGCGTGGTCCAACGCGAGGGCGAGCAGGTCCTCACCGCCGTCCGGCTCCCGGGCCACCAGCAGGCGCAGCGCGGGCCCGTCGAGCGGCCAGTCCAGCAGCGCCGCGCGCAGCGCCCGGTGGGTGCCGGCGCCGGGGTCCACCTCGATCCGGGCGACCTCGACGGAGGGGCCGCCGGTGCGCAGCACCGGGGTGCCGCGGACGGTCACGAAGGCGCCGCACAGCGCCGGGTGGGCAGCAGCGACGGCGGTGGCGGCGCGGCCCAGCCGGTCCAGGTCGAGGGCGCCGGCCGGGTAGGCGAAGAACAGCGGGGCGACGTCGGAGCGGGTCTGCGGGGCGAGTCGGCGGGTGATCAGGAACCGCCGCTGGGCGCCGGTCAGCGGGAGCAGTTCCATCGGGGAGTCGGCGGCAGCGGCGCGGTACCGGGCGAGGTAGGCGGCGGTGATGCTGGCGTGCACGGAACGGTCTCCGGTCTCCGGTGTCGGCTCGGTCGGGTCGGTTCGGGTCGGTTCGGGTCGGTCAGGTTGGCGGGTGGTCAGGGGGTGGCGCTGGGGCTCGCCGCAGGCTGCTGGGCGTCGTCCTGGCTGCCCTCGCTGCTCTCACTGCCCTCGCCGTCCTGGCCGCCCTCGCCGCCGGGTCCGGCCGGCGACGTGGGCAGGTCGCGCATCCGCCGCAGCGGCGAGAGCAGCAGCGGCACCGGCACCAGCAGGAAGCCCAGCGCGCACAGCCACAGCGCGGCGCGCGGCCCGGCCCAGTCGGCGACGGCCCCGCCGCCGAGGGCGCCGATCGGCAGGGTGCCCCAGACCAGGAAGCGCATGGTGGCGTTCATCCGCCCGAGCAGTTCGGGCGGGCAGACGCTCTGCCGGAAGCTCACCTGGGCGACGTTGTAGGCGACCGCGCCGAACAGCACCACGCCGGAGCCGATGCCGAACAGCACGGCGCCGGGGCCGCCGCCGGACAGCGGCCACAGCAGCGCGAACGGCGCAGTGACCACGGTGGCCAGCCAGATCAGCCGGGCCTGCCCGACCCAGCGGGACAGCTGCCCCGCGCACAGCGCGCCCGCCAGCCCGCCGACGGCGGAGGCCGACAGCAGGGCGCCGATGGCCCCGGGCGACAGGTCGAGCACCCGTACCCAGAAGACGGTCTGAACGGCCATCAGCACGGCGGCGAACAGGTTGGACACGGCGGTGGCGGTGGCGATCGCCCGAAGCAGCGGGTGCCCGAGCACGAAGCGCACGCCCTCGGCCACCTCGGCCCGAAGCGAGCGCCCGGGCTCCGGCTCCGGCAGCTCCTCCTCGACCCGGATCCGGGCCAGCAGCAGCGCCGAGGCGAGGTAGCCGCAGGCGTCGGCCACGATGGCGAGCGGTGCGCCGAGCAGTTGGACCAGCCCGCCGCCCAGGCCCGGCCCGGCGATCTGCGCCGAGGAGCGGACGGTCTCCAGGGCGCCGTTTCCGGCGACCAGTTGCTCGCGCGGCAGGACAGCGGGCAGGAAGGACTGGTGGGCCACGTCGAAGAAGACCGTGGCCACCCCGGTGACCAGCGCGACCAGGTAGAGCTGGGGCATGGTGAGCACCCCGAAGGCCGCCGCCGGGGGGATCGAGCCGACCGCGAGACAGCGCACCACGTCGGCGCGGATCAGCACCGGGAGCTTGCGCATCCGGTCCAGCCAGGCGCCGGCCGGCAGGCCGACCAGCAGGAAGGCCGCGGTCTCGGCGGCGGTGAGCAGGCCGACCTCGAAGGGGGTGGCGTCGAGCACCACCACCGCCACCAAGGGCAGGGCGACCAGGGTGACCTGACTGCCCGTCTGGGCCGCCGCTGCCCCGGACAGCAGGAGCCGGAAGTCGCGGTGGCCGAACAGACGGGCCTGGCGGGGGTGAGGCTTCTCGTTCATCGATGCGACTCTCGGTCACGCATTCGACACAGGGCAAGCAACAGGTCCCTTTCCGGACGTTCCCCGGCTCGGCCGGATCCCGCCACCACGGTGACCGGCCCCGGCACCTCCCTTACGAGCCCTTATCCCCCGGCGCCGCTCCCGCGTGCACCCGGCCCGGCCTGCCCGCCAAGGCCTTCACCGCTCTCCGGGGCTTCCCGGACGGCTCCCGACCAGGGCGTCCATTTCCTCGTCCGGTATCCGGACACCCGCTTTCCGGCCACCGGCCAACACCCGCCAACTTGGCCGGAATCCATGGAGTAGGCAGCTTCCGTAACCTCACCGTGATATCGGCGTAACCGTTCGGAGCCGTGCCCCGCCACTCTCGGTCGCCGCCCTCGGCCCGCCGCACCCGGCCCGCCGCGCTCAGCCGGCCGGGTCCACCGGAGCCGCCGGAGCCGCCGGAGCCGCAGGGCCCGGCCGCCGGAGCCGGGTGACCGCGAGCACCGCCATGTCGTCGTCGCGCGGGCCGCCCGTCCACCGGGCCACGTCCGCCACCAGTGCCGCGACCGCCTGCCCCGCCCCCGCGAAGGGCCCGAGCGGCGCCAGTCCGCGCACCGGGTCGTAGAACTCCCCCGCCGCGTCCCGCGCCTCGGTGACCCCGTCGGTCACCAGCAGCAGCGTGCTCCCCGGCGGGAACGGCCTGGTCTCCACCTCGGGCCGGCCCGCCCCCAGTGCACCCATCCCGAGCGGCAGCCCCGGGTCGGCCGCGTCCCACCGGCTCACCCCCGCCCCGCCGCCGTCCAGCAGGTACGGCCCGGGGTGGCCGCAGTCCACCGTCCGGGCGACCGCCTCCCCCGGCGGGAACTCCACCAGCAGCGCGGTGATGAACCCCTCCAGCCGCAGCTCCTCGCCCAGCCCGGCGCTCTCCCGGGCCAGCGTGCGCTCCAGGGCCTCCGCGAGCCCGGCGAGGTCCGGCTCCCGGTGCGCGAGCTCCCGGAAGGCCCCCAGCAGCACCGACACCGCCCCCACCGCGTGCAGCCCCTTGCCCCGCACGTCCGCGATCAGCACCCGGACCCCGTACGGAGTGGCCTGCAACGCGTACGCGTCCCCGCCGATCAGCGCCTCGTCCAGCGCCGCCCGGTAGCAGGCCGCGACCTCCAGCCCCGCCACCCGCCCCGGCGGCTCCGGCAGCACCGCCCGCTGCGCGGCCTCCGCCACCGACCGCACCCGCTCCAGCCGGCGCCCGTGCCGGGCCAGCAGCCGGTTCACCCCGATGCCCAGCAGCGCGGCGAAGGCGGTGTTGACCAGCTCCAGGTAGCCGCTCCCGGTCCCGATCGAGCCGTCCCGCGCGGAGAGCACCAGGATCCCGGCCACGTTCGCCAGCGCCACCGCGACGACGTCCCGCAGCGGCAGCAGCGCCCCGGCCAGCACGGCCGCCGCCGCCAGCATCGGGTCGCCCCAGTAGTCGGCCGGGTCCAGCGCGTCCCACACCAGCCCGCCGACGATCAGCAACCACGGCGCCAGCCGCACGTACGGCGGCCACTGCGCGGACCTCGGGGCCATCGGCCACCTGACTTCCGTCTCGCCTGCACCCACGCGCTCGTCCGGCGAGCGGGAGGCTCCTCCGATCGTAGGCACGGAGCACGGCGGGGCGCGCGAGGTGGCGGGAAGGGCCACGGGCCCCGGCGGACGGCGGCCCCCCGGCCCCCGCCGAGCACGGAAACCAAGACCCTCGGCCCCTGCCACCGGCGGATCGAAGCTGACAAGGTGTCAGCGTCGAAGATTTTCAGCCACACCCGCCCGCGCGACCCACCCCGGGGCAGGGCCTCGACGTACCTCCGGGAAACCGCCGCGACCCGCTCACCGGACCTCCATCCGACGTACCCCGTGGCGTGAACGAGGAGGTCAGCCCGACGGCCACCTCCCCGACCAGGGCCCGGATCCCGCGCACCGGTCCACCCGTCCGCCCAGGACCGACGGCCCACTGTCACTCCCCGCCACCGGACCGCCACGGACCGGTGGCCCTCGGAGTGGCACCCAGTGCCCAGCCGGACCGAAGCATTCCGGCCAGAAGCCGGGAGGCCCTTGTCCGGCGCGACGAATGGTCCTTACGTTGTTGACGCGACACGATCATCTTTTGGTTCACAGGGGGACAGGCACAGTGGGTTCAACTCGAACGACGCTCTCACCCGAGGCAGTTCACCCCTCGGGCGGCTGTCGCCTCCCCCGCCCCGTGTGACGGCCTAGCCCACGGGCGCCCGCCACCCGGCGCCTCCGCGCGCCCAACCCGCCCGACGGCCCCGCGTGCCCCGCGCCCCGTTCGCTCCCCGCCGTGCGGCGCCCCGCACGCCCGCCCGAGCGACCACCGTCGAGAATCCCTGAGCCGTACCCCGCGCACGCGGTCCGGGCGGTCCCCCCTGGGGCCGTCCGCCCGCGGGCTGCCGTCGCGCGCCCGGGCCGACTCCCATCATCCGGACCTTCATGCCCACCGCCCTGGGCATGCCCTTCGTGAGGACTTGACATGGAAGCGTGGCTGAGAGAGCGGAACGACACGGCGGCTCCCCTCCCGGAGGGGAGCCTCCCGCAGGTCTTCGAGAAGCAGGTGGCCGAGACCCCCGACGCCGTCGCGATCGAGGCCGCCGACGGCGAGCTCCTCAGCTACGCGGAGTTGAACACCAGGGCGGACGTGCTCGCCCGACGCCTGGCCGGGGACGGGGTACGGCCCGGGGACCGGGTCGCCGTCCTGATGGAACGCTCGGCCGCGCTGGTGGTGGCCCTGCTCGCGGTGGCCAAGACCGGCGCCGCCTACGTGCCGCTGGACCTCCGCTCGCCCGAATCCCGGCTGCGCTCGATCCTGCACCGGCTGGACTGCGCGCTGCTCCTGGTCGACGGCACGACCGAGCACCACGCCCTCGCCGCCGAGGGGCGGACCCTGCTGGTGGGCCCGGGCGCCGCGCACGACACCGCACACGACACCGTGGACGGCACTGCCCTGGACACGCCCGACACCGTGGGCACCGCAGCCACCGAGGCCGAGACGCTTCCCGGCCCCGACAGCGTGCTCTACGTGATGCACACCTCCGGCTCCACCGGCGAGCCGAAGGGCGTCCAGGTCACCCACCGCAACGTGGTGGCGCTCGCCTCCGACCGGATCTGGCGCGGCGGCGCCCACGAACGGGTGCTGTTCCACTCCCCGCACGCCTTCGACGCCTCCACCTACGAGCTCTGGGTGCCGCTGCTGTCCGGCGGCCGGGTCGTGGTCGCCCCCGAGGCGGTCAACGCCGTGCTGCTGCGCCGGCTGGTCGGCGGCGGCCGGGTCACCGGACTCTGGCTGACGGCGGGGCTGTTCGGCGCGCTGGCCGCCGGAGACCCGGGCTGCCTCGACGGGGCGCGCGAGGTCTGGGTCGGCGGCGACGTGGTCTCCCCGCTCGCGGTGTCCCAGGTGGTCGCCGCCTGCCCCGGCATCTCCCTCGTCAACGGCTACGGCCCGACCGAGACCACGACCTTCGCGACCCGCTACCGGATCCACCCGGGCCCGCCGCTGGGCGACGACGTCCCGATCGGCAGCCCGATGGACAACACCCGCGTCTACGTCCTCGACGAGAACGGCGCACCGGTGGCGCCCGGCGTCGCGGGCCAGCTGTACATCGGCGGGGAGGGCGTCGCCCTGGGGTACGCCGCCAGGCCGGATCTCACGGAGGAACGTTTCCTCGCCGACCCCTTCGGCGCCCCCGGCGACCGCATGTACGCCACCGGTGACCTCGCCCGTTGGGGCGAGGACGGGAACCTGCGCTACCTGGGCCGCGCCGACCGCCAGGTGAAGATCAACGGGTTCCGGATCGAGCCCGGAGAGATCGAGGCCGCCGTCACCGCGCACCCGGGGATCGCCCAGGCCGCCGTCGCGGTCGAGAAGCTCGACGACGGCAGCGGGCGCATCCTCGCCTACGCCGTCGCCGCCGGCGCCGTCCCCGACCGCGAGTCGGTCCGCCGGGGCCTGGCCGAGCGGCTGCCCGGGTTCATGGTCCCGGCCGAGCTGGTGTTCCTCTCCGAGCTGCCGCTCACCCGCAACGGGAAGATCGACCGCGACCGCCTCGGCGATCCGGCCCTGCGCGTCGACAGCGCCGGCGGAGCGGGCCGGGCCGTCACCGGCCGGAGCGTCACCGAACTGGTCGCCGCCCAGGTCCTGGCCCGGCCCGAGGCCCCTGCCGTCCAGGACCCGGTCACCGGCGCCGCCCTGACGTACGCCCAGCTGTGGCACCGGGCCGGCACGCTCGCCGACCGGCTGGCCGCGGCCGGGGTCGGCCGGGGCGCGGTCGTCGCCGTCGACCTGGACCGGTCGGTCGAGCTGGTGGTGGCCTTCCTCGGCATCGCCCGCAGCGGCGCCGCGTACCTGCCGCTGGACGCCGGTGCCCCCGAGGACCGGGTGGCCGACATCATCACCGGCTCCGGCGCGGCCGCCGCCGTGGTCGGCAGCCGGCGGCGGATGCCCGCCGGGCTCACCGTGCTGACCACGGACGCCGACCCGGGCACCGGCGAGCCGCAGCCCGGTGCGCCTCAGCCCGGAACGGCCCAGCCCGGCCCCGCACTCCCGGCGGCGGGCGGCGAGGACCCCCTCTACGTCTGCTACACCTCCGGCTCCACCGGCCGCCCGAAGGGCGTCCTGGTGCCGCACCGCGCGGTCATCCGGCTGGTCGAGGGGGCCGTCTACTGCCCGATCGAGCCCGGTGACCGGGTGGCCAACACCTGCAACCCCGCCTTCGACGTCACCACCTGCGAGATCTGGTCCACGCTGACCTCCGGCGGCACCATCGTCCCGCTGCCGCTGCTCACCGACCTCACCCTGGACGAGTGGACGGCGCTGGTCCGCGAGGCCCGGATCGTCACGATGTTCCTCACCACCTCGCTGTTCCACACCGTGGCCTGGGAGCAGCCCGACGCCTTCGCCTCGCTGCGCAACCTGGTGGTCGGCGGCGAGCAGCTGGACCTGGCCGCGACCCTGCGGGTCCTGGCCGCCGGGCCGCCCGCCCGCCTGGTCAACGGCTACGGCCCCACCGAGGCCACCGCGTTCGCGACCTGGTTCGAGTGCACCGCCGAGAGCCTGGCCGGTCGCGAGCGGGTCCCGATCGGGCACCCGCTGCAGCAGACCACCGCGTACGTGCTCGACGACGACCTCGCCCCGGTGGCGCCGGGTGAGCCGGGCGAGCTGTGCCTCGGCGGCCCTGGCGTGGCGCTGGGCTACCTGGGCCGGGCCGAGCTGACCGCCGAGCGCTTCGTCACCGAGCCGCGCACCGGTGAGCGGATCTACCGCACCGGCGACCTGGCCCGCGAACTCCCGGACGGCGCGCTGGAGATGACCGGCCGCCGGGACCGCCAGGTGAAGCTGCGCGGGTTCCGGATCGAGCTGGAGGAGATCGAGCAGGCCGCCGTCGCGACCGGGCTCGTCGAGGCCGCCTTCGTGGAGAAGCTGGGCGAGGGCACCGCCGCCGAACTGGCCGGCTGCGCCGTGGTCGGCGCCGCGTCGGAGCCGGCCGGGGACGACCTGCCCGCGGCCCTGTCGGCCCGGCTGGCCGACCGGCTGCCCGGGTACATGGTCCCGGCGCGCTGGCTGGTCCTCTCCGAGCTGCCGATCGGCCCGACCGGCAAGGCCGACCGGGCCCGGATGCTCGAACTCCTGGAGCAGGCCGGGACGGCGGCCGCCCCCGGCGGGCAGCCGGACGCCCCGGGGCGCGAACTGACCACGCCCACCGAGCTGTTCCTCGCCGAGATGTGGACCGAGCTGCTGGAACGGCCGGTCACCTCGGGCGACGCCTCCTTCTGGTCCCTGGGCGGCCACTCGCTGCGCGGGGTCACCCTGCTGGCCCGGATCCGCGAGCGGCTGGGCGTACGGCTGAAACTGCGCGACCTGTTCAAGCACGGCGTCCTGTCCGACCTCGCGGCCCACATCGACGCCCAGCGGGGCACCGCGGCCACGCCCGCCGCACCCGCCGCCGCGCGCGAGGAATCCGCGGCCTCGGGCTTCCAGCAGCAGATCTGGCTGGCCGAGCGGCTGGACCCCGAACCCGGCCGCTACAACGTGCCGTTCGCCTGGCGGCTGACCGGTGAGCTCGACCCGGCGCGGCTCGCCGAGGCACTCGCCCGGGTCGTCGAACGGCACGAGGCGCTGCGCACGACCTTCGAGCAGGGGCCGGACGGCGTCCGCCAGCTCATCGGCGCGCCGTGGCGACCGGAGGTGCGCCGGGATCGCTGCGCCGGCGCGGCCGAACTCGACGGGCTGCTGCGGGCCGAGGCGGACCGCCCCTTCGACCTGTCCGCCGGGCCGCTGCTCCGGGCGGGGCTGGTCGACACTCCGGACGGCCAGGTCCTCACCCTGACGATCCATCACATCGTCTTCGACATCTCCTCGTTGCCGCTTCTCCTCGCCGAGCTCCAGCGCGGCTACCAGGGCACCTCGACCGAGCCGGGCAAGCAGTACCGCGACCTGGTCGCGGCCGAGGAGCAGGGCGACCCCGAGGGCCTGGACCGCTGGGTGGAGCGGCTGACCGGCGCGCCGAGCCGCCTCCCGCTACCGGCGCCGCCCGCCCCGCAGCCGCACGGCAGTGTCGCCCTCGACCTGCCCGCGGACCTGCTCCGGCGGATGCGTCCGCTCCAGGAGGAGCTGGGCGTGTCCTGGTTCATGGTGGCCGCCGCCGCCCTGATCGGCACCCTGCACCGCTGGACCGGCAGCAGCGACCTCACCTTCGGGTTCCCGACCGACACCCGGACCTCGCCCGAGTTCCAGGACGTCATCGGCCCCTGCCTGAACACCGTCGTGGTGCGCTCCCGGCACACCGACGGCGACACTCTCGCCGACCTGCTCGAAGCCACCCGGGACGGCATCCTGGACGCGCTGGACGACCAGCACGTCCCGTTCGGGACGGTGGTCACCGCGCTCAACCCGCCGCGCTCGGCCGGGTCCACGCCGTACCTCGACGTGGTGCTCGCCCCGCAGGCGCACGCCGAGGCCCCCGCCCGGCTGGGCGGTCACGAGCTGCTGCCGCTGACGGTCGGCGAAGGCACCGCGACGGTGGGCAAGTTCGCGCTGACCCTGGGCCTGACCGTGGTCGGCGAGCGGATGTCCGGCTCGCTGCTGTACCGGGGCGACCGGCTCTCGGCCGAGTCGGCCGCCGAGCTGGCCCGGCGGTACGCGACCGTGCTGGAGGCCGTCCTGGAGGACCGCACCCGCTCGCTCGTCGGGCTGGTGCCGAACGCGCCGGCCGTCGCCACGCCCGTCTCCACCCCCGCCGCTGCCCCGGCCCCGGCCTCGGCCGCCGAGGACGTGGTCGAGCGGGTCACCGCCCTCTGGTCGACGGTGCTCGGCACCGCCGACCTCGGCCCGGACGACAACTTCTTCGACCGGGGCGGCAACTCGCTCAAGCTGGTGACCCTGCACGCCGAGCTGTGCCGCGCCTTCGCGGTGGAGCTGCCGGTCCAGCGCCTGTTCGAGAACTCGACGATCCGGACCATGGCCCGCTTCCTCGCGGCCGCCTCCGGCCCGGCGGGCCCGGCCCAGGCCGCGCCCGCGCCGACTGCCGCCCCCGGTCTGGACGCGGACGCGCGCGGCGCCGCCCGTCGGAAGATGCGGCCGCGCGCCGCGGGAAGGTGATCGTGGACACCGAAGCCGAACTCGCCGAGGGAGCCGTCGCCGTCGTCGGCATGGCCTGCCGCTACCCCGGCGCGGAGGACGTGCGCTCGTACTGGGCCGCCCTGCGGTCCGGCACCGAGGGGATCACCCGCTTCGACCCGGCCGCCCTGGTGGCGGCCGGGGCCGACCCGGAGCTGGTCCGGCGGCCCGACTACGTCCCGGCCCGCGGAGTGCTGCCGGCCTCGCGCGGCTTCGACTGGTCGTTCTTCGGCTACAGCCGCGCCGAGGCCGCGACCATCGACCCGCAGCACCGGATCTTCCTGGAGTGCGCGTCCCAGGCCGTCGACGACGCCGGGATCGACCCGACCCGCTTCCCCGGCTGGATCGGCGTCTTCGCCGGCGCCGAGGGCAGCACCCTGCCGCCGCGCGACGACGTCGACCCGATGGCCCAGGTCATCGGCGGGCGGCCGGACTTCCTCACCAGCCGGGTCGCCTACCGCCTGGGCCTGCGCGGCCCGGCCATCACCGTGCAGACCGCCTGCTCCACCTCACTGGTGGCGGTGCACCTGGCCGTCCAGAGCCTGCTCGCCTACGAGTGCGACGCGGCGCTGGCCGGCGGCGTCTCGCTGGCCCCGCACGGCGAGTTCGGCTACCTGTACCAGGAGGGTGGGATCCTCTCCCCCGACGGGCACTGCCGGCCCTTCGACGAGGAGTCCGCGGGCACCGTGCCCGGCGAGGGGGTCGGCGTCGTCGTCCTCAAGCGGCTGGAGGACGCGCTGCGCGACGGCGACCGGATCGCCGGCCTGGTCCTCGGCTCGGCGCTGAACAACGACGGCGGGGACAAGATCGGCTACACCGCGCCGTCCATCCCCGGCCAGCGGGAGGCGATCCTGCTGGCCCAGAAGGTGGCCGGGATCGACCCGGCCGACCTCGACTACGTCGAGGCCCACGGCACCGGCACCCGGATCGGCGATCCGGTCGAACTGCAGGCCCTCACCGACGCGTTCCGCCGCTCGACCGACGCCGTCGGCCAGTGCTGGGTCGGCGCGGTGAAGAGCAACCTCGGCCACACCGGCTCCGCCTCCGGCGTGGCGGGGATGATCAAGACGCTGCTCATGATGGAGCACGGCGAGGTGGTCCCCACCCTGCACTACCGGCGGCCCAACCCGCTGCTGCGGCTGGCCGAGACGCCGTTCCGGATCGCCGACCGGCTGCAGCCCTGGCCGGAGCGCGGCGACAAGCTGGCCGCCGTCAGCTCCTTCGGCGTCGGCGGCACCAACGCCCATGTGGTGCTGGGCGGTTCGCCGCAGCGCAGCCGCCCGGCCGCCCGGGCCGGGCACCGGCTGCTCGCGGTGTCCGGCGCCTCCTCGGACGGACGGGACCGGCTCGGCCAGGCCCTGGCGGACCGGCTGGAGTCCGACGCCGCCGCGGCCGGGGACGGCACCGGGTCCGTCGCCCTCGCCGAGGCCGCCCGCACCCTCGCCGGGCGCCGCCGGCACGACTGGCGCCGGGCCGTGGTGGCCGACAGCCCGCAGGAGGCGGCCCGCCTGCTGCGGGAGGCACCCGCCACCCGGGCCCCGGCCACGCTCGACCGGGTCGCCTTCCTGTTCCCCGGCCAGGGCACCCTGACCGGCGCCGCCGGCGCGGCCGCCTACCGGCTGCTCCCCGGTTTCCGGGCCTCCTTCGACGAGTGGTCCACCGTGGTCCGGGAGACCTGCGGGCTCGACCTCTCCCCCGTCGTCACCCCCGAGCAGGCACCGGCCGACTGGTTCGTCGACACCGTCCACCAGCAACTCGGGCTGCTGGCCCTCGGCCACGCCCTCGGACGGCAGCTCGCGGACTGGGGCATCACTCCCACCGCGATGCTCGGCAACAGCATCGGGGAGTACGTCGCCGCGACCCTCGCCGAGGTCTGGACCCCGGCCGAGGCGGCCCGGCTGGTGCACGCCCGAGCCACCGCCATGCGGGACACCGAGCCCGGCCGGATGGCCGCCGTCACCGCCTCCCCCGAGGAGGTGACCCGCCGGATCGGCACCGGCGGCGCCGTCACCCTCGCGGTGGCCGGCCCGGAGCGGGTCGTGGTCTCCGGACCTGCTGCCGCCGTGGACGAACTCCTGGCCGGCGACGCCCTGGCGGGCCTCGACGTCCGGGTGCTCGACGTCGGCCGCGCGTTCCACTCCGCGACCATGGAGCCGGCGAGCCGGGCGCTGCGCGAGGCCGTCGCCGCCGTCCCCGGCCGGGAGCCCCGGCTTGGCCTGGTCTCCAACACCACCGGCGACTGGGCCGACCCCAGCGCCGTCCGCACGCCCGACTACTGGGCCGAGCAGCTGCGCCGCACCGTCCGGCTGGACGACGGCCTGGCCACCGTGCTCGCCGCGGACTGCGACACCTTCCTCGAACTCGGCCCCGGCACCTCGATGACCGGAGCCCTGCGGCGCCACCGCGACTGGGACGCCGCCCGCACCGCCGTGCCGCTGCTCGGCCGCAGCGGCGGGGACGGCGAGCGCGAACTCCTGCTCGCCGTCGGCGCGCTCTGGGAGCGCGGCGCCGACCTCGACCCGGAGGAACTGCTCGGCGCGGACCGGCCGTTCCGGACCTCCCTGCCGGCGCACCCGTTCGACTCCCGGGACCCGGCCACCGAACCCGAGCGCCCCGCCCGGGCGCGCGCCCGGACCACCGTGGTGGCCGGGCCCGTCCACCAGGTCCTGGAACGCCTCTGGCGGACGGCACTGGGCGTGGCGTCCGCGGCCGAGGGCGACGACTTCTTCACCCTCGGCGGCGAGTCGCTGATGCTCGTGAGCCTGATGAGCGAGGTGCGCCGGCACACCGGGGCCGCCGTCCCGGTCGCCGACTTCACCGCGACGCCGACCTTCGGAGCGCTGGTGAAGCTGGTCGAGCAGCACGCCACCGAGACCGCGCCCACCCCGCCCGGTCTGGTGACGCTGCGCTCGGGCGTCGGCCGGCCGCTGTTCCTCGCCGCCGACGCGATGGGCAGCTCCGGCAGCTACGGAACCCTCGCCTCGCTCGTCGACACCACCCGTCCGATCCTCGGGCTGGAACCCGACGGGGCCGACCGACCAGTGGGCAGCACGGGCCGGTTCGGCCGGTTCGGCCGGCCCGTGACCATCGAGGCCGTCGCCGCCCGGAACGTGGCACTGCTGCGGCAGGCGCAGCCCTCCGGTCCGTACACCCTCGGCGGCTGGTCCTTCGGCGCGGTGGTGGCGCACGAGACGGCGCGGCAACTCACCCGCGCCGGAGCGGAGGTCGACGTCCTGTTCTGCCTCGACGGCTTCGCGCCCGACCGACGCGGGCTGCCGATCGCCACCGACCCCGGCTTCCTCGCCGGGAACCTGCGGCTCCAGCTGGACGCCGTCCTCGGCACCGGCACGGTCGGCGGGCGGCTGCGCCGACTCCCCGCGCTGCGACGGCAGTTCGTCGCCAACATCGGCGCCGTGCTGCGCTACCGGCCCCGCCCGGTCGGCTGCCCGGCGGTGGTGCTCAAGGCGGCCGCCGACGAACGCACCGCGGCCGTGCTGCGGCGCGACCTGCGGCAGCTGTACACGTCGGTGGAGGTGCACCCGGTCCGCGGCGACCACTGGTCGGTCCTCGCCGAACCCGACGCCCGTCCGGTCGCCGCGCACCTGGCGACGATCCTGGCCGGGACCACGGCCGCGACCGGAGGTGAGTGACCCCGTGAAGCCCGTCGAACCCGGCACCGCCGAATCCGGTGCCGTCGAACCCGGCACCGCCGAGCCCGCTGCCGCCGGACTCAGTGCCGCCGAGCCCGGCGCCGCCGAAGCTTCGGTCCTCGGGCCGGCAGGCCCCGGAAGCAGCGCCCCGGACACCCCCGCCCAGGACGTGCCGCTGATCCGCAACCGCGACTTCCAGGCGCTGTGGATCAGCCGCTTCCTCGCCAGCGTGGGCAAGGAGTCGGCCGAGGTCGCCTATCCGCTGCTGATGCTCGCGATCACCGGTGAGGCCGCCTACGCCGGCGCCCTCGGCGCGACCCAGCTCATGGTCACCGGAGCCGTGTCGATCGCCGGCGGCACCCTCGCCGACCGGATGGACCGCCGGAAGCTGCTGATCGCCTGCGACGCCACCCGGGCTCTGATGCTGCTGCTCTTCGGCGCGCTGGTGCTGGCCGACCGGACGAACGTGCCGGCCGTCTTCGTCCTCGCCGTGGTCTCCGCGGTCTGCCTCGGCCTCTCCGAACCGCCCGCCCTGGCGGCGATCAAGCAGGTGGTGCCGGCCTCCCAACTCACCCGCGCGACCGCCCAGAACCAGATCCGGCCGCTCGGCGCGACCGTGGCCGGCGCCCCGATCGGCAGCTCGCTGTTCGGGGTCGCCCGGGCCCTGCCCTTCGTCGCCACCGCGCTGACCTTCGTCTGCTCGGCGCTGACGCTGCTGTTCATCCGGCGCCCGATGCAGGCGGCGCCGACCGGCAACGACGAGCGGCGCAAGGCCCTCGACGGCTTCCGGTTCATCCTGGGCCGCCCGGTGCTGGTGATCTGGATCGTCTGGATCATGGGCTCCAACATGGCCTTCAACCACACCGGGGCCTTCCTCGCGCTGATCGCCACCGCCAAGGAGCGCGGCGCCTCGGAACCCGAGATCGGCATGATGCTGAGCATCGCCGGCGCCGGCGGGCTGGTCGGCGCGGCCCTGGCCACCTGGGTGTTGAACCGGCTGCGCCCCGCGACGATCTTCCTCGCCGCGGCCTGGCTGGGCCCGGTCGCCGCCGTGCTGCTGATGACCGTGCCCGGAGTGCTGCCGCTCGGCGTCCTGCTGGCCTGTGTCTTCCTGCGCGGTCCGATCGTCAACGCGCTCTTCTTCGCGTACGTCGCCGTCCTGGTGCCCGACCGGCTCCAGGGCCGGGTGATGGGCGCGGTGATGTTCCTGTCCTACGTCGCCCAGCCGCTGGGCATCCTGGCGGTCGGCTCGATCTTCGACCTGGGCGGCGCGCCCTGGGTCTTCGCCTTCATGGCCCTGGTCTCGTCGCTGGCGGCACTGCCGACCCTCACCCGGCTGATCCGCCGGCTGCCCCACCCCGACGCGCTGGCCAGCGCCCCGTCCTGACACCCGCAGCACCAGCGGTTCCCGCCGTTGCAGCACCTCCTGACCGCCCGAATGCGCCTAGTCGAGGGAATCACCGTGTCCGAAACCCGTTCCGAAGCCCGTCCGGAAGCCCGTCCGGACGGCGCCGTCTGCCCCTTCCGCGTCCCCACCGAGTTCGTCACCGACCCGGGGCCGAACCCGCACCCGGCCACCGCCGAGCTGCGGGCCCAGGGCGCGGTGCACCCGATCGACTTCCCCGCCGGGGCCGACGGCTCCTACGTGGTGATCGACCACGACAGCGTCACCCGCGCGTTCGGCGACCCCCGGCTGTCCAAGCGACTGGACGCCGCCCCGGCCTGGTTCCGCGACCAGACCCTGCAGAACAGCTCGGTGCTGGCCAGCAACATGCTGCTCGCCGACGGCGCCGAGCACACCCGGCTGCGCAGCCTGGTCAGCCGCGCGTTCGTGCCGCGCCGGATGGAGCTGCTCCGCCCGCAGATCCAGCGGATCACCGACGACCTGATCGACGCCTTCCCGGAGTCCGGCGAGCTCGACCTGCTGGACGCCTTCGCCCTGCCGCTGCCGCTGATGGTCATCTGCGCCTTCCTCGGAGTCCCGTACGAGGACCGGCCGTTGTTCCAGCACTGGGGCAAGGTGCTGAGCCAGGACCCGAGCCAGGAGGGCGACGCGGCCCGCGAGCGCAAGCTGGTCAACGACGCGGTGGTGGAGTACTTCACCGACGTCCTGGCGAAGCGCCGCGCCGAGCCGCAGGAGGACCTGCTCGGCGACCTCGTCCGGGCCGCCGACGAGGACGGCGTGTTCACCGACGCCGAGCTGATCTCCACCGCGATCTTCCTGATCATCGCCGGCCACAAGACCACCGCCAACCTGATCGGCAACGGCGTGTGGGCCCTGCTGACCCACCCCGAGCAGCTGGAACTGCTGCGCTCCCGGCCGGAGCTGATGGAACCCGCGGTCGAGGAGTTCCTCCGCTACGAGGGCTCGGTGGACCGCGGCACGCTGCGCACCACCACCGAGGACGTCCGGATCGGCGACGTCGAGATCCCCAGCGGCAGCTTCGTCCACCTCTCGGTGTCCGGCGCCAACCGCGACGCGGCCGTCTTCCCGGACCCGGACCGCTTCGACATCACCCGCAGCCCCAACCGGCACATGACCTTCGGTCACGGCCCGCACTTCTGCGCGGGCGCGCCGCTGGCCCGACTGGAGGGCCAGATCGCCTTCGCGACGCTGCTGCGCCGGCTGCCCGAGCTGGAACTCGCCGTCCCTGCGGACCGGTTGACCTGGGTCGCCGACAGTTCGATCAGTCGCGGCCTGGAGGACCTGCCGGTACGGTTCACCAGTCGCCTGCCGCGCTGATCCGCCCGGGCGGCCGTAACCGAGAGCGCCGGACCAACGGGCGCCGAACCGAGGAGCGCTGCACCGCGGAGCGCTGCACCGAAGAACAAGGAGCACCACCTCATGACCGACTCCCCCGTCACCCTCATCACCGGCGGTTCGAGCGGCATCGGCGCCGCCACCGCCCGCCGGCTGCTCGCCGAGGGCCACCGGGTGACCGTCACCGGCCGTGACAGCGACCGGCTCGCCCGCTTCGCGGAGGAGACCGCCGCGAAGCCGGACACCCTGCTCACCATCGCCGCCGACGCCGCCGACCACGAGGCCGTCGAGGCCGCCGTCCAGGCCACCGTACGGACCTTCGGCCGACTGGACACCGTCGTCGCCAACGCCGGTTACGCCACCCACGACTCGCTCGCCGAGGGCGACCCGGCCGGCTGGCGCGACATGGTCCTCACCAACGTGCTCGGCCCGGCCCTGCTCATCCGGTCCTCGCTGGCCGCGTTGAAGGAGTCCAAGGGCCGGATCGTGCTGATCGGCAGCGTCGCCGGCGTGGTCTACACCCCCGGCAACATCTACGGCGCCACCAAGTGGGCGGTGACCGGCCTCGCCGAGAACACCCGCCGGATGGTGACCGCCGACGGGATCGGCGTCACCCTGGTCGCCCCCGGCCGGGTGGAGACCAACTTCTGGGAGGGCGCCGGCGGCGCCCCCCAGGGCCTCAACCTGACCGCGGACCAGATCGCCGACTCCATCGTGTGGGCGGTCCGCCAGCCGGCCGGCGTCGACGTGAACACCGTCGTGATCCGGCCGGTCGGACAGGCCGTCTGACGGCTCGTCCGCCCCTGCGGGCAGGCCGTGCGCAACGGCCTGCCCGCCCCCGCACCCCCCGCACTCACCTCGCCGAGATCGGCCGCCGCACTTCGTACGCCTTCCGGTGACGCCCAGTCGCCACCCGCGAGACTCCAGGAGCGCCAGCACATGACCACCGACCCCGGGACGACCACGGGACCGGACCTCGCACCGACCTCCCCCGACGGCCTCCGAGACGAGCTGGCCCGGCTGTGGGCCGAGATATTCGGGGTGGCGGCCGTCGACCCCGCCGTGGACTTCACCGAGCTCGGCGGGAACTCCCTGCACGCGGCGCGGGTCGCCGCCAGGATCCGCGGGCGCCACGGCGCCGACCTCACCGTGCGGGAGCTCTTCGAGGCCCGGACCGTCGCGGGCCTGGCCCACCTGCTCGACCAGCGGCTGCGCCACCGCGCGGACGGCTCCCCGACCCGGGCGGCCGCCCTGCCCCCGGTGCGCCGGGCGCCCGGCGAGGGCCCCGCGTACTCGCTCGGCCAGCGCCGGCTCTGGTTCCTCGACCACCTCAGCCCCGCCGCCGGCGTCTCCTACAACGTGGCGGCGGCCGCCCGGTTGCACGGTCCGCTCGACCGGGCGGCGCTGGAGGCCGCCTGGGCGTCGGTGGCCCGCCGGCACGAGCAGCTGCGCACCACCTTCCTCCTCGTCGACGGCGAGCTCGACACCCGGGTGCACGACGCCGTCGCACCGCTGCGGACCACCGACCTGAGCGGGCACCCGGCCCCCGAGCAGGAGGCCCTGGACCGGGCGGCGCGACTGGCCGCCGAGCACATCGACCTCGGCCGGGAACCGCTGCCGCGGCCGGCCCTGTTCCGGCTGGGCGAGGACGACCACCTGCTGGTGCTGGTCCTCCCCCATCTGATCGCCGACGGCCGGACCCTGGACGTCATCGACCGCGACCTCGCCCGGGCCTACCGGCAGCACACCGGCGGCCCGGACGAAGCCCTGCCCGAACCGGCGCTGTCCTACCGGGACTTCGCCCACTGGCAGCAGGAGCTCGCGGCCGCCCCGGACGCCGACGCCCGGCTCGCCCCCTGGCGCAGCTACCTCCAGGACGCCCCCACCACCCTCGACCTCCCCGCGGACCACCCGCGCCCCGCGGTCCGCAGCCACCGCGGCCGCCGGGTCACCCGGCGCACCGGCTCCGCCCTGCTGACGGCGGCCCGCGAGCTCGCCGCGGCCACCCGCACCACCCCGTACGCGGTCTGCCTCGCCGCGTACGGCCTGCTGCTGGGCGAACTGACCGGCCGCCGGGACCTCCTGGTCGCCTCCCCGACGGACGGCCGGCCGGAGCCCGCGCTGGAGGACGTCGTCGGGTTCTTCACCAACACCGTGCCGGTCCGGCTGCGGCCGGGCGGCGGCAGCTTCCGGGAGGCCGTGAAGGAAGCCCACGGTTCGGCGCTCGACGCCGTCGAGCACCAGTACGTGCCCTTCGAGCGGCTGGCCGCCGAGTTCGCCCCGGCCGGTGACCTCTCCCGCACCCCACTGGCCCAGGTCGCCCTCGCCTACCAGGGGCCGCTGCGCCCGCACGCCGAACTGGCGGGCCTGACCGTGCGGCCGCGGACCGTGGACAACGGCACCGCCAAGTTCGACCTGACCCTCGAAGTCCACGAGGACGGCGAGGAGTTCGTGCTGAGCGCCGAGTACAGCACCGACCTGTTCACCGAGCAGCGGACCGCGGCCCTGCTCGACCGGTACGTGGAGCTGCTCGCCTCGGCCCTGGACGGGCCCGACCACGCGACCGGCCCGGACCGGTCGGCCGTTCCCGTGCAGGCCGCCGCCGCGACGTCGAACGGCGCGCCGGACTGGCAGGGCCGCTGCCTGCACGAGGTCTTCGCCGAGGTGGCCGCCCGCCACCCGGAGGCGATCGCCGTCACCGACGGCACCCGCCGGCTCAGCTATGCCGAGCTCGACCGGGCCGCCAACCGGCTGGCGCACCGCCTCCGCCGGCACGGCGCCGACGTCGAACAGCTCGTCGGCCTGTGCGCCGAGCGCACCGTCGACCTGGTCGTCGGCCTGCTGGCCATCCTCAAGTCCGGCGCCGGCTACCTGCCGCTCGACCCGCGCCACCCGGCCGCCCGGCTGGACGCCACCCTCACCGACGCGGGTTGCCGCCTGCTCGTCGGGGACGCCGAGTCCTGCGAGCCGCTGCTCGGCTCCGCGGAGCGCACCCTCGTCCGGCTCGACGAGCCGCTCGGGGACGGGCCGCTCGGGGACGGGCCGCAGGGCGGCGAACCGGGGGACGGCCGGTCGGCCGACGACGAGTCCGTGCGGCCGCCGCAGTCCGGGGTGGGACCGGACAACGTCGCCTACGTGATCTACACCTCCGGCTCGACCGGAAAGCCCAAGGGCGTCGTCGTCACCCACGCCAACGTGACCAGGCTCTTCACCGCCACCACCGCGGACTTCGGCTTCGGCGCCGACGACGTCTGGACCCTGTTCCACTCGATCGCCTTCGACTTCTCGGTCTGGGAGCTCTGGGGCCCGCTGCTGTACGGCGGCCGCCTCGTCCTCGTCCCCTACCTGGTCAGCCGTGACCCGATGGCCTTCCTCGAACTCCTGCGCACCGAGCAGGTGACCGTCCTCAACCAGACGCCGACGGCCTTCCGGCACCTGGCCGCCGTCGCCGAGGACGCCGGCTTCCCGCCGCTCGCCCTGCGCACGGTCGTCTTCGGCGGCGAGGCGCTCGACCCGGCGATGCTGCGCGGCTGGGCCGGCGGCTACGGCACCGCCCGGCCCCGCCTGGTCAACATGTACGGGATCACCGAGACCACCGTCCACGTGACCGTCCGCCCGATCGGCATCGCCGATCTCACCGGATCGACCAGCCCGATCGGCCGCCCGATCGGCGACCTGCGGGTGCACGTCCTGGACGAGCGGATGGCCGAGGTCCCGCCGGGCACCGAGGGCGAGATGTACATCGGCGGCCCGGGGGTGGCCCGCGGCTACCTCAACCGCCCCGAGCTCACCGACGAGCGCTTCGTCCAGGACCCGTTCGGCGCCCCGGGCGAGCGGCTCTACCGCTCCGGCGACCTCGCCGTCCGCCTGCCGGACGGCGAACTCGAGTACCGGGGCCGGGCCGACCAGCAGATCAAGCTGCACGGCTTCCGGATCGAGCTCGGCGAGATCGAGCGCGCACTGCTCGACCAGCCCGGGGTGCGCAGCGCCGCCTGCGTGCTGCGTGAGGACACCCCCGGGGTGCCGCGGCTGGTCGGCTACCTGGTGCCCGCCCCCGGCCGGCCGCTAGACGCGGAGTCCGTCCGCTCCGCGCTGGCGCAGCGACTGCCGGCGCACATGCTCCCGGCGGCCTTCGTCCAGCTGCCCGCCCTCCCGCTCACCGCCAACGGCAAGCTCGACAAGACCCAGCTGCCGGCGCCCGGCACCGAGGCGGCGGCCGCACCGGGCACCCAGGCCGCCCCGGCCGCCCGCACCGCTCCGCGGACCGAGACGGAGCGCCGGCTCGCCGAGGTGTGGCACACGGTGCTGCGCGGCGACGAGCCCGACGTGCACGCCAACTTCTTCGCCGTCGGCGGCGACTCCATCATCGCCATCCGGCTCGGCGTGGCCGCCCGGGCGGCCGGACTGCCGGTGACCATCGAGAGCATCTTCCGCAATCCCACGGTCGCCGAGCTGGCCCGCCACTGCGAGCTCACCGCCGCCGCCGAGCAACCGGCCGGACCGGCCGAACCGGCGCCGCTCTCCACCACCCTGGCCGACCTCGACCCGGACTCGCTGCCCGAGGACGTGACGGACGCCTACCCGACCGCGGCAATGCAGCTGGCCATCGTCTACGAGTGCGAGCTCGCGGACGACGAGGAGTCGGGCCTGTACCACGACCTGATCAGCGTCCGGGTGGACGGCGCCTTCGACCGGACCGCGCTGGAGGCCGCGCTCGCCGACCTGGGCCGACGGCACGAGATCCTGCGGACCTCCTTCCACCTCGGCCTGTTCCGCGAGCCGATGCAGCTCGTACACCGACAGGCCCTCGTCCCGCTCACGGTCGAGGACCGCCACCACGGCCCGGAGCTGGGCGACAAGGAACGCGAAGCCCTGCTGCACGCCTGGTGGGAGCGGGAGAAGGCGGATCCGTTCTACCTCGACGAGCCGCCGCTGGTGCGCTGCGCCGTGCTGCACGACGGCCCGCAGGCCTTCCAACTGTCCTTGGCGGTCCACCACTCCATCCTGGACGGGTGGAGCCTCGCCCGGCTGATGACGGAACTCCTGCTGGCCTACGACGCCCGGCTCGGCGCGACCGACGCCGCTCTGCCCGACCTGCCGCGGACCAGGTACCGCGACTTCGTCGCCGCCGAGCAGGCCGCCCTCGCCGACCCGGCGGCCCGGGACTACTGGGCCGGGCTGCTCCCGGCCACCGCACCGGCCGCCGAGCTGCCGGTGCTGCCCGGCGGCGGCAGCACCGACGAGTTCGCCTTCCACGCGCCGCTCCCGGCCGAACTCGACGCCGAACTCGACCTGGTCGCGGCCGAGTTGGGCATTCCGGTGAAGAGCGTCTACTACGCCGCCCACGCCTGGGCGCTGGGCCGGCTCACCGGCCGCGCCGACACCGTCGGCGCGATGCAGGTCAACGGCCGGATGGAGCAGGAGGGCGGGGACCTCGTCCTGGGCCTGCTGCTCAACATGGTGCCGGTGCACGTCCGGGTCGACGGTGGCCGCTGGGCCGACCTCGCCCGGGCCGCCTTCGACGCCGAGCGGGAGCGGCAGCCGCACCGGCGGTACCCGCTCGCCGCCATGCAGCAGCTGGTCGGGCGCGACCACCGCCTGTTCGAAGTCGCCTTCAACTACACCGACTTCCACGCCTTCGACGACCTCGACGCGCTCGCCCGGATCCGCACCGGCGACTGGTGGTTCTCCGACCGGCACAGCTTCCCGCTGATGCTGGAGCTCACCCGCTCCCCACACACCGGGGAACGCGCGCTGTCCGTCACCGTGGGGGTGGACAGCCCCCTGGCGGGCACCGGGGCGCGGCTCGGTGAGCTGGTCCTCGAGGCCCTCCGGCAGATCGCCGCCGACCCGCACGCCGAGTACCCCGCCGTCGGCGGGGCGTGACCGGTCCTGCCCTGACCCGGTGGCCGCCCGGCGGGATCCCGCCGGGCGGGCACCGGTACGGCGGCCACCGGCGGGGCGGGCGGATCCGTAGGTGGAGGCGGAGGTTCGGGTTCGAAGCTCCGCCGGTCGGCCAGTGAGGGCGCAGTACCGGCCATCCGGACCGGTTCGGTTCGTGGGCGGCGGTCTCCGTGCCAGAGTGACGGTGTCCAGACAACCCACCCGTCCCACGGGTGTACCGAAGGGGGCTGCACATGCGCTCGAACGTTCTGGTGAAGGCGGTCGTCGGTGCCACGGCCGTGGCCTGCATCGCCGTCGGCGGCCTGGCCGGCGCCGGTACCGCCGTCGCGGCGACGCCGACCGGCGTCCAGCAGGCGGCGGCGCCCGGGCCCGCCGCCCTGGCTGCGGTGGTCAACCTCGGGCTGAGCACCTCGCAGGCCGCCAAGCTCCAGGTGGCGCTCAAGCAGTACTGGGGCTACACCGGCGCCCTCGACGGCCAGCTCGGCACCGGCAGCTGGCAGGCCATGCAGCGGTTCCTGCGTGCCGACTGGGGCTACACCGATGCCATCGACGGCATCGTCGGGGCCCACACGGTGGAGGCGCTGCAACGCTGGCTGAAGAGCAACTGGGGCTACACCGGCGCCATCGACGGCATCGCCGGCGCCGGGACCCAGGCCGCGTTCGCGCGGTACTGCGACTCGCTCTGATCCCTGGGCGCCAACGAGGCGCCAACGAGGCGCCGCCCAGGCGTCAGCCGGGCGCCACCCGGGAACCACCCTGACGGTGGCAGAAGGGCCCGGGGTGGGTCGGCCGGAGTCACCGGCCGGCCCACCCCGTGAAGCGCTCCGCGCCCCGCTCCGGCCACCTACGCCGCCGGCCGCCGCCCTGGTCGCCCACCTGCGGGCGGCCTACCCGGGGCCGTGACGACGGACTACCCCACAGCGCCTCCGTCCCCCACAGCCCCGCCGTCGACGATGTGCAGCAGCGCGGCGGCGCCGTCGAGGGTCTCCGGGTCGAGCGGGAAGTAGCCCTGGCGTGGGGTGGTGTCGGTCCGGGTACGGGCGGTGCCCGAGACCGGCGGGGCGGTCAACCGCCAGGCGCCGGCGCCGGTTTGCAGCCGCGCCTCGTACGTCCCCGGCGCCGGCTCGCCGAGCCCGAGCGCGGCGCTGCGCCCGAGGCTCCCCGCGACGAACACGTAGCGCTCCTCCAGCAGCGAGCCGACGATGTGGCCGGCGCCGTTCCATCCGCAGTCCAGTTCGTCCTGGGACCAGGCGCTCGGATTGCGCTGGAGGTGCCGGTTGTGGGCGAACACCAGGGTCGGCCCGCGCCGGGCCTCGACGGCGCGGATGTCGAGCAGGTTCTGCGCCATCAGGGCGTCCCGCATCCTGATCAGACCGGAGATCCGGGCGCTCGTCCCCAGGCCCTGGACCGCCGCCTGGGCGTGGTAGCGCAGCACTCCGAGTCCGGCGCGCAGGTGGACACCGGCCCGGAGCCACTCGGCGTGCGAGGTCGCGGCGATCAAGTCCGGTGCACGCACGTAGAGTTGGTTGAGCAGATCGTCGGCGGTACGGCGCAGCCGTTCGGCCTCGGGGGTGGCTCCGGGCGACGCGGCGGCGTCGAGGATCGCCTCCTCACGCTCCCAGCGCTCGTCCTCCCCCGTCAGGGCGGCGACGTCCAGGTCGAGCCGGAGGTAGTCACGGGCGTGTTCGAGGTAGCGGCGTGGGCTGGGCGCCGTGGTGTTCTCGGTGGGGAGGTCGAAGCCGTGGCACGCCACCTGCTCCGCGGCCTCCCGGTCACGGTTGAACTCGCGCATCCAGGCGACGAGTTCGCGGTTCGCCTGCTGGGCGCCGAAGCCGTGGGTGAAGCCTTCGGCGAGCACGGCGTCGAGGGTGCCGACGCCGTGCCGGACGTGGTCGTCCACCGCCAGCGCGGCCACCCGGTCGGTCTCCAGGGCGATCGAGCGGAAGCCCTGTGCCACGAGTTGGGCGAACAGCCGGTTGCGGACCAGTCCGAAAGCCGGTTCCTGGTGCGTCGGCTCGCCGAGCGCCAGCAGTTCGCAGGAAGGGGTGCGGAAGTCTCCGATGTCCTGGGTCATGAAGATGTCCTGGCTCATGAACCTCAAGCGTATCCTTGAAAGCTCGGTTGAGACTTTTCCCGTCTCGGCCCGGCATTCTCGATGAAAAGTCTCAAACCAGGAGGTCACCGCCGTGCGCCCTGCCGACCTCGCCCGCGAACACGGCCTCTCGACCCAGGCGGTGCGCAACTACGAGCGTGACGGCTTCCTGCCGCCCACCGAGCGCACCCCCACCGGCTACCGGATCTACACCGCGCGCCACGCCGCCGCGCTGCGGGCCTTCCTCTCCCTCGTCGCGGCCTTCGGGCATGCGACGGCGGGCCTGGCGATGTCCGCCGTCAATGACGACCGTCCGGACGAGGCGCTGACGGCGCTCGACCGGGGCCACGCCCAGCTGCTGCGCGACCGCGAGACCCTCGCCACCGTCCGCCGTGCGGTCGACCACCTCACCTCGGCGCACCCGCCCACCCGGGCCGCGACCACCCTCCCCGGCCCGCTGAGCATCGGCGAACTCGCCCACCGGCTCGACCTCACCCCCGCCACCCTGCGCACCTGGGAGACAGCCGGCATCCTCACCCCGGCCCGCGACCGCCCCGGCGGGCACCGCTACTACCGCCCCGAGGACGTCCGCGACGCCGAACTGGCCCACCTGCTACGGCGTGGCGGCCACCCGCTGGCGCACATCGCCACCGTCCTCCGGCAGGTCCGCACGGCGGGCGGCACGGACGGCCTGGCCGCAGCCCTCGACAGCTGGCAGCAGCGGCTCACCGCCCGGGGCCGCGCCATGCTCACCGCCGCGGCCCGCCTGGACGCCTACCTCTCCGCACCGCCCGACGCGCCGGGCTCGCCTTGACGCCTACCTCTCCCCACCGCCGGACACGCCGGACACGCCGGGGAGTTCCGTGCTCGGCAGGCGGCGCCAGTCCCACTCGGGGTGACGGGCGAGGAGGCCGAGGAAGTCGTCGGAGGGAATGAGCTCCCAGTGGTCGGTGTCGACGATCGCGGCCAGGCCGGGCAGGACGTGCCGCAGCAGGGCCCGGGCCGCGGCCATCGACTCGCTCGCCACCCGGACGGCGTACGGCTCCCCGATCCGGGCCGTGAGCTCTTCGAGGTCCTCTGGCTCGAAGTCGCGCAGGACCTCCCCCGACAGGTCGAGGGCGTACGAGCTGCCGCCCCAGTGCACCCGATCGTCCTGCGGCGCCGGCTGCCAGAACGGGCCGAGTGCGCGGAAGCGCAGCTCCAGTTCCGCACGCCGCTCCGCCGGGACGACAACGATCACCACTGGCCAGGACACCGGCCCACCTCCTCGAACGCCATCTGGCAAACCTCCGTCAGCCCGCCGTGACCCGCAGGATGGCCAGCAGCTCGGTACCGTCCGCGCGCACCGCGAACACCCGCCCGCTGCGGTGCCAGCAGGTCACCGCCCCGGCGTGCGCGCGCAGCCGGAGCACGGGGTCGGTCACCGCCCCGGGCAGCAGGGCGGTGAAGGCGGCCCCGGAGGCGCCCCCGACGGTGGTCCGCAGGCCGTCCTCGGAGCGCTCGGTGAACGCCCAGTGGGTGCCGTCGGCGCCGAGCACCACCGGGGGACCGGTGACGGTCTGTTCGGCGCTGCCCCGGCCGGTCCAGCGGAGCACGCTGGCGCCGGGGGCTTCGCCGGGGCGGGCGGTCAGCAGCCGTCCGTCGGCGAGTGCCACCCGGTCGACGGAGTCGTCGAGCTCGACCTGCTGCCGGGCGCGCAGCTCCCAGCCGGGCTGGTCCCAGCGCCACAGTTCGGTCAGTTCGGCGGTGTGGCCGCCGGCCCGGGTGTGGACGACCACGGCGCAGCTCGCGGGGGTGCGGGCGATCCGGCCCACGGCCTGCTGGTCGTTGCCGAGTTCGCGGTGGACGACGGTCGGGCGGGTGGCGCGGGTGTCGAGCACGGCGATGCCGTCCTGGTCGACGGTGAGCAGGTGGCGGCCGTCGTAGGAGGGGACGATCCCGCGCACCCGCAGGGCCGTCCACCGCTCGACCCGGCGGGTGGCGAGGTCGAGCCGGAACAGTTCGCGGACCGTCCCGTAGCGGGCGACCAACAGCACGGTGCCGCCGTGGTCGGCGACCACCAGCTGCTCGGCGGGCACGTCCCAGCGGGCGCGGGCCCGGCCGTCCGGGCCGAGCAGCCGTACGCCGGCCTGGCCGCAGGCCACCAGCACCAGGCCGGAGTCCAGCCGGGCCGCGTCCAGGACGGGCAGGGTGCCGGGGCGGTCGGCGGCGGTGACGGTGAGCGCCCCGCTCCGGCCGGGCCCGGTGCGCCGGGGCTTCGGCAGGTCGGCGGCGGCCAGCGGGTCGGCGCGCTTCAACAGCCGGGCGTGGACGGTGCTTTCGGAGCGTACGGCGGCGCGGCCGGGCAGTCCGCCGGTGCGGACCAGGGAGCGTACCGCGAAGGTGGCGAGCTCGCGGTCGACGGCCGGGTCGGCGCACCGCAGCTCGGCAAGGGCCGCGAGGGCGGCCGCACGCTCGGTGGCACTCGGCTCGGTGGACCACGGCTCAGGGGCACTCGGCCCGGCGGCACTCGGCCCGGCCTCGGCGAGCAGGGCCCGGACGGGCTCCGCGACGTCCTCGCCGAGCGCCAGCAGGTGGACCAGCGCCCGCCCGCGGGCCGCACCGCCGAGTTCGGCGGCCTCCCGCAGGTCCGGCAGCACGCCCGGGCGCAGCGTCTCGTCCGGCCAGGCGGCCTCGACCGCGCCCAGCCGGTCCCCGGCCCGACGGCGGTGGTCCACCCAGGCGGCGCGCAGCTCACGGGCGGCCGCCGGGTCGGTGGCGGTGAGCCGCTCGACGGCGCTGGCGAAGGCGCCGCGCCGGTGGGCGATCCGCACCGCCCGCTCCCGGTTCCCGGCCCGCCAGTGCAGCCGGACCACCAGTTCCGCGGCCAGGCCGCGGCCTTCGGCGAGTTCGGCGGCCTGGGCGGTGCGGCCGTGCCGGTCCAGCAGGGCGACGGCCTCGGCAGGCTGGGCCAGCAGGTCGGCCAGTACGTAGGCGGCCTCGTCGATCCGGCCGTCGCGCTCCAGGGCCTCGGCGGCGTCCCGGTAGAGGCCGGTCAGGTACTCGTGGACGGTCGGGCCGCTGAGCGGGAGCGCCAGCGGCGCCCCGCCGCGCTCCTGGGCGCTGGGCCGCAGGGCGCCGGTGAAGCGGTCGGGCAGGCGCAGGGTCAGCAGGCCCTGCTCCGGGCGGCCGTCGGCGCCGGAGAGCCGGATCGCGTCGCGCAGGGCGTCCTCCCAGCGGCGCTGCCGGAAGGAGCGGGAGAGCTGGTGCAGGTAGCGGGCGTGGCGCTCCCGGAGGAGCGCCCCGGCGGGGCTGCGCAGGGCGAACCGGGCCAGCCACTGGCCGCGCGGACGCCGGTGCGGACGCTGCCGGGGCCGGCGCTGCTGAACGGGGGCGGCCAAGGCCGTGCCGGGCCGGCCGGTCCGGCCGCTGCCGCCGGGTCGGCCGAACCGGAGACCCGGACGGACCCGGGAGTACCAGCGGTACGTCAGTCCGGCGGAGGCGCCGACCACCACCGGAAGGACGATCACGGGTGCCTTGGGCACTCCGGCGGCCACGACCGAGGCCAGGAAGGACAGACCCAGCGCGAGCACCAGGGCGGTCACGACCCCGGAGATCCGGCGCGCCCTCGCGGCACCTGGAGTCGGCTCGCCCAGCAGCCGACCGGCCCGTCGGCTGCGCCCGGGGATACCGGCCACGGCCCGCAGGTCCACGGCGGCCGGGCGTGGCAGGTCCGTCCCGACCGGTTCGGCTTCGACGGCGGTGCCGACCGGCCCAAGCCGGTGGAGCGTGAGCCCGCTCAGGTCCAGCCACTCCGAGGGGTCCACCGGCCGCAGCTCGGCGATGACATGACGGACCGTCAGTGCACCTGTGGCGAGCACGAGTTCACCGGGTCGGCCGGTCTGCCCGGGGCTCGCCACCAGGGCCTGTCCGGCGAGCTGCAGCGGCGCGCCGGGTGCCCGGTCGGTGCGGGTCCGCACCGGCTCGGCCAGCCGCAACAGCCAGCGCCCGTCCGGCAGTTCGCTCAGCCGGGCGCCGTCCTGCCAGTGCGCGAGGACGCGCTCGGCCGCCTCGGCGGCGCCGATCAGCGGCACGTCGAGGAGGAACCCGGCCGCGTCGACCACCGGGGCGCCCGGCACGGGGCCGCCCACGACGGGACTGCTCGCCACGCGGTTGCTCGTCGGGGAACTGCTCATCAGTCGGCACTCCTGATCACGGCGTGGGTGCGCCCGTCGGTCGCGTTCGCGACGACCACCCGGCCCGGGCGGGGTTCGGCGGCGAGCAGCGGCAGCCGGGGGTGGACGGCCGGGGCGGTCGTGCCGCCGGACAGCGCGGTGAGCGTACGGACCCCGTCGGCCCGGACGGCGCGGACCAGCCCCGCGGCCCGGGTGCAGGTGATCAGGACGGGTTCGAAGCCGTCCTCGACCAGTCCGATCACCTCGGTCTCCCCCTCCCCGAGGCGGATCCGGCGGTGCTCGCCCCGGCTCGGACGGACCTCCCAGGTCCGCCCGTCCTCCGACCAGCCGACGGCACGGCCGCCGTGCACCAGGTGCGGTGCCCCGGCCGCGTCGGCGGGCAGCGGGACGGGCGACAGCCGGGGTTCCCGCCCACGCCGGAACGGCTGTCCGCCCTGGGTGGAGACGACCGGTCCGTCCTCCGACACCCGTCCGCCGCGCTCGATCCGGCGCCAGCGGCCGGCCACCGGCAGCACCAGGGCATCGCCCTCGCGCAGCAGCGGCAGCACCGGCTGGGCCATCAGCTCGGCGAACTCCGGGGAGCCGATCTCCGGCAGGCCGACGGTCGCCGACTTGACCCGGTAGCCGTCGGAGCCGCTCAACGCCCGTCCGCTCACGTGGAGTTCCAGCCGGTCGTTGCGCGCGCACAGCGCCAGCAGCCGCCCGCTGGTGCGCGCGGCCGCGATCACCGGGCCGAACAGCTCGTGGCGGCGCGGCCGGGCGGCACCGTCGGGGTGTCCGCCCGACAGCGCCACGGCGATCAGCACATCGGCGCGCCGGCCCCGGGCCAGCAGGGTGGCCGCGTCGGTGGTGAACGCGGGCAGCGCCCCGCCGACGGCGGGCAGCTGGGCGTCCAACTGCGCGGAGGCCCGGAAGCCGCTGCCGCGCAGCGCCCGCACGGCGACCCTCGCCGGGGGCAGCGGCAGCTCGACGGCCGGTGCGCCGTCCACCCGGACCGTCACCCGCGCGACGCCCGTCGCGTTCCAGCCCGCCTCCTCGCTCGCCACCGTGCGCCGCCGGGCGGGCAGCCGGGCCGCCAGCCGGGGCGAGGTGAGCAGCCAGCACTGCGCGGCCGGGTCCAGCGCCCGCTCCGCGTACCGGACGTCCTCGGGTTCGGGGTCGGTGTGCTGACGGGCCTTGAGCCAGCGCGGCAGCAGTTCGGCGAGGTCGCCGCCGATCAGCCGCCCGGGCGGGTCCCCCAGGACGCCGACCAGCAGTTCGCTGCCCCGGGCCGCCGCCCGGCGGTGCAGCACGAGCAGCGCGGCCAGCTGGACCAGCCGCGCCGCGCCCGCCTGGGCCGGTCCGGCGTCCACCAGCACGACCACCTGGCCGCGGCCCTCGGGGGCACGCAACTCGGTTTCCAGCTCCAGGAGTTCACCCTCGCTCCACCGGCGCAGGAACTCCTCCGGGCACTCCTCGGCGAGCAGCCACTCGGCGGGCAGCAGCCGCTCCGGCCGTCGGCCGCGGGCCAGACCGCCGTAGCCGTCCGGCTCGCCCTCGGACCCGGCGACGGGCTCGTGCGCGCCGATCAGGGCGTCCAGGCGGCGCAGCAGGGGGCCGAGCGCGGTGGCGAGTTCGGGGGTGAGCGCGGACAGCGTCCCGGCCCAGGGCGCGAGTGCGGCGGTCACCGGCCACGCACCCGCGCCGGCCGGTCGGCCGGGCGGACCGGCTCCGCCGCCTCGACCGTCGCCCCGCTGCTCACGCTTCCGCTCCGCTCCGCGTCGTACCGCTCCACCGTCGAGGTCCTCCCTGCTCGCGCACCCGTTCCGCGCCGCTCCGCGCGACGCCTCCGTCCGGCTCCCCGATGCCCGGCTCCCCGATGCCGGGCTCCCCACTGCCCGGTTCCCCACTGCCCGGTTCCCCACTGCCGGGCTCCCCACTGCCGGGCTCCACGAAGCGGTCGAGGTCCGCCGGGCCTCGGACGGGCGCCGGACGGTCACCGACCAGTGCGTGGCCGGGGACGAGGACGCACAACTGCCCGTCCGTCGCCCCGAGCGCGACCCGCCACAGGGCCGCCCCGGGCTGCGGGCGGGCCGTGGTCGGCACCAGCACGCCGTCGTCCTCGCCCAGGTAGCGGGCACCGTCGGCCCAGGGCAGGTCCGGCGCCTCGCCGAGGACCAGCAGCGCCGTCCCGTCGGCCGCCACGGCGAGCCGGTGCCCGGCCGCCAGCCGGGAGCGCGTCGCGGCCGCGAGGGCGGGGACGGCGGTGCCGAGGGCGAGGGCGGCGACCGGTTCCAGCGGTGGTTCACGGCGCTCCCAGCGGAGCGGGGCACCGGTCACGGGGAGGCGACCGCCGCACCCGCCGTGACCGGTGCGACCGGTGCGACCGCCGCACCCGCCGTGACCGCCGCGACCAGTCCGGCCCGGAGCCCGGTCAGCGGCGCCGGCAGGTCCGCCGGGTCGAAGCCCGCGTCGATCTCGCGCAGCGCGGCCTCCAGCCGCAGCCGGGAGTCCTGACCGTCCGGCAGCCCGCCGTGTTCGGCGAGCAGCGCGGTGCCCGTACGCAGCAGGCGCTCGGCGCGGGCCGCGCTGCTGCGGGAGAGTTCCTCCGCCGTGTGCGCCAGGCTGCGGTTGGCGGCCCGGTCGATCAGGTCCGCGAGGGCCTCGCGGGCGAGCGCCTGGGTGTCGGCGGTGGGGGCGATCAGCGGGAGCACCCAGAGGTCGCGGGCGGAGGCGGCGGTGCGGCCGTCCAGGACGGCGGCCGCGGCGACCAGGTTCTGCGAGCGCACGGCCCGCCGGTCGCTGACCGGGACGCCCGCCGAGCGCAGTCGGCGCAGCGCGGTGGCCAGCAGCGGGGTGACGGCGTCGAGGTCGCAGCCGCGGGCGGCGGCGGTCAGCCGGTCGAGGGCGCCGAGCAGGTCGCCGGTGGCCGCGGGCGCGGCCGGGCGGCGGCCGGCTTCCAGGAGTTCCTCCAGCCGGGCGTCGACGACGGGTTCGACGAAGACCCGGGCGAGGAACCGGTCGGCGAAGGCGGCCAGCGCCGGGTCCTCGGGCAGGTGGTTGGCCGCGCCGACGCAGATCCGCAGCGGACTGGCGAGCACGGTGCCGCCGCGCCGGAAGACCCGTTCGTTGAGCAGGCCGAGCAGGGTGTTCAGGACGGCGGTCGAGCCGAGGAAGACTTCGTCCAGGAAGGCGATCTCGGCCTCGGGCAGCATCCCGGCGGTCTCGAACTCGACCCGGCCCTCCCGGAGTCGGCGCAGGTCGACCGGTCCGAACAGTTCGTTGGGCTCGGTGAAGCGGCCGAGCAGGTACTCGAAGTACCGCCCGCCGAGCTGCGCGGCGACCCGCCGGACCGCCTCCGACTTCGCCGTCCCGGGCGCGCCGACCACCAACAGGTGCTCCCCGGCGACGGCGCACAGTGCCACCACCTCGGCCACCGTCTCCCGGCCGACCATGCCGCGCCCGGCGGCGGCCACGGCCGCGGCGACGAGCTCGGCGTCAGCACCCGGCGAGGTGGCCGGCGGGGTGTCCGGCAAGGTGGCGGGCGGGGTGACGGGCGGTAGGTCGGCGGGGCCGGGTATCGGAGCGGCGGCGGTGGTCTCGGTCACGAGCACGGGAGTCTACGTTGCCCCGAACACCCCTCACCAGCGGGTTTCCACCGGGGCCGGCGCCTCCGCCGCCGTGGGCGCGCGGTGCAGCCGGAACGCGTCCGCGAGGACGGCTCGGGCCAGCGCCTGGGCCGGGCCGCGGGCCGCGGTGCGCCCCGTGGTGAGGGCGAAGTCGGTGGTGCCCAGGTCCGGCAGGCCCGACTGGTCGGGCAAGGGGCGCAGGTCCGACGGGATCAGGCTGCGGGCGTGCGGCACCACGCCGAGGCCGGCCAGGGCGGCGGCCCGGACCCCGGACAGGCTGGTGCTGGTGCAGGCGATCCGCCAGGGCCGGCCCTCGCGTTCGCAGGCGTCCAGGGCGCGGGCCCGGGTGATGCTGGGCGGCGGGTAGACGATGAGCGGCAGCGGCTCCGCCGGGTGGTCGAGCCGGAAGTCCTCCGCGGCGGCCCACACCAGCCGGTCCTGCCAGACCAGTTGGCCCTGGGTGTCACCGCCCGGCGGCCGCTTGCCGAGCACCAGGTCGAGCCGCCCGTCGGCCAGTTGCTCGTAGAGCACGGCGCTCAGCCCGACGGTGAGTTCGAGGTCGACCTGGGGGTTGCGCCGCCGGAAGCCCCGCAGGATCTGCGGCAGTTCGGTGTGGACGAAGTCCTCCGAGGCACCGAAGCGCACCCGCCCGCGCACCTGGGTGTGCGCGAAGTAGCCGAGCGCCTGCTCGTGCGCGTCCAGGATGGTCCGGGCGAACCCGAGCATCGCCTCGCCTTCGCCGGTGAGCTGCACGGAGTGGGTGTCGCGGAGGAAGAACCGCCGGCCGGCGGCCTCCTCCAGCCGCCGTACGTGCTGGCTGACCGTCGACTGCCGCAGTCCCAGCCGTTGGGCGGCGCGGGTGAAGCCGCCGGTCTGGGCCACCGCGAGGAAGGACCTCAACTGCACCGGATCGAACATCCAGCCAGCCTATCCGCTGATATCACGCATCATGATGACAGTGAGTGCGGCCAGCGGGATTCACACTCACCCGAACGGGCGGCAGGCTGAGGCCGTCCCACCCGAACCACCAGCGCGGAGAACCATGGCCCGCCCGAACACCCCGCCCCACAGCCGAGGAAACACCCGCCGAACGGGCCGCCTCCGCGCCCGACCACTGCTTCGACGACGCGCCCGCCTCCGGATCGACCCGTTCATCGCCTCCCTGCTCGCCACCGTGGCAGTCGCCGCCCTGCTCCCCGCGCGCGGCGCCGCCGCACCGGTCGTCTCGGACGCCGCCACCGGCGGGGTCGCCGTCCTGTTCTTCCTCTACGGCGCCCGGCTCTCCGCCCGTGAGGCCTGGGACGGCCTCAAGCAGTGGCGACTGCACGGCACCGTGCTCGCGGTGACCTTCGTCCTCTTCCCCCTGCTCGGGACGGCCGCCCACCTGCTGGTGCCGACCGTCCTGACCCCGCAGCTCTACCAGGGCCTGCTGTTCCTGACCCTGCTGCCCTCCACCGTGCAGTCCTCGATCGCCTTCACCTCGATCGCCCGCGGCAACACCGCCGCCGCGGTCTGCAGTGCGACCTTCTCCAGCCTCTTCGGCATCCTCCTGACCCCGCTGCTCGCCGCCGTGCTGCTGCACACCAGGGGCGGCATCCCGGCCGGCACCGTGCTGGAGATCGCCGAACAACTCCTCCTGCCGTTCGCCGCCGGGCAGTTGCTGCGCCGTTGGATCGCCCCCTGGACGGCCCGCCACCGCGCCGTCCTCGCCCTGGTGGACCGCGGCTCGATCCTGCTGGTCGTCTACAGCGCCTTCGGCGCCGCCGTCGTCGGTGGGATGTGGGGCACGCTCTCGCTGCCCCGGCTGGCCGCCCTGCTGGTGGTCGAGTCCGCGCTGCTGGCGCTGGTCCTGAGCGTGACCCTGCTGGGCGGCCGCCGGCTCGGGTTCGACCGGGGCGAGCTGATCGCGATCGTCTTCTGCGGCTCCAAGAAGAGCCTGGCCAGCGGCGTCCCGATGGCCGCCGTCCTCTTCCCCGGCGCGGCGGCCGGACTGATGGTGCTGCCGCTGATGCTCTTCCACCAGGTGCAGCTGATGGTGTGCGCCGTCCTCGCCCGCCGCTGGGGCGCCGAGGCCCCGGCCGCCGAGGCCCCGGCCGCTGAGGCCGCGCCGCGACCGCGACGGCAGGGCGCACCGAAGGCAGCGCCGGTCGTCCACCGGGCACGGGCCCGGTGACCGCTGCGGCCGGGCCCGCCCGATCGGCGAGGCGCACGGCAGTCGGTCGTCGGTCGTCGGTCGACCCCGGCCTGCCCGACGTGCCGCGGTCCGGGAGGCTCTGGTTCGATGGGGACCGCCGTAGCCGCCGTCACCGCCGTCACCACCGCCCGCGAGGAGCAGGACCCTGAGTACGTCGTTCGCCGAAGCACTGTCCGTCGGCCTGCTGGTCCTGGTGCTGGTCTGTGCGGTGGCCCGGCCGTGGGGGTGGCCGGAGGCGGTGGTCGCCGTCCCCGCGGCGGGGCTGGTGGTCGCCACCGGCGCGATCCCGTCGGCGCACGCGGTCGCCGAGACGGAGCGGCTCGGGCCGGTGATCGGGTTCCTGGCCGCCGTGCTGGTGCTGGCGCAGTTGTGCGACGACGAGGGGCTGTTCCGCGCCTGCGGGGCCTGGATGGCCCGCACCGCGGCCGGGAGTCCGCGCCGGCTGCTGGCGCAGGTGTTCGTCGTCGCCTCGGTGATCACGGCCGTGCTCAGCCTGGACGCCACCGTGGTGCTGCTGACACCGGTGGTGTTCGCCACCGCGGCCCGCCTCGGTGCCCGCCCCAAGCCGCACCTCTACGCCTGCACCCACCTGTCGAACACCGCCTCGCTGCTGCTGCCGGTCTCCAACCTCACCAACCTGCTGGCCCTCACCGCGAGCGGGCTGAGCTTCACCCGCTTCGCCGCCCTGATGGCGCTGCCCTGGCTGGTGGCCGTCGCCGTCGAGTACGTGGTGCTGCGCCGGTTCTTCGCCGCCGACCTGGACGCGGGCACCGCGGCCGGCACCGAGGTGGCGGCGCCGGAGCTGCCGCTGTTCGCCCTGGTCACGGTGGCGGGCACACTGGCCGGCTTCGTCCTGACCTCGATCGTCGGCGTCGATCCGGCCTGGGCGGCCATGGTCGGCGCGCTGGTGCTGGCCGTCCGGGCGCTCGCCCGGCGCCGCACCACTCCGGTGGCGATCATCCGCTCGGCCGCCGTGCCGTTCCTGGCCTTCGTCCTCGCGCTCGGCATCGTGGTCCGGGCGGTGGTGGACAACGGGCTGGCCTCCGCGCTCGGACACCTCCTCCCGTCCGGCACCTCGCTGCCCGCGCTGCTGGGCGTCGCCGCGCTGGCGGCCGTCCTGGCGAACGTCATCAACAACCTGCCCGCGACCCTGGTGCTGCTCCCGCTGGCCGTGCCCTCCGGCTCCGGCGCCGTGCTGGCCGTGCTGCTGGGGGTGAACATCGGCCCCAACCTCACCTACGCCGGCTCGCTGGCCACCCTGCTGTGGCGGCGGATCGTCCGCGAGCACGACACCGAGCTCGGCCTGGGCGAGTTCACCCGGCTCGGGCTGCTCGTCGTACCCGCCGCCCTGACGCTGTCCGTGGTGGCACTGTGGGGGTCCCTGCAGATCATCGGAGCATGAGGAGGCCGACACCGTGACCGTCGTCGTCTGGATCGCCGAAGGCACCTGGCCCGCCTGCGTCGACGCCGCCCGCGTCCACGCGCCGCAGGGCGCGGAGCTCGTCCTGCTGCACGTCAGCGGCCAGGACGTCCCCGGCGTCGCCCACGGCGCCTTCGCCGGCCTGCTGGGGCGCGGCCACCGCGAGCGCGACCCCGGCGACCGGGTGGAACACCTCGCCGCCGCCTCCGCCCGGCAGCTCCTGGACGCCGCCGCCGACCGCCTCGCCCGCCCCTGCACCCGGCTGGAGCGCACCGGCCGCGCCGAACGCGAGGTGGTCGCGGCGGCCGACGGGGCCGAGCTGCTGGTCCTGGCCCGGGACGGCGACCGCTCCCGGCTGGGACCGCACAGCCTCGGCCCCGCCACCCGCTTCGTCGTCGACCACGCGCCCTGCCCCGTCCTGCTGGTCTGGCCGGAGCCGGCACCGGGCGCCGACACCCTTCCCCCTCCCCCGCCGCACCACCGGCGGTAGGCGTTCGGTGCCCGGCGTTCGGCCTCGGGCCGGGACGCGGGCCCTGCGGACCCGACCGCCGAGGACCGCTCCGGCTATCGGCGGCGGGCGGTGATCAGTCGCTGCAGGACGATGAAGACGAACAGCAGCCCGCCGATCACGATCCTGGTCCACCACGAGCTGAGGGTGCCCTGGAAGCTGATCACGGTCTGGATCAGGCCCAGCACCAGCACGCCCAGCACGGTGCCCAGCAGGTAGCCCGAGCCGCCGGTGAGCAGGGTGCCGCCGATGACCACGGCGGCGATCGCGTCCAGTTCCAGGCCGACCGCGTGCAGGCCGTAGCCGGAGAGCATGTAGAAGGTGAGCAGGACGCCGCCGAGCGCCGAGCAGAAGCCACTGATCGCGTACACGGTGGTCTTGGTCCGCGCCACCGGCAGGCCCATCAGCAGGGCCGACTGCTCGCTGCCGCCGAGCGCGTACACGTTCCGGCCGAAGCGGGTGTAGTGCAGGACGACGAACGCGGCCGCCACCACCAGCAGCGCGATCAGCACGCTCGGCGAGATGAACAGGTCGCCGAGCGGGATCCGGGTCTGCGCCATCGCGGTGTACGACGGGTCGGTGATCGAGATCGACTCGATGCTGATCGTGTAGCACAGGCCCCGGGCCAGGAACATGCCCGCCAGCGTCACGATGAACGGCTGGATCTCGAAGGTGTGGATCACCCACCCCATCACCCAGCCGCCGGCCGTACCCATCAGCAGCACCAGCGGGATGACCAGCAACGGCGGCCAGCCGTGCTGCTCCACCAGCCAGGCGGAGACCATCGTGGACAGGGCCACCACCGCACCGACCGACAGGTCGATGCCGCCGGTCAGCACGACGAAGGTCATGCCGACCGCGACCACGAGCAGGAAGGCGTTGTCGATCAGCAGGTTGAGCAGCACCTGCCCGGAGAAGAATCCGTCGTACTGCACCGATCCAGCGGTGAACATCGACACCAGAAGGACGGAGGTGACCAGCAGCGGGATCTGTCCGCGCACTCTGGCCAGCAGGGCGTTGGCGTTCACGCGCCGACCTCCCGGTTGGTGTTGGTGGTGGTGGTGGTGGCTGGAGCGGGTCGGGCTCCGCTGTGGCGTCCGGCACCGCGCTTGGCGACCTTGGCGCGGAAGTTCGGCGACTGGATCAGGCAGACCGCGATCACCACGAACGCCTTGAACACCAGCGTGGTCTCCGGCGGGATGCCGATCGTGTAGACGGTGGTGGAGAGGGTCTGGATGATCAGCGCGCCGAGGACCGTACCGCCGATCGAGAACCGGCCGCCGTTGAGCGAGGTCCCGCCGATCACCACCGCGAGGATGGCGTCGAGTTCGATCCACAGGCCGGCGTTGTTGCCGTCCGCCGCCGAGACGTTGGAGGAGACCATCAGTCCGGCGACCGCCGCGCACAGCGCGCTGAACACGTACACCAGGCCGACCAGGCGCATCGCCCGGATGCCGACCAGCCGACTGGCGACCGGGTTACCGCCGACCGACTCCAGGAGCATGCCCAGCGCGGTGGAGCGGGTGAGCAGCGCCGTCAGCAGTGCGACCAGCCCGCTGAGCAGGATCGCGAACGGCATCGCCAGCCAGTAGCCGCCGCCGATGAGCTTGTACGGCTCGCTGGTGATCGTGATGATCTGGCCGTCGGTGATCAGCTGGGCGACGCCGCGTCCGGCGACCATCAGGATCAGGGTCGCGATGATCGGCTGCACCCCGACCCGGGCCACCAGCACACCGTTCGCCGCGCCCAGCAGCACCGCCGTCGCGAGCGCGATGCCCACCGCGCCGAACACCGTGCCGAGGCTCGCCGGGTCGGCGGCCTGGCTGATGTGCTGACAGGCCAGCGCGCCGGCGATGGCGACGGTGGAGCCGACCGAGAGGTCGATGCCGCCGGTGGCGATCACCAGGGTCATACCGAGCGACACCAGGATCAGCGGGGCGCCGAAGTGCAGGATGTCGATCGAACTGCCGTACAGGTGGCCGTTCTTGAGGTGGATCGCGAAGAAGTCCGGGGTGAAGGCGAGGTTGCCGAGCAGCAGCGCGGCCAGCACCACGGCCGGCCAGAACAGCCGGGACCGGGTCACCGCCCTGGCCCATGGGGTGGTCAGGGCCGTGGTCATTGTTCCGCTCCGCTCGCGATGGTGGCCAGGACGCGCTCCGGGGTGAGCGCGCCGTCGTTGCGCAGTTGGGCGACCATCCGGCGGTCGCGCAGCACGCCGACGCGGTGGCTGAGCCGCAGCACCTCCTCCAGTTCGGCGGAGATGAACAGCACCGCCATGCCCTTCTCGGCGAGGTCCGCGACCAGTTTCTGGATCTCGGCCTTGGCGCCGATGTCGATGCCGCGGGTGGGCTCGTCCAGGATCAGCAGCTTGGGGTCGGTGATCAGCCAGCGGGCCAGCAGCACCTTCTGCTGGTTCCCGCCGCTGAGGTTGCGGACCAGCGCCTCCGGGTCGCCCGGGCGGATGTCGAGGGTGCGGATCCAGCGCTCCGCCAACGCGTCCTGCACGGTGCGCGACAGCGGACGGGTCCAGCCGCGGGCGGCCTGCAGCGCCAGCACGATGTTCTCGCGGACGGTCAACTCGCCGACCAGGCCCTCGGTCTTGCGGTTCTCCGAGCAGAACGCGATGCCGTGGGCGATCGCGTCACGCGGGGTCCGCAGGTCGGCCTCGGTGCCGTTGATCCGCACGGCGCCGCCGTCCTTGTGGTCGGCGCCGAACAGCAGTCGGGCCGCCTCCGTCCGGCCGGACCCCAACAGGCCCGCCAGGCCGATCACTTCGCCGGGGCGGATCGCGAGGTCGTACGGCTCGACGGCGCCCCGCCGGGCCAGGCCCTCGGCCTCCAGGAAGGCCGGGCCGGCGGCCGGGACGGAGCGCTCGCCCCGCTGGCCGCCCGCGAGTTGGTCGAGTCCGGCGAGTTCGGAGCCGATCATCCGGGAGACCAGGTCGACCTGGTTGAGCTCGCTGGTCAGGTACTCGCCCTCCAGCCGGCCGTTGCGCAGGACGGTCATCCGGTCGCAGATCTCGTAGATCTGGTCGAGGAAGTGCGAGACGAACAGGATCGCGACCCCCTGGTCGCGCAACCGCCGCATCACGGCGAAGAGTTGGCTCACCTCGTCGCGGTCCAGGCTGGAGGTCGGCTCGTCCAGGATCAGCACCTTGGCCGAGACGTCGACCGCGCGGACGATGGCGACCAGCTGCTGGACGGCGATGGAGTAGCTGTCCAGCGGCGCGCTGACGTCGATGTCCAGATCCAGCGTGCGCACCAACTCGGCGGCCCGGCGGCGCATTTCGGCCCAGGCGATCAGGCCGAGGCGGCGCGGCTCGCGGCCGATGAAGATGTTCTCCGCGACCGACAGGTTCGGGCAGAGGTTCACCTCCTGGTAGACGGTGCTGATGCCCGCCTGCTGGGCCTGCAGCGGTCCGGCGATCCGCACCCGCTCCCCGGCCAGGACCATCTCGCCGCCGTCCGCCGGGTGGACCCCGGTCAGCACCTTGATCAGCGTGGACTTCCCGGCGCCGTTCTCCCCCATCAGGGCGTGCACCTCGCCGGGGAAGAGCCGGAAGTCGACCCCGTCCAACGCCACCACCCCGGGGAACTCCTTGCGGATCCCCCGTACTTCCAGGACCGGTTGCTGACGCACCCCGGTTCTCCTCTCCTCGTACGACCCGGCGCCGCGGGGAGCGATCCGCCGATCGCTCCCCGGGCCGGCCGGGCCGGTCAGTACTGGCGGGTGGGCAGCGCCGCGGCGGCCTGGTCCTGGGTGAAGACACCCTCCTCGGTCTTGATCCGCTTCGGCACCTGCTCGCCGGCCTTGACCTTCTTGGCCAGGTCCATCAGCTGGTCGCCGAGGAGGGGGTTGCACTCCACGTCGACGTTGATCTTGCCCTGGCTCATCGCGGTGAAGGCGTCCTTCACCCCGTCCACCGAGATGATCTTGATGTCGGTGCCCGGCTTCTTGCCGGCCTCCTCGATCGCCTGGATCGCCCCGAGCGCCATGTCGTCGTTGTGCGCGTACAGCACGTCGATCTTCGGCTGGGCCTTCAGGAACGCCTGCATGACCTCCTTGCCCTTCGCCCGGGTGAAGTCACCGGTCTGCGAGGCCACCACCTTGAACTTGGCGTCCGCCTTGACCACGTCACCGAAGCCCGCCTTGCGGTCGTTGGCCGGCGCCGAACCCGTGGTGCCCTGCAGTTCGACGATGTTCACGGCGTCGGACTTGCCCTGGTACTCCTTCACCAGCCAGTCGCCGGCCTTCTTGCCCTCCTCGACGAAGTCCGAGCCGAGGAAGGAGACGTAGAGCGAGTCGTCCTTGGAGTCCACCGCCCGGTCGGTGAGGATCACCGGGATCTTGGCGTCCTTCGCCTCCTTCAGCACGGTGTCCCAACCCGACTCCACCACCGGCGAGAAGGCGATCACGTCGACCTTCTGCTGGATGAACGAGCGGATCGCCTTGATCTGGTTCTCCTGCTTCTGCTGCGCGTCGGAGAACTTCAGCTCGATGCCCGCCTTCTTCGCGGACTCCTGGATCGACTTGGTGTTCGCGGTGCGCCATCCGCTCTCCGCGCCGACCTGCGAGAAGCCCACGACGAGCTTGTGGCCGGGCCCCTTGTCGGCCGAGCCCCCACCGCCGCCGGAACCGCACGCGGTGAGGACGGTGACCATCGCACCGGCGACCAGAGCCGCCGCAGCTTTCTTGGACATGGTGGGACTTCCTCTCGGATTCGTCGATCGCGCGAGCGGCACCCGTCACGTGAACGTGAGGTTTCGACGCCGTTTCGCTCGGAACAGATTGTTAGCGCTCACAAATGGCCCCGGCAAGGCTCTTGCGGCCCGTTACTCAATCTTGACCGGGTCACCGGGGGTGGTCCGAAGCGCCGTCAACTCGTCAGAAACATGGGCAGTTGCCGCACCCGGAGGAGCATGCCGCGACACTCTCGCCGTCGAGAGCCGCAGCCCCCGCCCCGATCTCGACCGTCCGCCACCTCGTCGTGCGGCGGCGCCACACCCCCGCGCCTCGCCCGGGGCGACGCATGTGAGCGCTAACATACGTCCCGAAGGCGGGCCCAGGACCCGACGGTCGGCCGACGGTGGCACGCCCTGTCGATGCGGAGGGCGCTTCTCGGCGGCCGAGGGGGATCGCCGAAACTTTCGAGCACGTTCGCCGGTGCAGATCACGCTCTGCACTGCGGAGTGACCGTCGGAAATCGGCGAGATCCCGGACAAGTTCCTGCACGCGCCCCGACTGCCGAGCATCTGATCGGCATCCCGGCCCACCCGGAGGGTCCCGAGGCTTTCGACGTGCTTGTCGAAACTGTTGACAGCTTGTCGGGCCCCGGCCAACACTGTCGCCGTCGACACGTCCCACGGTCCCGGAGCGATCCGGGGCCGTCCTCGCCGACCGGCGGAGGGCGCGGCCGTGTCGATGCCAAGCCGGTTCCACCCGCACCGCTGCGCGACACCGTCCGGCCGACCCACCCCACCACGGCCGCCGGTGCCGCAGGGATGCCCCCACTCCCGTCAGCAGGACGGATCACCGTCGTGAACTCTCCGCACCCCCAAGAGCCGTACGACAAACTGCCCCTGGCGAGACGCCCGCAGGGAGCGCTCCCGCGCGCCCGCGAGCTCCTGGGGCGTGACCTGACGGCCCGCCGTCGCGCGAAGCCCTGACACCGCCCGTCAGAGCTGACCCGCCAGTACCGACCTGCCAGGTCGAGCCGCAGTCTTCCCCGGTGGATTGTGAGCGTTAACGGACCTCGCCCGCCAGGCCGATCCCCGTCGGCCCGACCCCGCACGCACACGCACCGCCCGCCCTGCTCGGCCGGAACGGACCGGATCAGCACGGATCGGAACAGAACGGATCGGCCGAGTGCCCGCTCCGGAACCAGCGTCAGGACGCACAGCCGGTTCCCGAGCGGTACGCAGGAATCCCCCACCCACGAGGAGAACGATCCGTCATGCCATGGCTCAAGCAGAAACCCGGTCTCCGCACGGTCCTCACGACCGCCGCCTGCCTGCTCGCCGGCTCGGTCACGGCCGCCGCCACCGCGAGCCCGGCGGCCCACGCCGCCGGGGGGACCACGCTGGGTGCGGCGGCCGCCGACAACGGCCGCTACTTCGGTACGGCCGTGGCCTCGGGCAGGCTCGGCGACCCGACGTACTCCGCCATCGCCGACCGGGAGTTCACCATGGTGACCCCGGAGAACGAGATGAAGTGGGACACCGTCGAGCCTTCGCGCGGGTCGTTCAACTTCGCGCCCGCCGACTCGATCGTCAACCACGCCTCCGCCCACGGCCAGCGCATGCGCGGCCACACCCTCGTCTGGCACTCCCAACTGCCCGACTGGGTCAAGGCCACCGGCGACGCCACCACCCTGCGCAGCGTGATGAACAACCACATCACCCAGGAGATGTCCCACTACAAGGGGAAGATCTACGCCTGGGACGTGGTCAACGAGGCGTTCAGCGACGACGGCAGCGGCCGGCACCGCGACTCCGTCTTCCAGCGCGTGCTGGGCGACGGCTTCATCGAGGAGGCCTTCCGCACCGCCCGCACCGCCGACCCGTCCGCCAAGCTCTGCTACAACGACTACAACATCGAGAACTGGTCCGACGCCAAGACCCAGGGCGTCTACCACATGGTCAAGGACTTCAAGTCCCGCGGCGTGCCCATCGACTGCGTCGGCTTCCAGAGCCACTTCGGCGCCGGCGGCCCCCCGCCCAGCTACCAGACCACCCTGGCCAACTTCGCCGCACTCGGCGTCGACGTCCAGATCACCGAACTCGACATCGCCCAGGCCCCCGCCACCGCCTACGCCAACACCGTCCAGTCCTGCCTCAACGTCCCCCGCTGCACCGGCATCACCGTCTGGGGCATCCGCGACAGCGACTCCTGGCGCACCGGCGAGAACCCACTGCTGTTCGACAACAACGGCAACAAGAAGGCCGCCTACGGCGCGGTGCTCAACGCCCTGGGCGGAGGCGGCAGTGGCACACCGAGCGGCGGCATCACCTCCGGCACGGTCTACACGCTCTCCGACGTGGCCGCCGGACGTGTCCTCGACGAGCCAGCCGGCCAGAACGGCAACGGCACCCCGCTCCAGGTGTGGGACGCCGGCGGCGCCGCCAACCAGCAGTGGCGCGTCGACCAGAACAGCGACGGCTCGTACACGCTGACCAACATGGCCAGCGGCAAGGTCCTGGACGAGCCGGGCGGCCAGACGGGCAACGGAACGAGGGTGGCGGTCTGGGACGCCAACGGGGGCGCCAACCAGCACTGGAAGGCCGGCCAGAACGGCGACGGCTCGTACACCCTCGTCAACGTCGCCAGCGGCCGCGCCCTGGAGACCCCCGGCGGCCAGACCGGCAACGGCACCCCCGTCCAGATCTGGGACTCCTGGGGCGGCGCCAACCAGCACTGGACGTTCAGGTGAACTGAACCGCAGGCGGGGGCGGAGCGGGGGAGCACCTCTCCCGCTCCGCGCCCGCCAAGTGCCGGCTCCCGGAGCGTACGCACGGCGCACCCCGGAGCCCAAACATGACGAAGGCGTGCGACAGCTCCGCCCATTCCCCTGGAGATCCCCATGCGCAGACGAAGTTCCACCTACCGGCGCCTGTCCACGGTGCTCACGGCCGTCCTCGCGGTCGTGGCGGCACTGGCGACGATGGTCGTCGCCGACCCGGCCCAGGCGACCGGCACCGGCACCGGCGCCCTGCGCGGTACGGGCTCCGGGCGGTGTCTCGACGTGCAGAACGCCGGGCAGGCCGATGGCACCGCCCTGCAGATCTACGACTGCTGGGGCGGGACCAACCAGCAGTGGACGGCGACCTCCGCCAACGAGCTGACCGTGTACGGAAACAAGTGCCTTGATGTCCCCGGCCACGCCACCACGGCCGGTACCCGGGTGCAGATCTGGACGTGCACCGGCAGCGCGAACCAGCAGTGGCGGGTGAACTCCGACGGCAGCGTCGTCGGAGTGGAGTCCGGGCTGTGCCTGGACGTCGCGGGCGGGGGCACGGCCAACGGCACGGCCGTGCAGATCTGGCCGTGCACCGGCGCAGCGAACCAGCAGTGGAGCGGCCTGTCCGGGTCCACCCCGCCGGGCGGCACCTGCCCGCTGCCGTCGACCTACCGCTGGTCCTCGACGGGCGCGCTGGCGCAACCGGCCAACGGCTGGACCGCGGTGAAGGACTTCACCAACGTCACGTACAACGGCAAGCACCTGGTCTACGCGTCGAACGTGAACGGGAAGTCCTACGGCTCTATGGCGTTCGCCCCCTTCACCAACTGGTCGGACATGGCCTCCGCCCCGCAGACCGGGATGAACGAGAACGCGGTGGCGCCCACGCTCTTCTACTTCGCACCGAAGAACATCTGGGTGCTCGCCTACCAGTGGGGCGTGTGGCCGTTCATCTATCGCACCTCCAGCGACCCGACCAACCCCAACGGCTGGTCCGCGCCGCAGCCCCTGTTCACCGGCGGCATCCCCGGCGCCGCCCCGATCGACCAGACCCTGATCGGTGACGACCAGAACATGTACCTGTTCTTCGCCGGCGACAACGGCAGCATCTACCGGGCCAGCATGCCCATCGGCAACTTCCCCGGCAACTTCGGCTCCTCCTACACCACCGTCATGACCGACACGGTGAAGAACCTCTTCGAAGCACCCCAGGTCTACAAGGTCAAGGACCGGAACCAGTACCTCATGATCGTCGAAGCCCGCGGCGCCAACGAGCAACGCTACTTCCGCTCCTTCACCGCCACCAGCCTCAACGGCACCTGGACCCCGCAGGCCGCCACCGAGAACAACCCCTTCGCCGGCAAAGCCAACGCCGGAGCCACCTGGACCAACGACATCAGCCACGGCGACCTCGTCCGCAACAACCCCGACCAGACCATGACCATCGACCCCTGCAACCTCCAACTCCTCTACCAGGGCATGACCCCCGGCTCCACCGCCCCCTACGACCAACTCCCCTGGCGCCCCGCCCTCCTCACCCTCCAGCACTGACCCACCCGGTCCGCGAACAGCGGAACCCCGGCCGCCCACCGGCCGGGGTTCCGCTGTTCGCATCCGTCGCGTCCGGGCGCACGCCGATGTACCGGGCCTCGTCAGCGCGCAGAGCCTCCCTCCCCCACACCCAAAAAAAATATTCTCCGATCGCGGCAACCTCTGTGCGCACGGCGGCAACTGACAGGTGACCGAGGCCGAAGACCACGGCCAACTCCGTCCCAGAGGGAACGAACCCTTGCCAGATCAGAACCGCTCTCACCGCCGCCGTCCGGCGACCCGCCGCGTGATCGCCATCGCCGTGGCCCTCGCCGCCACGGGTGCCGCCGTCCCGCTGGTCGCCATGGCAGCGCTCACACCGGGCACCAACTCGCCGACCACGGTCGGCGACGCGGCAGCCGGCAGCGGCCGCTACTTCGGTACGGCGGTGGCGTCGGGCAGGCTCGGCGACCCGGCCTACTCGACCATTCTCGACCGGGAGTTCAAGATGATCACCCCGGAGAACGAGATGAAGTGGGACACCGTCGAGCCTTCGCGCGGGTCGTTCAACTTCGCGCCCGCCGACTCGATCGTCAACCACGCCTCCGCGCACGGCCAGCGCATGCGCGGCCACACCCTCGTCTGGCACTCCCAACTGCCCGACTGGGTCAAGTCCACCGGCGACGCCACCACCCTGCGCAGCGTGATGAACAACCACATCACCCAGGAGATGTCCCACTACAAGGGGAAGATCTACGCCTGGGACGTGGTCAACGAGGCGTTCAGCGACGACGGCAGCGGCCGGCACCGCGACTCCGTCTTCCAGCGCGTGCTGGGCGACGGCTTCATCGAGGAGGCCTTCCGCACCGCCCGCACCACCGACCCGTCCGCCAAGCTCTGCTACAACGACTACAACATCGAGAACTGGTCCGACGCCAAGACCCAGGGCGTCTACCACATGGTCAAGGACTTCAAGTCCCGCGGCGTACCCATCGACTGCGTCGGCTTCCAGAGCCACTTCGGCGCCGGCGGCCCCCCGCCCAGCTACCAGACCACCCTGGCCAACTTCGCCGCACTCGGCGTCGACGTCCAGATCACCGAACTCGACATCGCCCAGGCCCCCGCCACCGCCTACGCCGGCGCCGTCCAGTCCTGCCTCAACGTCGCCCGCTGCACCGGCATCACCGTCTGGGGCATCCGCGACAGCGACTCCTGGCGCACCGGCGAGAACCCGCTGCTGTTCGACAACAACGGCAACCGGAAGCCCGCCTACACCGACGTCCTCGCCACCCTTCGCAGCGCCGGCGGCACGTCGGGCGGTGGCACGCCGGGCGGCGGGATCACCCCGGGCGCCGTCTACATGATCTCCGCGGTGGGCGCCTCCGGTCGGGTCCTCGACGAGTTCGCCGGGCAGAACGGCAACGGCGCCCCGCTCCAGGTCTGGGACGCCGGCGGCGCCGCCAACCAGCAGTGGCGGGCCGCCAGGAACGACGACGGCTCCTACACCTTCACCAACCTCGCCAGCGGCAAGGTCCTGGACGAACCGGCCGGCCGGACGGCCAACGGCACGCAGCCGCTGGTGTGGGAGGCCCACGGCGGTGCCAACCAGCGCTGGAAGGCCAACCGCAACAGCGACGGCTCGTACACCCTCGTCAACGTCGCCAGCGGCCGCGCCCTGGAGACCCCCGGCGGCCAGACCGGCAACGGCACCCCCGTCCAGATCTGGGACTCCTGGGGCGGCGCCAACCAGCACTGGAACCTCCGGCCGTCCGGGTCGACCGCCCCGGCCCCGACCCCGGCAGAGCCCGCCCCGAGCGGAACCTGCGCCCTGCCGTCGACGTACCACTGGTCCTCGACGGGCGCGCTGGCGCAGCCCGCGAACGGCTGGAGCGCGGTGAAGGACTTCACCGACGTCACGTACAACGGCAAGCACCTGGTGTACGCGTCGAACGTGAACGGCTCCTCCTACGGCTCGATGGCGTTCGCCCCCTTCGGCGACTGGTCGGGCATGGCCTCCGCCCCGCAGACCGGGATGAAACAGGCCGCCGTGGCGCCGACGATCTTCTACTTCGCGCCCAAGAAGATCTGGGTGCTCGCCTACCAGTGGGGTCCGTGGCCGTTCGTCTACCGCACCTCCAGCGACCCGACCAACCCGAACGGCTGGTCCGCGCCGCAGCCGCTGTTCACCGGCAGCCTGCCCAAGTCCAGCACGGGGCCGATCGACCAGACCCTGATCGCCGACGACCAGAACATGTACCTGTTCTTCGCCGGTGACAACGGCAGCATCTACCGGGCGAGCATGCCCATCGGCAGCTTCCCGGGCAACTTCGGCTCCTCGTACACGACGGTCATGACCGACACCCCGGAGAACCTGTTCGAGGCTCCGCAGGTCTACAAGGTCAAGGACCGGAACCAGTACCTCATGATCGTCGAGGCCCGCGGCGCCCACGAGCAGCGCTACTTCCGCTCCTTCACCGCCACCAGCCTCAACGGCACCTGGACCCCGCAGGCCGCCACCGAGAACAACCCCTTCGCCGGCAAAGCCAACAGCGGCACCACCTGGACCAACGACATCAGCCACGGCGACCTCGTCCGCAACAACCCCGACCAGACCATGACCATCGACCCCTGCAACCTCCAACTCCTCTACCAGGGCAAGAGCCCCAACGCCACGGGCCCGTACGACCAACTCCCGTGGCGGCCCGGCCTCCTCACCCTCCAGCGCTGACCCGACCAGGCACGGGAGCCCCGCCGGACACCGGCGGGGCTCCCCATAGGATGGGAGCGCTCCCAGATCATCCGCCCGGAAGGCTCCGCATGCCCGCGCCCGTCATCCGCCCGTATCGCCCCGAGGACCGGGGCGCCGTCTTCGACATCTGCATGCGCACCGCCGAGGCCGGTGGCGACGCCCGCGGCAGCTACCGCGACCAGGACCTGCTGCCGAACATCTTCGCCGCGCCCTACACGGAGCTGGAACCGGGCCTGGCCTTCGTCCTCGACGACGGGGCCGGGCCGGTCGGCTACGTGCTGGGGACCAGCGACACCCCGCGCTTCGTCCGCGAGTTCCGCCGCACGTGGCTGCCCGTGGTCGCCGATCGCCATCCGCTCCCGGCCGGCGAACCGACGACCCCCGACGAGGTGATGACGGCGCTCCTGCACCGGCCGGAGCGGATGCTCGTCCCCGAGGTCGCGGACTACCCGGCCCACCTGCACATCGACCTGCTGCCCGACTACCAGGGCCGCGGCCACGGCCGCGCCCTGCTGACCGAGCTGTTCGCCGCCCTGGCCGGGGCCGGGGCGGAGCGGGTCCACCTGGCGATGGTCACGGCGAACACGGCGGCGCGCGCCTTCTACCACCGGATGGGCTTCCACGAGATCCCCGTCGCCGACCCCGGTCCCCTGACCTACCTCGGCCGGGCCACGAGCTGAACGAGGGGCTCGCGCCCGCTAACGGTCAGTCATGCGGGCGCCCCCACGGGGCGAAGGTCAGCGGCGGGTTGGCGTTGCGCACCAGGGTCCTGGCCTGCTCCGGCCACCAGGCGCCGGCCGCCGGGTCGACGGTGCCGTACTCGGGGTCGACGGTGCCGCCGGGGATGTTGCGGTTGCACTGGCCGTCCGACTGGCCGACGGTCTTGATCCACAGATAGGCGTCGACCAGCGGGGTTCCCGTGTTCGCGGTGGGCCGGTCGCCGAGGCCCCGGCCCGGCGGGTTGCACCAGGTCTGCGGGTCTCCGGCGTACTTGCCGGCCGGCGGGGTCCAGGGGCCCTGCCCGTTGCGCCCGGTGTCGACGACGAAGTGGGTGAGCTCGTTCACCGGCGGGGTGCCGACGTTCTGCTGGTACCACTGGTCGGTCCAGTGCCAGGTGCCGGGGTCGTCCACGTCGACCGCGTTGCCCGGTTTCCCGTCGTTGGGCGCGGCCGGCGAGTAGTACTGGCCGGCGCACAGGTCGGTGCGCCCGCGCGCGGACTCCGGCCCCTTGGTGGTGTACCAGAGGCAGTTGGACACCCAGGTGCCGTAGCGGTCGGACGGGCCGGTGGCGAAGAAGTTGGAGACGTTCAGCGAGAAGCCCTGGGCGTGTTCGACACCCGCGTCCAGCAGTCGCTTGGTGGCGGTGCCGACGCTCTGCCAGTGGCTGTTGCCCGCGTCGACGTAGACCACCGTGCCGGGCTGCCGCTCCAGGGCGTCGATGCCGTGGCGGAGGTCCGCGATGCGTCCGGCCGTGATCGCGCCCGTGGGGTCGGTGGTCGGGGAGCAGTCGGAGGGCAGGTTGGCGAGGGCGTCCGGTTCGAGGACGATCACGGCCTTGCTCCTGCCGATGCCGCGGGCCAGGGCCGAGATCCACGCCTGGTACTCCGCGTCGGACTGCGCTCCTCCGCTGGAGTACTGGGAGCAGTCCCGCAGCGGGACGTTGTAGGCCACGATGACCGGGACGGTGCCCGTCGCGGCGGCGCGGCGGACCAGGGTACGGGCCCGGGACTCCACCTCCGCGGGCGTGCCGTCGGTGAACCAGACGGCCTCCGGCCAGCTGGCGAGCTGGGCCATGGCGGTGGCGCCCGCGAGGTCGCCCTCCAGCAGCGAGCGGACGGCCTGCTTCGCGGCGTCGCTGTCCGGCTGGACGTAGAACCGGGTGTCGGCGGGCAGGGTGTGGCCGGAGGCCGGCCGGTCCTGCGCCTGCGCCTGCGCCTGGCCCGGTACGGCGAGCGAGGTCAGCAGGGCGGCCAGCGCAACCGGGACCAACGGGCGGGGGATGGTGCGAGGTCTCATCGGTTTCCTCAGGTGGGCCGCCCGGGGCCGGACAGGGCCAACAGCCGGCCCCGGGCGGGTGGATGTGATCCGGCGTCAGTAGCCGTAGATCAGCTTGTAGGCGACGTCGGGCACGAACTGCCCGGCGGTCGATCCGCTGCCGGTGCCGCAGTTGCCGTCGGACTCGCCGGGGGACTTGACCCACAGCAGCATCTCGGGGCCACCGCCGGCGCGGGTGGTGGGCGTGCCGATCCGGCGCCCGGGCGGGTTGCACCAGGTGCCGTCCGACCCGTTGCCGTTGCGGCTGGTGTCGACCACGTACGGCTTGGTGTACCCGTACGAGGACTTCAGCGCCGCGCTGACGTCGTTGCCGTAGGCGGTGTTCTGCCCCGTGGGGTAGAAGTTCGAGACGTTCAGCGAGAACCCGTGGGCCCCCGCCACTCCGGCGTCGGCCAGCAGCCTGGCCATGGCGGGGGCGCTCAGCCAGCCGGGGTTCCCGGCGTCCAGGTAGACCCAGGTGTTGGGGGCCTTGGCGTTGAACTGGGCGACGGCGTTGCGCAGCATGGCGTTGCGCTCGGAGATCTGGGCGGGCGTCATGCAGCTCTCGTGCCCGAGCGCGTCGGGTTCGAGGACGACCAGGGCGGGCCGGTTGCCGATGCCGCCGGCGAACGCGGCGATCCAGGTGTCGTAGTCGGCGGCGGAGCCCGCCCCGCCGCCGGACTGCCCGGCGCAGATGTCCCGGTTGGGGATGTTGTACGCCACCAGGATCGGCAGCTTCCCGGCGGAGGCGGCGGCTCCGACGTACGCGCCGGTGGCGGTCCCGATGGGGCCGCTCCAGTTCCCGAACCAGTGCGCGGCCGGCACGTTGGCGATCGAGGACCGGATGGCGGCGGTCCGGCCGTCCCCGGGGTGGGAGTTGACCCACTGCTGGGCGCTGGAGTCGGGGTCGGCGTAGAAGCCGCTGGTCATGCTGGTGGGGTCGGCCGCGTGGGCGGTTCCCGGGTCGAGCCCGACCAGGAGGGCGGTCAGCGTGGGTGCGATGAGCAGAGCCGTGCGGCGGCGTGGGCGGCGCATGGGGCTTCCTCCGCTTGGGGTGGGGTGGGGGAGGTGGAAGCGCTTCCATTGGCCAGATGATTGGGCGTCCCTGAGGCGATGTCAAGGGACCTCGTTTTACTTTTCCTTGGGCCCGAATCGCTATACAGTCCGGACTGGAAGCGCTTCCAGTCTGGCTGGATGTGAACGGTAACATTGTGCAACGGCTTCAAGTCGAGGTGAAGACACGATGAGGGACGATCCGACGCCCCGAAGGCCCACCCTGGACGAGGTCGCCGAGCGGGCGGGCGTGTCCCGCACCGCGGCGTCCAGGGTGCTGAACAACGCCCCGAACGTGAGCCGCGCCAAGCGCGAGGCGGTCCTGAGCGCGATCAGCGAGCTCGGGTACGTCCCCAACCCGACGGCCCGTGCCCTGGCCACCCAGCAGGCGGGGGCCGTGGCACTGATCATCTCCGGGGAGGACCCGGCGGTGCTGGCCGACCCGTTCTACGGACAGGTCATCGCGGGCGCCTCGACCGTCCTGGAGGAGACCGACCTGCACCTGGTGCTGTGCCTGGCGACCTCCGCCCGGGGGCAGGTCCGGGTCAGGCAGCTGCTGCGGGCGCGGGCGGTGGACGGGGTGATGCTGATGTCCCTGCGCGGGGACGATCCGCTGACCGGCCTGGCCCTGGCCGCCGGCGTCCCCGCCGTCTTCGGGGGAAAGCCGCTGCACCGCGAGGTCCCGTACTACGTCGACGTGGACAACGTGCTCGGCGCCCGGCAGGCGACCGAGCACCTGATCTCCCGCGGCCGCACCCGGATCGCGACCCTCACCGGACCGCTGGACACCGAGGTCGGCCAGGCCCGCAGGCGCGGCTACCTGGAGGCCATGACCCTCGCGGGCCTCCCCTACCGGGCGGAGGAGGGCGGCGACTTCACCGAGCGCGGCGGGGTCGCGGCCATGGAGGCGCTGCTGGCCCGCCATCCGGACCTGGACGCGGTGTTCGCCGCCAACGACAACATGGCGGCCGGAGCCCTGCGGGTGCTGCACCGTGCGGGCCGGGCCGTTCCGACCGAGGTCGCCGTGGCCGGGTTCGACGGTCTGACGGTGTCCGAGAACACCGAGCCACCGCTGACCACGGTCCACCAGCCGATACGGAACCTCGGCCGGGAGATGACCCGCATGCTGCTCGCGCTGATCGCGGGCGAGCGCCCGAGCCCGCTGATCCTGCCCACCACACTGGTCCAGCGCGACTCCACCTGACCCGCCGCCGTCGCACCGCCCGCCCCACCGCACCCAACCGGCACCCCACCGCAACCGACCGCCGACCCACCGCTGCGCCGCCCTGCAGCCCGGCCGGTCGGCCGCGCGCCCGACCGGCCGCACGACAGCCGACGATCCGTCAAGACCACCTCTTGACAGCCGCCCACCACCCGGAGCAGGGTGTCGCTCAGCCGCTTTTGGGAGCGCTCCCATCACACGCTCCGTGTTCTGCGCCCCCGATCACCTTCCGATCACGCCCCCAATCACCCTCCGATCGCCCCCGATCACGCCGTCGACCACGCCCTTCGGGCGGTCCCCCGCTCTCCTCGCGTACCTCCCACCCACCACCCCAGGAGATTCCATGTCCCCGCACCGCCGCTCCCGCAGAACCGCCGCCCTGGTGTCCGCCGTCGCCGTCACCGCGGTGCTGGCGACCGGGTGTTCCTCCTCCGGGTCCGGATCGGACGACGACCCGAACGCCAAGGTCACGCTCAGCGTGGGCGACTACGGCACCTTCGGCTACAAGGAGGCCGGGCTCTTCGACGAGTACATGAAGGCCCACCCCAACATCACCATCACGGAGAACACCACCACCGTGGAGGGCGACTACTGGACCGCCCTCCAGACCCGGCTCTCCGGCGGCGGTCTCGACGACATCCAGGCGCTGGAGGTGAGCCGGATCGCCCTGGCCACCTCCGACCAGCTCAACAACGCGTTCACCGACATGTCCAAGGCCCCGGGCGTCGAGAAGGACGCCTACCTGCCGTGGAAGTGGCAGCAGGCCACCACCTCCGACGGCCGCACCGTCGCCCTCGGCACCGACGTCGGCCCGATGGCGATCTGCTACCGCCAGGACCTGTTCGCCGCCGCCGGCCTGCCCACCGACCCCGCCCAGGTCAGCGCCCTGTGGGCGGGCGACTGGGCGAAGTACGTCGAGGTGGGCCGCCAGTACCAGGCCAAGGCCCCCAAGGGCACCTTCTTCATGGACACCGCCACCGGCCTGTACAACGGCGTGCTCTCCTCCAACTCCGAGCAGTACTACCGGAACGGCAAGCTCGCCTACAAGGACTCGGCCGGCGTGCAGAAGGGCTGGAAGCTGGCTTCCGAAGCCGTCCAGGCCGGAGTCAGCCAGGGGCTCAAGGAGTTCGACACCCCCTGGCAGACGGCCTTCTCCAACTCCACCTTCGCCACCACGGTCTGCCCGTCCTGGCAGCAGGCGAACATCGAGAAGTACTCCGGCCCCGCCAACGCCGGCAAGTGGAACGTCGCGCAGGCGCCCTCCGCCGGCAACTGGGGCGGCTCCTTCCTCGCGGTGCCGTCCTCCGGCAAGCACGTCGCCCAGGCCCAGGCGCTGGCCGTCTGGCTGACCCAGCCCGAGCAGCAGGCCAAGGTCTTCCAGAAGGTCGGCAACATCCCGGCCAACCAGAAGGCGTACGCGCTGCCCGGCGTCACCGACTTCACCAGCCCGTACATCGGCCCGAACGCCCCCACCGGCAAGATCTTCTCCACCGCCGCGAAGGCCATCACGCCGGCCGAGACGGGCCCGCACCACGGCGACCTGCACGGAGCGTTCAGCAACGGCGTGCTGTTGATGGAGCAGAACCACAAGAGCCCCGAGGAGGCGTGGGCCGCCACCGTCAAGCAGGTGGAGAGCACCGTCCAGTAGCCGCGAGCGCGAAGCGCCGTACGGGCCGCAGCCGCACCCGGACCGTACGGCGGCGCGCGACACCACGGGCAGCCGGACCGGCTGCCCGCCCTCGCCCTCGCCCTCGCCCTCTCCCCTGCCCCTGCCCCTGCCCCATCAATGACCGACGCGTCGAGCCACCCGGCGGCCGACACGGCACGGAGGAAACCTGTGGCCACCCCCACCCGCACGGGCCGGAGCGACCCGCCCGGCCCACCGCCCACCACCCCGACCCAGGCCCGCCGCCCGGCGCCGAGCGGCCTGCGCAGCCGCCTGCACCGCTGGGACCACCGCGTCTCGCCCTACGTGTTCGTCGCGCCGTTCTTCCTGGTGTTCGCCGTCTTCGGCCTCTTCCCGCTGCTCTACACCGGCTGGCTGTCACTGCACCGGGTCAGCCTCTACAACGTGGACAAGGCCGACTGGGTCGGGTTCCAGAACTACTGGGACCTGTTCTTCGGCGCGCCGAGCCACTACTTCTGGAACGCCCTGGGCAACACCGTCACCCTCGGCCTGCTGTCCACCGTCCCCCAACTGCTGGCCGCGCTCGGCCTCGCGCACCTGCTCAACTACAAGCTCCCGGCGCGCGGCTTCTTCCGCACCGCGCTGCTCGCGCCGTACGCGACCTCGGTGGCCGCCGCGACCCTGGTGTTCGCGCTGGTCTTCAGCCCCGAGGGCGGCATGGCCAACTGGCTGCTCAGCCTGGTGGGAGCGGGCCCGGTCCGCTGGGAGGCGGGCCCGTGGACCTCGCAGTTCGCCATCTCGGTGATCGTCATCTGGCGGTGGACCGGCTACAACGCGCTGATCTACCTCGCCGCGATGCAGGCGATCCCGCGCGACCTGTACGAGGCCGCCGCGATCGACGGTGCCAGCCGCTGGCAGCAGTTCCGCAACGTCACCATCCCCCAGCTGCGCCCCACCATCCTGTTCACGGTCGTGGTCTCCTTCATCGGGGCCACCCAACTCTTCGGCGAGCCCTACCTGTTCGGCGGCCAGAGCGGCCACCAGGGCGGCGCGGACCACCAGTACGAGACCCTCGGCGTCTTCATGTACGACCAGGGCTTCCACAGCAGCATGCTCGGCCGCGCCTCCGCCATCGCCTGGATCATGTTCGGCCTGCTCCTGCTGGTCGGCCTGGCCAACACCCTCATCGCCCGCCGCCTGCGCTCCGCCAAGTGAGCGGGAAGGAACGCCCATGACCACCGTCCCCGCCTCCGACTCCCCCGCCCGCCGTCTCCGGAAGGGGACGCCCCGGCCGCGTGCCCGGGGTGCGGGCGGCCAGCACCGGGCCGGACCGTTCGCGCTGGCGACACTGATCCTGGTCTCGGTCGCCTCGCTCTTCCCGCTGTACTGGACGCTCGTGGCGGCCTCCAGCGACGGCCACCGGGTGATCGCCACGCCGCCTCCGCTGGTGCCCGGCGGGAACCTGTTCCACAACATCGGCTACGTCTGGGAGCACGCCGGAGCGCGCGGCATGGGCGTGGCGCTGCTCAACTCGACGCTGGTCGCCGGCACCGTCGCGCTCAGTACCGTGGCCTTCTCCGTGCTGGCCGGCTTCGCCTTCGCCAAGCTCCGCTTCCCCGGCCGCGGCGCGCTGCTCGCGCTGGTGGTCTCCACCATGGCGGTGCCGGCCCAGGTCAGCATCGTCCCCCTGTTCATCCTGATGAAGCACCTGGGACTGGGCAACCAGCTCGGCGCGCTGATCCTGCCCACCCTCGTCACCGCCTTCGGCGTGTTCTTCATGCGCCAGTACCTCACCCAGGCCCTGCCCACCGAACTGCTGGAGGCCGCCCGGGTCGACGGTGCGAACTCGCTGCGGGTCGTGTGGCACGTCGTCGTCCCGGTCGCCCGGCCGGCGATGGCGGTGCTGGGCATGCTCACCTTCGTGCAGTCCTGGAACGACTTCCTGTGGCCGATCATCGCCGTGAACGGTGCCGTCAACCCCACCGTCCAGGTCGCCCTGGCCGGGCTGGGCACCGGCTGGTCCACCGACTGGTCGGTCATCACCGCCGGCGCGCTCGTCGGCACCCTGCCGCTGCTGCTGGTGTTCACCGTCTTCGGCCGACAGATCGTCGGCGGCATCACCCAGGGTGCATTGAAGGGCTGACCGTCCGTCACCCCCGCCCCGAGCCCCGTCACCCCCACCTCCTTGGAGCACGAACCCGATGACCGTGACCACCCCGTCCGTCCCCGTCCACCGCGCCCTGCCCGCGGGCTTCGCCTGGGGCGCGGCCACCGCCGCGTACCAGATCGAGGGCGCCGTCACCGAAGGCGGCCGCACCCCCTCCATCTGGGACACCTTCAGCCACACCCCCGGCAGGACCGAGAACGGCGACACCGGCGACACCGCCGTCGACCACTACCACCGCTTCCGCGACGACGTCCGCCTCATGGCCGACCTCGGCCTCACCACCTACCGCTTCTCCCTCGCCTGGCCCCGGATCCAGCCCACCGGACGCGGCCCCGCCTCCCAGGCCGGCCTCGACTTCTACCGCGCCCTCACGGACGAGCTCCTCAGCCACGGCATCACCCCCGTCGCCACCCTCTACCATTGGGACCTCCCCCAGGAGCTGGAGGACGCCGGCGGCTGGCCCCACCGCGACACCGCCCACCGCTTCGCCGAGTACACCGCCCTGGCCGCCGAAGCCCTCGGTGACCGGATCTCCACCTGGACCACCCTCAACGAGCCCTGGTGCAGCGCCTTCCTCGGCTACGGCTCGGGCGTCCACGCCCCCGGCCGTACCGACCCCGCCGACGCCCTCAAGGCCGCCCACCACCTCAACCTCGGCCACGGCCTCGCCGTCGGCGCCCTGCGCGCCGCCCTCCCGGGCGCCTCCCGGATCGCCGTCTCGCTGAACCTGCACGCCGTCCGCCCGCTCAGCGACCACCCCGACGACCTGGCGGCGGCCCGCCGGATCGACGCCGTCGGCAACCGCGTCTTCACCAGCCCCATGTTCAAGGGCCGCTACGACGAGGACCTGCTCAAGGACACCGCCCACCTCGTCAGGTGGGAGGAACTGGTCCACGACGGCGACCTCGCCGAGATCTCCCGCCCCATCGACCTGCTCGGCCTCAACTACTACAACCCCACCGTGGTCTCCTCCGCGGAGAACGCCAGGAACCTCGCGCGCCACGACGGGCACGGTGACAGCCCCCACAGCCCCTGGCCGGGCGCCGAGGACGTCGCCTTCCACCGCGCCAACGACGACCTGACGGCGATGGGCTGGCCGATCGACCCGACCGGGCTCTCCGACACCCTCACCGCCCTGCACCGGGAGTTCGGCCTGCCGCTGCTCGTCACCGAGAACGGCGCCGCCTTCGAGGACGTGCCCGACGCCGACGGCGCCGTCCACGACCCCGAGCGGATCCGCTACCTGGAGAGCCACCTCGGCGCCGTCGCCGACGCCATCGAGGCCGGCGCCGACGTCCGCGGGTACTACCTGTGGTCCCTCCTGGACAACTTCGAGTGGGCGTACGGGTACGGCAAGCGCTTCGGCATCGTCCACGTCGACTACGCCACCCAGCAGCGCACCCCCAAGTCCAGCGCCCACTGGTACTCCCAGGTCATCCGCCGGGGCGGCCTGGCCTGACCCCCGTCTCCGCAGTCAGTCACCCGTCCACGGGTCGTTGCCCGGCATCTGCGGGCCGGGCAAAGGCCCGTGGACGGGGCCCTTCAACCCGAGCGTGAACATCCCCGACGGCACGGGGGCGGCACGGCGCCGTCACGCCGACGAACAGAGGAACACCGTTGACCGCGTCCGGCTTGCGCAAGATCTGCCTGGCCCTGCCCACCCACCGAGAATGCGTCGCCACCATCGCCGCGGTGGCGGCGGAGGCCTCCTACGCCATCGACCGGTTCGACGTCGAGGTCGTGTACGTGATCCTCGACTCCTCCGACCCGGCGACCTTCCGTCGGCACGCCGCCGCCGTCGACGCCCTCCCCAGCACGGCGAAGCTCACCGTGCTGCACCTCGACGAGGAGCGGCAACGCGACTTCCTGTCCGGGGTGGTCGCCCGCTCCGGGCACCCGCAGCCGGAGCTGATCATGGACCTCATGCTGCCGAAGGCGGTCTCCTACGGGGCGTGCACCAATCGTGCCTTCCTGATCGCGGCTTCGCTGGGCTGCGACTCGGTGCACCGGCGCGACTCGGACATCGAGTTCCAGAAGCACGCCATCGGCCCGGTCTTCCCCGTGCACCACGAACTGATCGCGCTGGGCAGGCCGGCCGCCGAAGTCGCGGCGTACGTCAGCGAGGTGGATCTCGACCCGGCCGACCGGGACAAGCCCGTGGTGACCGTCGGCGCCTCCTACGTCGGCGAGATGTCGGTCGACATCGCGGAGATCAAGCAGCTGAACCCGCAGGCGTACTACCACATCGTCAGCCTCTGGGCCGCCGAGGGCACCACGGAGGAGGACAAGCGCGCGCTCGTCGCGGAGTCGTTCACGGGGGCCGCCGACGAGCCGTTCGTCCAGGACCACTCGATCCTCTGCCTCGTCGACCCGATGCGGGTCGACATGGGCAACATCAGCTACCACCGGGTGCACGAGGAGATCCCGTTGCCGCCGATGACCGAGACCATCGGCAGCGACTACTTCCTCATCCACCTGGTCCCGGACAGCCGCCTCCCCGGTGTGCTCCACAACCGGCACGTCGTCAACCTGCACACGCCCGACCGGAAGACGGACGCGGCCTTCCACCCCTACCACCTCCGGCTGGCGAAGTTCTTCCTGTCGATGCGCTACCTCCATGTGATCTACCAGCGCATGCGGGAGGAGGGGCAGCGCCTGCTCGGCCCCGGGTACCGGATCCGCGCCGAACGCATCGCCGCCATCGTCCGGGAGGCCGCCCGGCTCGATCAGGCACCGAACATCCGGCGGCTCGACCAGCTCGAACTGGCGTACCGGACGCTGGGCGGACGCTATGCGGTCTTCGCCGAACGCCTCGGGGCGTGCCGCGACCAGCTCCTCGCCGAGGCCGAGCGGGACATGACGGACTTCGCCCTGCTGATCGACGCCTGGGCCGGCCTGGTCGCCGCGGCCAAGGCGGCGGGCCGGCCCGCCGGGGAGTCCGGCCGATGCTGATCAGCTCCGAGTTGCGAACCGCTCTGACGGCGGCCACCGAGGACGAGATCCTCTTCGATCTCGCCGCCGTCGACACCGGCCTGGCCCGCCTCCTCCGTCAACTCCCGGGCGTGGAGGTGCGCTTCGCCGTCAAGGCGTGCCCGGTCGACGAGGTGCTGGAGGTGCTGGCCCGCGGCGGTGCGGGCTTCGACGCCGCGAGCCCGCACGAGATCGCCCAGGCACTGCGCACGGGCGGTGACGCCCGTCTGATCCACTACGGCAACACCGTCAAGTCGGATCAGGACATCGCCGCCGCCCACCGCATGGGGGTGCGCGAGTTCGCCACCGACAGCGTTCCGGACGTACGGGCCATCGCCGCGCACGCCCCCGGGGCGCGGGTGTTCTGCCGCCTCGCCACCACCGGCGCGGGCGCCCTGTGGCCGTTGAACGGAAAGCACGGGTGCAGCCCGCAGGACGCGGCGACCGTGCTGGAGACGGCCCGTGCGTACGGCCTCACCCCGAGCGGACTGTCCCTGCACGTGGGATCCCAGCAGATGGACCCGGGCGCGTGGAGATCCGCCGTCACCGCACTCACCGAGGCGATCGCCGTGCTGCGGGAGCGCGGCATCCACCTCGACCACGTCAATCTCGGCGGAGGCCTGCCCGCCCTCGGCTACCGCGACCGGCAGGGGAAACCGCTGCGCCCCGACCTGGACGGCATCCTCGCGGAGCTGCGGGACGGCATTCGGCGGCTCCGCCTCGCGAGCGCACGCCCGCTTCGCTTCGTCCTCGAACCGGGCCGCCACCTCGTCGCCGACCACGGCGTGATCCGGGCCCGCGTCGTGCGCCTCACCGAGCGCCAGCAGAGCGACGGGAAGCGCCGGCACTGGCTCTACCTCAGCTGCGGCCGGTTCAACGGGCTCTACGAGATGGACCAGGTGCAGTACCCGCTGGTCTTCCCGACGCATCGCGGCGGCCCCACGGTACCGGCCGTCATCGCCGGTCCGACCTGCGACAGCGACGACGCGTACGCGGCAGCGCATCCCGTCCCGGTGCCCGCCGCCGTCACCTCGGGCGACCCGGTGTGGATCCTGACGGCCGGCGCCTACTCGGTCAGCTATCTGACCAGCGGATTCAACGGCTTCCCGCCGCTGCCCCACCGCGCCGTGCGCGCCGCTGTCCTGGACGAGGCGGGCAGCCGATGACCGTCGAGCCCCGTCCCGTCACCGAGGAGGACTGGCCCGGCATCGTGGCGCTGGAGACCCAGACCTATGCGGGAAGCGGCCTGTCGGAGTCACCGGAGGCTCTCCTGAGCCGGACGAACCGGAGCACCTCCTACGTCCTCGCGGACGGACGGCGGATCCTGGGCTACGCCCTGTCCCTGCCGTACCCCCGGTTCCGCTTCCCCGATCTGGCCCACGCCGACACGACGCCCTTCGTCTCCACCAACCTGCACCTGCACGACCTCGTCATCGGACCCGGCCACCGCCGACTGGGGCTGGGCGGGCGGCTCCTGGACCATCTGCTGGCCGAGGCGGGCCGGCAGGCGTACGAGGTGGTGTCGCTCGTCGCCGTGGGGGACGCCGCCGGTTTCTGGGCGGCGCGCGGCTTCCTCCGGCATCCCGAGATCACGCTGCCGGCCGCGTACGGCCCGGGGGCGACGTACATGTCCCGGCTCCTCCGAGCAGAGGACTGAGCGGAGGGCACGGCGATCGCGTGGCCGAAACTTTCGGGGCATGGCATGGCGCTTTCGTCAAGTTGGTCGCAGAAAAATGCCCTGGTGAACGTGAGTTCAGCTGGTGTGCATCGCCGTCACCGGCCTGACCTGCGCATTCACGGGAGGGGTACGGCCGAGGGCGGAACGAATCTGTCGCTCCTCCTGTCGAAAGTGTTGACACCTTGTCGGGAGCAGGCCAACACTGTCGCCGTCGGCACGTCCCAGCGGCGCCTCGGATCGATCGACGCCGCCCGTCCGCCAACTGCTGGCGGACGCAGGCGTGTTGACGACAGGTCGGTTCTGCGCGTTTCGCCGGGCGACGGCACCCACCCCTTCGCGGCCGCCCGGCGGCTCAGGACCGCCACCACCCCCATCCCCCCGACAGGACGGATCACGCTCGTGAACCTCCCCCTCTCCCGGAGCCGCAGGATCGGCCGCCGCTGGCGGCTCGCAGGCAAGGCCCGCATGCTCGCACCGGCCCTCGCGGTCGTCCTGATCACGCCCGGCACCGCCGAGGCCGCGACCGTCACCACGAACCAGACGGGCACCGACGGCGGATACTTCTACTCGTTCTGGACCGAGGGCAGCGGCGCGGCCTCGATGTCCCTGAACGGCGGCGGCAACTACGGGACCTCGTGGTCCAACGCGGGCAACTTCGTCGCCGGCAAGGGCTGGAGCACCGGATCCCGCAACCCGGTGTCCTACTCGGGCACGTGGAGCACCAACGGCAACGCCTACCTGTCGCTCTACGGCTGGACCACCAACCCTCTCGTCGAGTACTACATCGTCGAGAACTACGGCTCCTACAAGCCCACCGGCACCTACAAGGGCACCGTCACCACCGACGGCGACACCTACGACGTCTACGAGACGACGCGCTACAACGCCCCCTCCATCGAAGGCATCAAGACCTTCAACCAGTACTGGAGCGTCCGCCGGGCCAAGCGGACCGGCGGGACCATCACCGTCGGAAACCACTTCGACGCGTGGGCCAGGTCCGGCATGAACCTCGGCACGATGAACTACGAGATCCTGGCCACCGAGGGCTACCAGAGCAGCGGCAACTCCAACATCACGCTGGGCACCACCACCGGCGGGGGCGGCGGGGGCGGCGGCGCGGGCGGCTGCACCGCGACGCTGTCGGCCGGCTCCTCGTGGAGCGACCGCTACAACCTGAACGTCTCGGTCACCGGCACCAGCGCCTGGAAGGTGACCGTGCACGTCCCCGCCCCGGAGACGGTCAGCTCGACCTGGAACGTCAACGCGTCCTACCCCGACGCCCGGACGCTGGTCGCCACTCCCAACGGCGCGGGCGACAACTGGGGCATGACCATCATGAAGAACGGCAGCACCACCTGGCCGACGGTCTCCTGCGACAAGAGCTGACCCACGGTGCCGGATCCCCGCCGCACGACGACGGTCGCGCGCACCGTTGTGAGCGCTCACACACCGTCTCCGACCGCCCGTCCGTTCACCCAGGAGGTTTCCCCTTGCGCAAGCACCTGTCCGTGATGCTCACCGCCCTGACCGCCGCGGCTGCGCTCGTCGCCCCCGCGCAGGCGGCCGTTCCGGCGGCCGCCGGCTGCGCCCTTCCGTCGACGTACCACTGGTCCTCGACGGGCGCGCTGGCGCAGCCCGCCCACGGCTGGGCCTCGCTGAAGGACTTCACCAACGTCACGTACAACGGCAAGCACCTGGTCTACGCGTCGAACGTGAACGGGAAGTCCTACGGCTCGATGGCGTTCAGCCCCTTCGGCGACTGGTCGGGCATGGCCTCCGCCCCGCAGACCGGGATGAACCAGGCCGCCGTGGCACCGACGATCTTCTACTTCGCGCCCAAGAAGATCTGGGTGCTCGCCTACCAGTGGGGCGCCTGGCCGTTCATCTACCGCACCTCCAGCGACCCGACCAACCCCAACGGCTGGTCCGCGCCGCAGCCCCTGTTCACCGGCAGCATCCCGAACTCCGGCACCGGCCCGATCGACCAGACCCTGATCGCCGACGACCACAACATCTACCTGTTCTTCGCCGGCGACAACGGCAGCATCTACCGGGCCAGCATGCCCATCGGCAACTTCCCCGGCAACTTCGGCTCCTCCTACACCACCGTCATGACCGACACGGTGAAGAACCTCTTCGAAGCACCCCAGGTCTACAAGGTCAAGGACCGGAACCAGTACCTCATGATCGTCGAAGCCCGCGGCGCCAACGAGCAACGCTACTTCCGCTCCTTCACCGCCACCAGCCTCAACGGCACCTGGACCCCCCAAGCCGCCACCGAGAACAACCCCTTCGCCGGCAAAGCCAACAGCGGCACCACCTGGACCAACGACATCAGCCACGGCGACCTCGTCCGCAACAACCCCGACCAGACCATGACCATCGACCCCTGCAACCTCCAACTCCTGTACCAGGGCATGACCCCCGGCTCCACCGCCCCCTACGACCAACTCCCCTGGCGCCCCGCCCTCCTCACCCTGCGACGCTGACCGGAACGGGCCCGCCCGTGACGGGCGGGCCCGTTGCGGACCGCTCGCACCGATCCGTGGTGGCCTGCGCCGGCGGGCACCACGGGAAGCACCCGGCCGCCGTACCCACGGTGGCCGGGTGCTTCCGGTGTCACGACCGCCGGATCGGCGTGAGGAGGAGGGTGAAGTCGACGGTGCCGAGTTCGAGCCGGTGCTCCGGCAGCACGCCGGGGCCGCACGCGGCGCTGCCCAGGCCGTGGACGGCGTGGTCGGTGTGCAGGTGGACCACCGGCCCCGGGGCCAGCTCCGTCCGGTGCCGGGCCTCGGCGAGCTGCCGGTCGGTCCAGCGGCGGGCGGAGAGGTGGAAGAGCTCCTCGCCCTGGACGCGGACGGCTCCCGCTGCCCCGTCGCTGATCTCGGCCCACCGCACGTCCGCCCGGTTGCCGTTCTCCTGCGGGCGCACGTAGGGCGTCTGCAACTGGTCGACCGTGGCGCGGAAGCGTCCCACCCGGGCCGCGTGCCGCAAGTCGGGGTACGCCTCGCCGGGCCCCGCGCCGAACCACTCGACGAGCGACCAGTCGGCGGGCAGCTGCCAGTCGAGGCCGATCCGGGCCAGCGAACGCGATGCGCCCCGGCGGACCAGTTCCCGGAACTCCCCGGGCGGCAGGGCCGCGTCCACCAGGCTCTCGGCCTCGTGGTCCTCCCGCTCGGGCCAGTGGCCGACCGGCTCGGCGTGCACGCGCAGCCGCAGGCTCGTCCCGTCGCTGCTCCAGCGGTACGTCGTCAGGTAGCCGCAGCTGACCGCGGCGGCGGCGCTGCGGACCACGACGGTCAGGCCGTCGGCGCCAGGGGTGACGGAGACCGTGCGGTGGCGCAGCCGGTCCAGGCCGCGGGCCTTCCAGTAGGCGGCGTCCTGCTGGGACCAGCCGCGGTCGTTGTCGGTGGGAGCGCGCCACAGGTTCAAGCGCGGTCCCTGGAGGGGCAGTTCGCCGAGGCCGAGCAGGAGCCCGGTGTCGGGGTCGAAGCGGCCCGGGCCGAGCCGGACGCTCCCGTCCTCGGTGTGAGCGCTCACCAGAAGCCCCTCCGGACGGCTGCGGTCCGGTGCGGAGCGCGGGAGCTGGCCCCAGGCGACGACGTGCCCCTCGGGAGCCCAGTCGGTGGCCTTGGCCAGCTCCGCCCGTACGGTGAGCCAGAGTTCGCCCTCCCCGTCCTCCCCCTCCCCGTTCTCCCCCGGGGGCAGGTCGGGCGCGGGCAGCGGCAGCCGGCCGCGTTCCCCGGGGGCCAGCCTCGGGGTGGGCAGCTCGCCCCGGGTCAGCTCGGTGCCCTCGCGCTCCAGCGACCAGGTGAACCGCAGATGGGACAGGTCCAGCACCTGGTAGCGGTTCTCCACGCTCAGCGTCCCGGGCTCCGGGCCGGGGCCGATGCGCACCGGGGCGTTGACCCTGGCGTACTCCAGCAGGCCCGGGGAGGGGGTGCGGTCGGGGAAGACCAGGCCGTCGCAGATGAAGTTGCCGTCGTGCAGGTCCTCGCCGAAGTCGCCGCCGTAGCCGAAGAATTCGCGCCCCTCGGCGTCGTACGTTCGCAGGCCCTGGTCGATCCACTCCCACACCCAGCCGCCCTGCACCCGCGGGTATTCGTCGCACAGCCGCTCGTACTCGGCGAGGGCGCCCGGGCCGTTGCCCATCGCGTGGGCGAACTCGGTGAGCAGGTACGGCTTACGGTTGCGCGGATCGTCCGCCGGGTCGCCGGACCCGGCCCGCGCGGGGTACGAGATCTCGCCCGGGAGCAGTTCCCCGCGCCCGATCCGCGCCACGGCCGCGGGCGTGCGGTACATCTCGCCGAACACGTCGGTGTACTCGGCGAGCCGGTCGCCCTCGTAGTGGACCGGGCGCGAGGGGTCGCGCCGGTGGAGCCAGTCGGCCATCGCCCGCAGGTTCCGGCCGTCCCCCGCCTCGTTGCCCAGCGACCAGAGGATGACGCTCGGGCGGTTCTTGTCCCGCTCGACCGTGCGCTCGATGCGGTCCAGGCAGGCGGTGCGCCAGCGGGGGTCGTCGCAGGGGTTGCGCTGCCAGCGTTCCTGGTCGGCGTACTCGAACCCGTGGGTCTCCAGGTCGCACTCGAGCACGACGTACAGCCCGAGTTCGTCGCACAGGTCGAGGAAGGCGGGGTGCGGCGGGTAGTGGGAGGTGCGGACGGAGTTGATGTTGTGCCGCTTCATCAGCTCCACGTCGCGGCGCATGGTCTCCAGGGAGAGGGTGCGGCCGTGGTCGGGGTCGAACTCGTGCCGGTTGACCCCGCGCAGCACGACGCGGCGCCCGTTGACCCGGAGCACGCCGTGCTCGTCCACGGCGACGGTGCGGAACCCGAACCGGACCCGGACGCGTTCGGTCGCCGTGGCCAGCTCGGCCTCGTACAGGTGCGGGTCCTCCGCGCTCCACGGCCGTACCTCCGGGAGCCGGAACCCGCCCTCGGCCGGCCGGTCGTCGATCCCGAGGTCCGGCACGGTGATCCGCACTGGCGCGTCCGTGTCCACGCTCACCCGCAGGAGGCCCGCCCCGGTGGCCGCGTCGTAGTCGGCCCGGACGAAGGCGTCCCGGATGCCGCCGGCCGGGCGGGCGAGCAACCGGACGTCGCGGAAGATGCCCGACAGGCGCCAGGTGTCCTGGTCCTCCAGGTACGTGCCGGCGGAGAACTGGTGCACCCTGACCGCCAGCACGTTGCGCCCCGGCCGCAGCGCGGCGGTCACGTCGAACTCCACCGGCAGGCGGCTGCCGTACGTCACCCCGAGTTCCGTCCCGTTCAGCCAGACCCGGGCGCAGGAGTCCACACCCTCGAAGCGCACCACGGCGGGCACACCGTCCCAGGACCCGGGCAGGTCGAAGACCCGGCGGTAGTCCCCGGTCTCGTTCTCGTCCGGGACGAACGGCGGGTCCAGGGGGATGGGGTAGGAGACGTTGACGTAGACCGGCCGGCCGTGGCCGCGCAGCTGCCAGTGCGAGGGGACGGGCAGGGCGCCCCAGGAGCCGTCGTCGAACTCCGGCTCCTGGAAGCCGTCCGGTTCGCCGCGCAGCGTGGGCGAGAAGCGGAAGGCCCACGGCCCGTTGAGATCGATCACAGGAGCGTCGGAATCCAGGACCGCACGCGGGGCGAGCCCGCCACGGCCGATCGCGAAGTCCTCGAAGTAGCGTGCCGACATGCGGAATTCCTCCGGAGGGTCTCGGCTGATGCGCGCGACCGTACTATCGAAGGCTTCTTCCGGGAAGTACCGCCCCGGGCGGTCCGGAGTCGGGATCCATTCCGTCCCCATGTCTTGACGCGCCCCTGCGGGGCTGGCTTGATGGAGCCTTGGGAGCGCTCCCAGTCTCGCGGATGCCCGTTTCCCACCCCCACCCCCACCCATGGAAGGCTCCCCCGTGCCTCCTGTCACCTCGCGCCGCGGCGGGCCGCGGCGCGTCGTCGCCTTACTGACCGGTCTCGCCCTGGCCGCGGGCGGTACGGCCTCGGCCGCGTTCACGGCGAGCCCCGCCCACGCGGCCGCGCCGGTCGCCGCCGCCACCGACTCCCCCGTCCGGGTCAACCAGCTCGGCTACCTGCCCGACGGCCCCAAGCGGGCCACCGTGGTCAGCTCCGCGACCGCCCCGCTGGCCTGGCAGCTGCGCGACGCCTCCGGCGCGCAGGTCGCCTCGGGCACCACCGTCCCGTACGGCGCCGACCAGGCGTCCGGCCAGTCCACCCACCTGGTGGACTTCGGCGCCTACACCGGCACCGGAACCGGTTTCACCCTGGTCGTCGGCGGCCGGGCCAGCCACCCCTTCGCCATCTCGGCAGCGCTGTACGACGGCCTCCGCTCCGACAGCATGTCGTTCTTCTACCAGCAGCGCAGCGGCATCGCGATCGACGCCGCCCTGGCGGGCAGCGCCTACGCCCGCCCGGCCGGCCACCTGGGCGTCGCGCCGAACAAGGGCGACACCAACGTGCCCTGCCAGGCCGGGGTCTGCAACTACACCCTGGACGTCCGCGGCGGCTGGTACGACGCCGGCGACCAGGGCAAGTACGTGGTCAACGGCGGCATCGCGACCTGGGAACTGGTCAACTCCTTCGAACGGGCCCACCGTTCGGGCGGGGACGCGGCGCTCGGCGACTCGACGCTGCGGATACCGGAGCGTGGCAACGGCGTGCCGGACGTGCTGGACGAGGCCCGCTGGGAGCTGGAGTTCCTGATGCGGATGCAGGTCCCGGCCGACCAGCCGATGGCCGGAATGGCCTTCCACAAGGTGCACGACGCCCACTGGACCGCCCTGCCGACCCGCCCCGAACTCGACCCCGAGCAACGCGAGTTGCACAAGCCCTCGACCGCGGCCACCCTGAACCTGGCCGCCACCGGCGCCCAGTGCGCCCGGGTGTACGCCCCGTACGACGCCGCCTTCGCCGCCCGCTGTCTGGACGCCGCGCGCCGTGCCTGGGCGGCGGCCAAGGCCAATCCGGCCGTGTTCGCCCCGGCGACCGACAGCACCGGTGGCGGCGCGTACGAGGACGCCGACGTCTCCGACGAGTTCTACTGGGCGGCGGCCGAACTCCTCGCCACCACCGGCGAGTCGCAGTACCGGGACGCCGTGACCTCCTCCCCCCACCACACCGAACCCGTCGACGCGTTCTGGTGGGGCGGCACCGCGACGCTCGGGCGGATCACCCTCGCCACCGTCCCCGGCGTGGCCCTGCCCGCCGACGACATCGCCCGGCTGCGCGGCCTGCTGACCTCCGCGGCCGACGGCTACCTCACCACCATGGCGGGCCAGGGCTACGCCGTGCCGATCCCCGCCGACGGCTATGTGTGGGGCTCCAACAGCGCGGTCCTCAACAATGCGATGACCATCGCCGTCGCCTACGAGCTGACCGGTCAGCAGCGCTACCGCACGGGAGCGCTGGAGTCCCTGGACTACCTGCTGGGCCGCAACGCCCTGGACCACTCGTACGTCACCGGCTACGGCCCGCGCGCCTCCGAGAACCAGCACCACCGGTTCTGGGCGCACCAGAACGACCCCTCGCTGCCGCACCCGCCGGCGGGTTCCCTGGCGGGCGGGCCGGACAAGGGCCTGGAGGACCCGGTGTCGAAGGCCCAACTGCAGGGCTGCGCACCGGCGGCGTGCTACGTGGACGACATCGGCTCGTACTCGACCAACGAGGTGGCGGTCAACTGGAACGCCTCCCTGGCGTGGCTCGCGGCCTTCGCCGCCGAGCGGCGGCCGGGGCCGGTGCCGCCCACGGGGTCCTGCGCGGTGGCGTACAAGGTCGACAGCGCCTGGAGCAACGGGTTCACGGCGACGGTCACCGTCACGAACACCGGCACCTCCGCCGTCCCCGGGTGGACCCTCGGCTGGAGCTTCGCCGGTGACCAGCGGATCTCCAACGCGTGGAACGCGACGGTGGCCCAGTCGGGCGGCGCCGTCACCGCCCGGGACTCCGGCTGGAACGGCACGCTGCCGCCCGGAGCGAGTGCGAGCTTCGGCTTCCAGGCGACGTACTCCACCGCCAACCCCGCCCCGGCCCTCTTCACCCTGAACGGCGCCGCCTGCGCCTGAGCACGGCCCCTTGGGCGGGCGGTCGGCCGAGGCCGGCCCGGCAGCTGCGTGCCCATCTCGACAGGGCGTTCGTAGGTCGCGAGCGCTGACCGGACACGGGATGTTCGCGCGCGGGTGGACGTGCTATCTCTAGGAAAGCCCGTACCGGCCAACGCGTCGGGCGGAGTGCCTGTTAACGCTCACGCTCACACGACCTTGCAGTCCAGGACCACCCCCCCTGAACGAGGACGACATGACTGAGGCGAAGCTCGTCGTGCTGACGGCCGGTGAAGCGGCCCTCGCGCTCGACGTCACCGGACCCGAGCCGCCCCGGGTGCTGCACTGGGGCGCCGACCCCGGCTTCGGCGCCGGTGACGCCGCGCAGGTGCTCGACGCCATGGGCCGGACCTCGCGCCACCAGGGCGGGAGCCTGATGCCCTCCCAGGGGCGGGGCTCGGGCTGGTTCGGCCGCCCGACGCTGGCCGGGCACCGCGACGGGCGCGTCCGCCCCCTGCGGTTCGAACTCGCCGAACCCGTCGCCGTCCACGGCGCCCGGGACGGCCGGGGCGGCACCGTCCACGCGCGGGCCCTGGACCCCGGCGCGGGGCTCGCGCTGGACACCGAGCTGGAGATGACGGAGCAGGGCGTGGTGCGGATGCGGCACACCCTGACCAACACGGCGCCGCAGCCCTACACCGTGGAGGCGCTGGCCTGCGTGCTGCCGGTGCCCGCCCACGCCGCGGAACTGCTGGACTTCACCGGCCGCTGGGCCCGTGAGCGCTCACCGCAGCGCGCCCCGCTGCGGCACGGCGTCTGGTCGAGGGAGAACCGCCGCGGCCGCACCGGCTTCGACGCCGGACTGCTGCTCACCGGCACCGAGGGCTTCGGCTTCCGGCACGGCGAGGTCTGGGGCGTGCACCCCGCCTGGAGCGGCAACCACGTCCAGTACGCGGAGCGGCTGGCCGACGGGACGACGGTCCTGGGCGCCGGCGAACTGCTGGACGCCGGTGAGATCCGGCTGGCGGAAGGCGAGTTCCACCGGACCCCGTGGGTGTACTTCGCGACCTCCGGCACCGGCCTGGACGGGATCAGCCGGGGCTTCCACGCCATGCTCCGCGCCCGGCCGCAGCACCCGACCACCGCCCGGCCCGTCACCCTGAACATCTGGGAGGCGGTCTACTTCGACCACGACCCCGAGCGCCTGCACGCCTTCGCGCGGACCGCGGCGGAGGTCGGCGTGGAACGGTTCGTGGTGGACGACGGCTGGTTCCGCCACCGCCGCCACGACCGGGCCGGCCTCGGCGACTGGTACGTCGACGAGAAGGTGTGGCCGGACGGCCTGCGCCCGCTCGCCGACCACGTCCACGGGCTCGGCATGCAGTTCGGCCTCTGGTTCGAACCCGAGATGGTCAACCCCGACTCCGACCTGGCCCGCGCCCACCCCGACTGGTTCCTCGCCGACCCCGAGCGCCTCCCGTACGAGCAGCGCAGCCAGCACGTGCTGGACGTCGCGCACCCCGACGCCCACGCCTACCTGCTGGAGCGGATCAGCACCCTGGTCGGCGAGGTGGGCATCGACTACGTCAAGTGGGACCACAACCGCGACCTCGCCGACGCCGTCCACGACGGCCGCCCCGGCGTGCACGCCCAGACGACGGCGGTCTACCGGCTCCTGGACGAACTGCGGGCCCGCCACCCCGGGCTGGAGATCGAGTCCTGCTCCTCCGGCGGGGCCCGCGCCGACCTCGGCATCCTCGAACGCACGGACCGGATCTGGGGCTCGGACAACATCGACCCGGTCGAACGACAGGCCATCCAGCGCTGGACCGGCCTGCTGCTGCCCTACGAGCTGATCGGCTCCCACGTCGGCTCCTCCCCCGCCCACATCAGCCACCGCGACACGACACTCGCCTTCCGCTGCGCCACCGCCCTGTTCGGGCACGCCGGCATCGAGTCCGACATCTCCGGCTGGCCGCAGGAGGACCTGGCGGCGCTGGCCGCGTGGATCGACGCCTACAAGCAGCTGCGGCCGCTGCTCCACGGCGGCGACGTCGTGCGCACCGACCACCCCGACCCCGCCGCCTGGGTCCACGGCGTCGTCTCGCGGGACCGGGCCCACGCCCTCTTCGCGTACGTCCAGCTGGAGACCTCCGCCGCCGAGAACGGCGCGCCCGTACGCCTCCCGGGGCTGGAGCCCGGCACGCGCTACACCCTGCGGGTGCGCCCCGAGCTCTCCTCCCCCGAGCCCACCTGGCCCGCCTGGGCCCGGCGGACGGCCCCGCTCACCCTGACCGGCCGGTACCTCGCCCAGGTCGGCCTGGCCGCCCCGGGCCTGGCCGACCGCCCCGGCCACGCCCTCGTGGTCGAGGCGCTGGCGGTGGCACCCGCGCCGCAGGAGTGACCCCGGTCCGGCCGGAGCCCGCGCCGGGCGCCGGGAACCGACACCGTCCCTGCCCCGTGACGTGACCCCTCGGCGGGTCAGTGGCCGAGGTCCGGCTGCGGGTAGCCGAGCCGGTGGCGGCCGCCCGCCGCCAGGTGCAGCCGCAGAAGCCGTGCGGAGCCCGGCGCCGCGACCGGCTTGCCCTGCTCGTCGGTCACGACCGGCCGGCCCTCGCGCTCGGGCAGGTGCAGCTCGACCTCGGCGTCCCGGGCGGCGTGCAGTTCCGCGCTGGTCAGCAGGCCCTGGCGCCAGCTCAGGCCGACCGTGAGCCCGCCCCGGGCGCGCAGGCCGCGGACGTCGCCGTCCGGCCAGGACGGCGGCAGGGCGGGCAGCAGCCGCAGGATGCCGTTGTGGCTCTGGAGCAGCGACTCGGCGATGGCGGCGGTGATGCCGAAGTTGCCGTCGATCTGGAAGAGCTGCGGCGGGTGCAGGTCGAGGAGGTTGGGCGCGATCGAGGTGGTGAGCAGTCGCTCGACGGCGCTGCCGGCGAGGGCGCCGTCGCCGAGGCGGGCGGCGAGCGCGGCGACCCAGGCGAGGCTCCAGCCGGTGCCGCCCCCGCCGTGCCGGAGGCGGCGGTCCAGGGCGAGGCGAGCCGCGTCCAGCAGGGTGTCGTCGCCGAGCGGGTCGACGGCGCTGCCCGGGTAGAGGCCGTAGAGGTGGGAGAGGTGGCGGTGGCCGGGGTCCTCCTCGGGGAGGTCGTCCCGCCATTCCAGGAGGCGGCCGTCGGCGGCCAGCCCGGGGCGGCGCAGCCGGGCGCGGACGCGGGCCAGTTCCTCGGCGAGTTCGTGGTCGACGCCCAGCTCGCGGGCGGCCGCGACGGTGTTGTCGAGGAGTTCCGCCGCGAGCCAGTGGTCCATGGTGCTGCCCGCGTCCACGGCGGTCAGGGTGCCGTCGGCGAGCCGGAAGTGGTGCTCGGGGGAGGTGGAGGGGCAGGTGAGCAGTGTGCCGTCGGCGTCCTCGACCAGGAGGTGGGTGAGGAAGCGGGCGGCCTCGCGCATCACCGGGTAGGCGCGGTCGGCGAGGAAGTCGCGGTCGCCGTGGAAGAGGTGGTGGTCCCACAGGTGGGCGGCCAGCCACGGGCCCGCCATGGGCCAGTGGGCCCAGACCGGGTCCCCCGGGACGGGGTTGGTGGCGCGCCAGAGGTCGACGTTGTGGTGGCAGCACCAGCCCGGGGCGTCGTAGTAGGCGCGGGCGGTGGAGCGGCCGGCCTCGGCGAGGTCGGTGACGAGGTCGAACAGCGGCTCGTGGCATTCGGCCAGGCCGGTGGTCTCGGCGGGCCAGTAGTTCATCTGGAGGTTGATGTTGGACGTCCAGTTGCTGCTCCACGGCGGGGTGATGTCGTTGTTCCAGATGCCCTGGAGGTTGGCGGGCTGGGTGCCGGGGCGGGAGGAGGCGATCAGCAGGTAGCGGCCGTAGGCGAAGAGCAGGGCGGCGAGCCCCGCGTCCGGGTGGTCCTTGTCGGCGGTGGCGAGGCGCTCGTCGGTCGGGAGTTCGGCCGCCGCCGCGGACGCCGAGTCGTGGAGCCGGAGGCCGGCTGCGCCGAAAAGCCGCCCGTGGTCGGCGGTGTGGGCGTCGCGCAGCTGGTCGTACCCCTGTCCCCCGGCCTCGTCCAGCCGGCGGCGGGCCTCGGCGAGTGCCGTCCCGGGGCCGTCCGGCCGGCGCTGCCAGCCGCGGTACCCGGTGCCGACGGCGACGAGCAGCACCGCCTCGTCGGCGCCGGTGACCTCGATCCCGCCGTCGGTGGCGGTGCGGCTCCCGCCCACCGTGCGCACCTGGACGACGGCCGCGAAGCCGGTGCCCTCGTCCTCGCGGTACGCCGTCTCCCCGCCGGCCCAGCTCACGACGCTCACGGGGGCCCGCCCGTGCACCGACACGGTGGCGGTGCGGGGTTCGGCCGACGGGGCCGCGGCCGGGTGGGGCGTGGCGAGGTCCGCACGGAAGGAGAGGGCTCCGGGGGTGTCCGCGCCGAGGCGCAGGACCAGCACGCCGGCGGGGGCGGAGACGAAGCTCTCCCGCCGGTGGCGCACCCCGCCCGCCGTGTACGACACCGTGTGCACGGCCCGGTCGAGGTCCAGGGCGCGGCGGTAGTCGGCGGCCTCGCCCTCGCCGTGGGAGGGGAAGGTGAGCCGGAGGGTGGCCAGCGGCTGGTACGCCTCCGTCCGGGGGCCGCCGAAGTGGGCGGCGGCGATCGCGTGGGCGGCGGCGTGGTCGCGCTCGCGCAGTACCGCCTCCCGCAGGGCGGGCAGGTGGGCGGCGGCGCCCGCCCGGTCGCGGGGGCCGGGCCCGCCGGACCACAGGGTGTCCGCGTTGAGCTCGATCCGCTCGGTGTGCACGCCCCCGTACGTCATGGCGCCGAGGCGGCCGTTGCCGAGCGGCAGCGCCTCCAGGAAGCCTTCGGCGGGGCGGCGGTACCAGAGCGGGTCGGTGGGGGTCCGATGGGGGTGCACGTCAGAACTCCTCGGTCGCGGGGGGCCGCTGTCCCTCGGCCAGGTGGTCGCGCAGCCAGCATTCGGTGGTGTTGACGTGCATCAGGGCCGCCGCCCGGGCGAGTTCGGGGTCGCGGGCGACCAGGGCCCGGTGGATCGCCTCGTGCTCGGCGACGGTCCGCCCGGCCGCCTCGGCGTCGGTGAGTCCGCGCCACACGCGGGCCCGCAGGGTGCGTCCGGAGATGTGCTCCAGCAGGGTGGCCAGGGTCTCGTTGCGGGTGGCGTGGACGACCGCCCGGTGGAAGGCGGCGTCGTGCCGGATCAGCAGCTCGACGTCGTCCTTCGCGTCCCGCATGGCCGACAGGTGGCGCTCGACCTCGGCGAGGTCCTCGTCGGTGATGCGGGTGGCGGCCAGGGCGGTGGCGGCGGGCTCGAAGAGTCGGCGCACCTCGGTGAGCTCCAGGACGGTGTCGCCCTGCAGCAGTTCGACCGCGCCGCCGAGCCCTTCCAGCAGCAGCGCGGGGGCCAGGCTCGTCACGTACGTCCCGTCGCCGCGCCGGATCTCCAGGACCCGCGCGACGACCAGCGACTTGACCGCTTCGCGCGTCAGGTTCCGGGACAGGCCGAGTTCCGCGGCGAGCTGCTGCTCGGGGGGCAGCTTCGCTCCGGGGAGCAGCTCGCCCTCGCTGATCATCTGACGGATCCGGGTGATTGCTCTGTCGGTCAGGGACACGGCGTCAACGTAGCAGGTGATCCCATGTCCAGGAAGGGAGTTCACCCGCTGCTCCGGGCAATGAGCGTCCCCAGCACGGCACTTCACCGGTCGACCTTCGCAGGCCGGGGACTCCGGGGCTGGATACATCCCATCAATCACCGCCCCGCCCGGCCTCCTGTTCGCTCGGCCGGCAGGTCCACCTCACGCGAACCACACGTGATCTCCGCAGAAGCCTCGCGCCGGGCCGGTGTCGCGGCCGGGGCGGATCTGCGTACGCTCCGCAGAACACCCGTCGTGACGCACGGGCAGCTACGGAAGATCGAATGAGTTACTGCACGCTCTGCCAACGCCACCTCAACGGCGCGCTGTCCTGCCCGGGCTGCGGGCGGCCGCAGGAGGAGCTCCCCCGGCAGGGGGAACTCCCCGAGCAGGGGCGGGAAGGCCCGACCACGGACCCGACCGCCATGGCTTCCGCACCCCGGAGGGCCCGGCGCCGAACGACCCGGCGGCGCGGCACCCGGCTCGCCCTGGCCGCGCTCGGTGTGGCGGCGGGCGGACTGGCCACCGCCGTGGTGGCGCTCGGCCAGGGCGACGGCGAGGCGGTCCCGCTCCCGGCGGACCGGACGGCGGCGTCCGCGTCGACGGCCACGCCGTCCGCTCCGGGCACTGTGAGCGTTCCCATCACGGTGAGCACCGCCCCGAGGAGCGCGAGCCCCACGGCGCAACCGTCTCCCTCCGGCGGCGCCCGGCCCAGCGCGTCGAGGACCACCGCCGCGCCGTCGCGCACCGCCCCGAGCGGGCCGCCCGCTCCGCAGCCCACGGCGGCACCGACCACCGGGCACTCGCCCGGCCCGGCCGGGCCCACGGCAACGCCCACACCGAAACCGACACCGACCTGCAAGCAGTTCCTGTTCTGGTGCACCTGACCGGCGCTACGGGCCCTTGAACCCGCCGCCGCCCGTGAAACTTGCACCGGCAGAACCGCTTCCAGCGGCCGTATCGCCGGGATGTCGCGGAACCGGCCCGACCACTCCTTGACAGGAACCGGCCATTGCCGCAGCGTCAACAGCCGACACCGGAAACCGAAGCAGGGGCGGAGCCCGGTTTGCCGCAATGTGAGCGCTCACAATTCGTGGCGCCCGCACCAGCACCGGCACCGACACCGCCGTCAACCGTCCACAGAGAAGGGGTCCCATCTTGCGTTCCCGGCACCTGAAGTCCCGCCTGCTCGCCGTACTGCTGGCGGTCGGCGCCGCGGCAGGGGTGAGCATGTCCGCCGCTCCCCCGGCCGCCGCCGCCTCACTGACCCAGGTCACGGCCTTCGGCAACAATCCGACCAACCTGCAGATGCACGTGTACGTCCCGAACGGCGTCAAGCCGCACCCGGCGATCCTGCTGGCGCTGCACGGCTGCCAGGGCTCCGGGCCGTACATGTACTCCAGCACGGACTTCGCGGGGCTGGCCGACCGGTACGGCTTCATCGTCGTCTACCCCTCGACCAGCCCCGGCGGCAGCTGTTGGGACGTCTCCTCCGACCAGGCGCTGACCCGCAACGGCGGCAGTGACCCGGTCGGGCTGATGTCGATGATCACGTACACGGAACAGCACTACGGCGGCAACCCCGGCGCCGTGTACGTCACCGGCGAGTCCTCGGGCGGCATGATGACGAACGTCATGCTCGCGGACTACCCGGACGTGTTCAAGGCGGGCGCCGCGTTCATGGGCGTGCCCTACCACTGCTTCCACACGGGCACCGTGCGCGGCTGGAACGGCGCCTGCGCCGGGGGCCAGGTCTCCATGACCGCGCAGCAGTGGGGCGACCTGGCGCGCCGCGCCGACCCCGGCTACAACGGGCCCCGCCCCCGCGTGCAGCTGTGGCACGGCACCGCCGACCCCATCCTGAACCAGCGCAACCTCGGCGAAGAGACCAAGCAGTGGACGAACGTCCTCGGCGTGGGCCAGACCCCGTCCTCGACGGACACCCCGGCCGCCAACTGGAACCGGTCCCGGTACGCCGACCGCTCCGGCAGGACGCAGGTCGAGACGTACAGCATCGTCGGCGCCGGCCACCAACTCCCGATCCAGGGCACACCGATGGCCGCCGACGCCGTCCACTTCATGGGCCTGGACGGCAGCTCCGCCGCCACCGCCCCGGGCAGCCGGCAGCCGCACCACGGCTGAGCGACCCCGCCGGGCCGCCGGGCCGCCCTGAAAACCGTCCGCCGCCGCCCCCCGGCCGAGGGGCGGCGGCGGCTCAGGAGTCGAGCAGCGCGGGGAACCCCGCTACGGCGTTGCGGCAGCAGGGAGTTGGTGGACGGTGACGGTCGGGTGCAGCCGCCGGGTGTGGTCGAGCGGGCGGACCGGGCCGGTGAGGCGCAGCGGCGCGGTGAGGCGGGCGTCGGTGCTGGAGGCGGAGATCCGCAGCTCCAGGGCGCCGGGTTCGACGATCCGCTCGCCGTCCCGCCCGGTGAAGGAGGCCAGGTCGGCGGGGAGGGTCAGTTCCACCCGGCAGGCCGCTCCGGGGGCCAGCTCGATCCGCCGGTAGCCGACCAGCCGCTGCACCGGCTGGACCACGGTGGCCACCGGGTCGTGGAGGTACAGCTGCACCACGTCGGTACCGGCCCGGGCGCCGGTGTTGCGCAGCAGGAAGCTGAGGCGGAACGCGCCGTCGGTTGTGGTCTCGGCCTGCTGCACCTCCAGGTCGGACCAGGCGAACTCGGTGTAGCCGAGGCCGTGTCCGAAGCCGAAGGCGGGGGTCGGGTCGGTGCTGGAGACCTCGCCCGCCTGCGCCAGCCGGGCGGCCAGGTAGGTGGAGGGCTGAACGCCGGGGTGAGCGGGGACGGAGACGGGCAGCCGGCCGGACGGGTTGACGCGCCCGCTGAGCACGCCCGCGAGGGCCCGGGTGCCGGCCTGGCCGGGGAAGAAGCACTGGACGATCCCGGCCGCCTCGGTGACGGCCCGGCCGAGCGCGTACGGCCGTCCGGCGAGCAGGGTGAGCACCACCGGTGTCCCGGTGTCCAGCACTGCTTCCAGCAACTGCCGCTGCTTTCCCGGGAGTTCGAGCGACTCGACGTCGCAGCCCTCGCCGCTGGTGCCGCGCCCGAACAGTCCGGCGCGGTCGCCGAGGGCGAGCACCACCACGTCCGCCCGCTTGGCGGCGCGGACGGCCTCGACGATGCCGGCGGTGGACTCGCCGTCGACCGTCACGCCCTGCACCGTCCGCAGCTCGCTGCCGGGGAACTCCTTCTCCAGCGCCTCCCGCAGGGTGGGGAGTTCGAGGCCGGGCGGGGTGTCCGGGTGCTGGCTGCCGACGTGGACGGGGAAGGAGTAGCAGCCGAGCACCGCGGTGGGCTCGTCGGCGTTCGGGCCGATCAGCGCGATCCGGGCCGGGTCGCGCAGGGGCAGCAGGCCGTCGTTGCGCAGCAGCACCACGGCCTGTTCGGCGAGTTCGGCGGCGAGTGCGCGGTTGGCGGGCCCGTCCAGGTCGATCCGGCCGCGCAGCGCCCGCGGGTCGCCCAGGTCCGCGTCGGCGAGGGCGGCCGGGACGGGGCTCCAGTCCTCGTCCAGCAGCCCGAGCTCGGCCTTCTGGACGAGGACGCGGCGCAGCGCCCGGTCGACCAGCCGTTCCGGGACGGCGCCCGAGACGACGGCGTCGAACAGGGGCTGGCCGAAGGTGTCGACGGTCGGCAGTTCGACGTCGACCCCGCTGCCCAGGGCCAGGCCGGCGGCGTCGGACCAGTCCTCGGCGACGCCGTGCAGGGTCTTGAGGAAGGCGATGCCGAAGTAGTCGGCGACGACGGTGCCGGTGAAGCCCCAGGTGTCCCGGAGCAGGCCGGTGAGGAGGTCCTGGTCGGCGGCGGAGGGGAGGCCGTCGGTGTCGGTGTAGGCGTGCATGACCGAGCGGGGCCGCCCTTCGCGCACGGCCATCTCGAAGGGCGGCAGGATGACGTCGGCGCGCTCGCGCGGGCCCATGGAGACGGGGGCGAGGTTGCGCCCGGCCCGGGAGGCGGAGTACCCGGCGAAGTGCTTGAGGGTGGCGACGACCCCGGCCGACTCCAGGCCCTGGACGTAGGCGGTGGCGACGGTGCCGACGAGGTACGGGTCCTCGCCGATCGTCTCCTCGACCCGGCCCCAGCGGGCGTCGCGGACCACGTCGAGCACCGGAGCGAGGCCCTGGTGCACGCCGACGGCCCGCAGGTCGTGCCCGATGGCGGCGGCCGTGGTACGGACGAGGTCCGGGTTGAAGGTGGCGCCCCAGGACAGCGGCACGGGGTAGGCCGTGGCGCCCCAGGCGGCGAAGCCGGCCAGGCACTCCTCGTGGGCCAGCGCGGGGATGCCGAAGCGGTTGGCGGCGGCGATGCGCTGCTGGGTGCGCAGCAGGGAGAGCGCGCCGATCGCCGGGTCGACCGGGGCCGTGCCGAACGGGCGGGTCAGCTGGCCGAGTCCGTACGGCAGCAGGGTGTCGAGGTCGGGCGGCTCCTCCATGTCGTGCTGGTGGGGGGCGACTTCGTCGCCCTCGCCGTCGGCCCCGACCCACAGGCCGACCAGTTGGGCGGTCTTCTCCCGGAGCGTCATCGCCGCGATCAGGGCGTCGGCCCTGGCCTGCGGGGTGAGCGCGGCGTCCCGCCAGGCGGGCGCGGTCTCCGTGCGCTGGCGGTGGTTCATTTTCCTCCCACGCCCGTCAGTCCCTGGACCAGGGCGCGGCGGGCGAACAGGTAGACGACGAGGATGGGGAGCATGGACAGCACGACGGCGCTGAGCAGTGCGGGCACGTCCACGCCGTGTTCGGTCTGGAAGTCGTACAGGCCGAGGGTGATGACCTTGGTGGAGTCGGACTGGGTGAGGATCAGCGGGAAGAGGAAGCCGTTCCACGCCTGGAGCGCGGCGAAGACGGTGATCGAGGACAGCCCGCCCTTGGACAGCGGGATCACCAGCTGCCGGAAGACCCGGGCCGGGGAGGCGCCGTCCATCGCCATCGCCTCGTACAGCTCGGGGCTGATGTCGCGCATCGCCCCGGTCAGCACCAGGGTGCAGACGGGCAGGCAGAAGGCGGCGGTGGGCAGGACGATGCCGATCAGGTGGTCGTACAGCCCGGTCTGGTTCATGACGTAGAACATCGGCACGATCACCGCCTGGGCGGGGATCGCCAGGCCCAGCAGGAAAAGCCGGAACACCCAGCCGGTGGCCCGGCCGCGGGCGCGCACGATGGCGTAGGCGAGCGGGGGGACGACCAGCAGCACGATGGCGACCACGCCGGCGGTGACGGTCAGGGTGTTGAGGAAGTCCTGGCCGAAGCCGTTGGAGAAGTCGTCCAGGTAGTTCTGCAGGGTCCACTGGGCGGGCGGGCTCAGCGGGCCCTCGGTGGAGTAGTCGGCGCGGGTGCGGAAGGTGGCGATCAGCAGGACGTACAGCGGCAGGCCGATCAGCGCCAGCCAGACCAGGGAGCCGAAGCCGGCCAGGAGGTTGGGGCGGCGGCGCATCACATGCCCTCCGTCGTGCCGCGCATGCGGTCGTAGCCGGAGAGCCGGACCAGCACGAGCGAGATCAGGGTGGCGACCACCACGAGGACCAGGGCGACGGCCGAGCCCGGGCCGAACTCGAAGCCCTTGAACGCCTTCTGGTACATGTAGTAGGCGGTGACGGTGGTGTCGGTGCCCGGTCCGCCCTGGGTGAGGATCAGCACCGTGTCGAAGGTGGTCAGGCCGCCGACAACCATGAGGATCACCGAGGTGATGATCGTGTTGCGCAGCTGCGGCAGGGTGATGTGGAAGAACTGCCGCACCCGGCCCGCCCCGTCGATGGCGGCCGCCTGGTAGAGCACCTGGGGGATGGCCCGGGCGCCGCCCTGGTAGAGCAGCGCGTGCAGCGGGGTGTACTGCCACACGCCGACGAAGGTCAGCACGGCGATCGCGCCGCCCTTGGTGCCGAGCAGGTTGCCGTCGCCGAACAGCCAGGTGAGCTGGGCCGGGACGCCGAAGTTGGGGTCGAGGACGGCCCGCCACACCACCGAGACGGCGGTGGCCGAGAGCAGCAGCGGCACGAAGTAGATCGCGGAGAGGACCGCCCGGTTGCGCTGGTGCCCGGCGGCCCAGACGCCGATCAGGATGCTGACCGGCGTCTGGACGGCCACACCGAGGGCGGTGAGCAGCAGGGTGGTCCAGACGGACTGGAGCATCACCGGGTCGTCGAACAGGGAGGTCCAGTTGTCCAGGCCGTTGAAGTGCGGTTCGCCGATGCCGTCCCAGCTGGTGAAGGAGAGCACGGCGACCAGGGCCAGCGGCACGAACGCGAACAGCAGGAAGAACACCGCCGCGGGCAGCGCCCACACGAAGCCCGGGCGGGTCGCCGGCGCGGCGGGGCGCGCGGGGCGGGTCATGAGGTCGGCAAGGCGCTCATGGCCTTGATGAAGCCGTCGGTGTCGATCCGGCCGTCGAAGAACTGCTGGACGGCGGTGTGCATGGGGGTCATGGCGCTCGGCGGGTAGGCCTGGTCCCAGGAGAGCTGGAAGGAGGGGGCGGCCTTCACCAGCTCGTACTGGGCCTTGGAGTAGGCGGGGCTGGCCGAGAGGTCGAGGAAGTCGGCGGTGCTGGTGGTGGTCGGCAGGTTGCCGATGGCCAGTTGCGCCTTCACGAAGTCGTCGGAGTACATCAGCTTGAGGAAGGCGGCGGCGGCGTCCGGGTACTTGGTCTTCTTCAGGACGGAGTAGAAGTTGTTGGTGTTGCCGACGACGGCGGCCGGGTCGCCCTTGCCGCCGCCCACGGAGGGGAAGCCGGTGTAGCCGAGGCCGGACTTGGCGAAGTCGGGGTTGGCGTCCTGCTGCGTGGAGTAGTACCAGGAGCCCATCAGTTCGAAGGCGGCCTTGCCCTTGGCGACCAGGGCCGGGGAGCCTCCGTCGGTGAACTTGACGGAGTCGAAGTTGCTGCCGAAGGCGCCGGCGTCGACCAGTTCCTTGAGGGTGCTCAGCGCCTTGCGGCTGTCCTCGCTCGCCCAGGCGGCCTTGTCGCCGTTCAGCGCGCGCTGGAACAGTTCGGGGCCGGCGATCCGGTCGTAGAGGTACTCGAACCACATCAGGGTCGGCCACTGGTCCCCGCCGCCGAGCGCGATCGGGGTGATGCCCTTGGCCTTCAACGCCTTGGTGGCGGCGACCAGTTCGTCCCAGGTCTTCGGCGGGGTGAGCCCGGCGTCCGCGAGCACCTGCTTGTTGTGGAACAGCAGCACCGGCTGGGTGCCGCGCATCGGCACGCCGTACGGCTTGCCGTCCACCACCGCCGAGTTGAAGACCGCGGGCAGGAAGTTGTCCTTCAGGCCCGGGTCCTTGGCGATGAAGTCGTCCAGCGGCAGCAGCAGTCCCGCCTTGACGAACGGCTGGATGGAGCCGCCGCCCCAGTTGAAGAAGACGTCGGGGGCCCGCGAGGTGTTGATCACGGTCTGCAGCTTCTGCTGGTAGTCCGCGCCGGGGATGGTGTCCAGCACCACCTTGACCTTGGAGGTCTTGTTGAAGGTCTCGACGAGCTGCTTCTCGACCTTGTTGGCGGCGTCACCGTAGACCAGCACGTGGATCGTCCCGGAGCCGGCGTCGGAGGAGCCGCCTCCGGAGCCGCATGCGGCGGTGGTGCCGAGGACGAGCACGGTGACCGCGGCGACCGCGGCGATTCTCGATCCCATTTCCTGCCCTCTGATTCGAATATTTCGAGCGAGTCGGCGAAACTTGCTGGAAACCTAGGTCCGTGTTGACGGCCAGTCAAGAGACCTGACGGGATCGGTTTCGCTACGGCGGGGGCTAGCATCCCTGCGGTACGGCACGGCCTCGGCCGCGTCGTACGGCCATGTCCGCAGCGGAGTTCGCCCAGCAGGGGCAGTGCAGGAGGAACTCATGACCAGAGCGGCAACGCTCGCCGAGATCGCACAGGAGGCCGGGGTCTCCGCACCGACGGTTTCGAAAGTCCTGAACGGCCGGGCCGACGTCGCCCCGGCCACCCGGGAGCGGGTGGAGGAGCTGCTGCACCGGCACGGCTACCGGCGGCGCGGCAACCGTCAGGCCAACCCGCTGCTGGAGCTGGTCTTCCACGAACTGGAGAGCGCCTGGGCGGTGGAGGTGATCCGCGGCGTCGAGAACGTCGTGCGCGAGGAGGGCCTGAGCATCGTGCTCTCCGAGTCCGCCGAGCGGCACGGGCCCGGCCAGTCCTGGGTGGACGGCGTGCTCGCCCGCCGCCCGACCGGCGTGGTGCTGGTGCTGTCCGACCTGGACCGCGCGCTGCGGGAGCAGCTCTCCAGCCGGGACATCCCCTTCGTGGTGATGGACCCGGCCGGCGACCCGGGCCAGGAGGTGCCCGCCGTCGGCACCACCAACTGGGACGGCGGCCTCGCCGCCACCCGGCACCTGCTCGACCTCGGCCACCGCCGGATCGGCCTGATCGCCGGGCCCGCCCGGATGATGTGCAGCCGGGCCCGGGCCGACGGCTACCGGGCCGCGCTCGACATGGCGGGCATCCCGTACGACCCGCGGCTCGTCCGCGAGGGCGACTTCCACCACGAGGCCGGGCACCGGCTCGGCCTGGAGCTGCTCGCGATGCCGGACCGGCCGACCGCCGTGTTCGCCGGGAACGACCTCCAGGCGCTCGGCCTCTACGAGGCCGCCCGCGAACTGGGGCTGCGCATCCCGGAGGACCTCAGCGTGGTCGGCTTCGACGACCTGCCGCTGGCCCGCTGGGTGGGCCCGCCGCTGACCACCGTGCGCCAGCCGCTGACCGAGATGGCCGAGGTGGCGACCAGGCTGGTCATCGACCTGGCCCGCGGGACGCGGCCCGGGACCCGGCGGGTGGACCTGGCCACCAGCCTGGTCGAACGCAGCAGCACGGCGCCGCCGCGAGGAGGTGTCCCGGCCCCCGCTTCCGAGGCCTGAGGCGGCCCGCGCCGCGAGCCGTCCCCCGGGCTCGTGGCGCACCCGGCCGAAGCGGTTCATGTCAGAAAGGTTGACGGGCCGTCGGGCCCGCCCCTACCGTCCCCTCAAGAAGTCGGAGGATGAGCCGAAACTTTCGATGGCCGCATGGCCGCATGGCCGCATGGCCGCATGGCCGCTCGGCCGCTTGGCCACTTGGTCGCTTGGCCGCTCGGCCGCTCCCGCACCTCCGGCGTTCCAGGCACACCGCACGTCCCCCTCCTCGCCCCACCCGACGAGAAAGGACCACGCCGGTGCAATTCCCGACGTCCCGCCTCCCCCGCCCCGGGCGCGCCCGCCGCGCCGCCCGCTCCCTCGCCGTCGCCGCCGCGACCGCCCTGGCCGTCACCGCCCTGCTGCCGACCGGCCAGGCCGGTGCGGCCGGGACCTCCCTGCGCTCGCTCGCCCAGGCCAGGGGGATCTACTTCGGCGCCTCCCTCGCCCAGTCGGACCTGAACAACCCCTCCCTCACCGCGGTCGCGGGCAGGGAGTTCGGCATGCTCACCCCCGCCAACGAGATGAAGTGGGACACCACCGAGCCCGGGCCCGGCAGCTTCAACTTCGCCCCCGGCGACCGGATCGCCTCCTACGCCAAGGCCAACGGGATGCGGCTGCGCGGCCACACCCTGGTCTGGCACAACCAGCTGCCCTCCTGGGTCCGCGGCCTGCCCGCCGACCAGCTGCGCGCCGCCATGCGACGCCACATCACCGCCGAGGCCGGCCACTACAAGGGCCAGGTCTACGCCTGGGACGTGGTCAACGAGGCGTTCAACGAGGACGGCAGCTTCCGCACCGACGACCCGTTCCACAACGCACTGGGCGACGGCTACGTCGCCGACGCGCTGCGCACCGCCCGGGCCGCCGACCCGAACGCCAAGCTGTACCTGAACGACTACAACATCGAGGGCCTGAACGCCAAGAGCGATGCGATGTACCGGCTGGTGAAGTCGCTCAAGAGCCAGGGCGTCCCGATCGACGGCGTCGGCTTCCAGGCCCACTTCGTCGTCGGCCAGGTCCCCGCGAGTCTGAAGGCCAACCTCCAGCGGTTCACCGCGCTCGGCGTCGACGTCGCCGTCACCGAACTCGACGACCGGATCCAGCTCCCGGCGAACAGCGCCGCGTTGGCCCGCCAGGCCGATGACTACGCCGGCGTGGTCAGGACCTGCCTGGCCGTCCCCCGCTGCGTGGGCATCACCCAGTGGGACGTGGGTGACCCGGACTCGTGGATCCCCGGCACCTTCCCCGGCTACGGCGCCGCCACCATGTTCGACAACGGCTACCGGCCCAAGCCCGCGTACACCGCCTCGGCCGCCGCCCTCGCGGCCGGTGCCCACCACCTGGCACCGACCGACTGACGGCCCGCGGGCTCGGTACCTCCGTACCGATCCGACGGGGACGCCCCCGCGGGGGGCGCGCACCGCGGGCGAGAGCCGCACGGAGGGGCCGGGGCCGGGGGGCCGGGCCTCTCCGACGGCCTCGCCCGGATGCCGGACGGACGCCGTCGGCCTATCGTGGCCGACGGCGCCCGCCGCACCCGCCCCGGGGTGCACGGGGCCGGCACATCCCCCCCTGGAGGTCCGTACATGCGCGCGGTGACCTACGACTCCTACGCCCCGGACAACTCCCGCCTTCGGTACGGCGAGGTGCCCGATCCCAAGGTCGGCCCCGGCCAGGTGCTGATCCAGGTCCGGGCCGCCTCCGTCAACCCCGTCGACTGGAAGGTCATGGCGGGCGGACTGGACCCGATGATGGACACCGTCTTCCCCGCCGTCCCCGGCTGGGACGTGGCGGGCGTGGTCACCCGCACCGGCCCGGACACGCCCGAGTTCGCGCCCGGGGACGAGGTGATGGCGTACGCCCGCAAGGACGTGGTGCAGGCCGGCACCTTCGCCGAGTACGTCGCGGTCTCCGCGCCCGCGGTGGCGCGCAAGCCCGCCTCGTTCAGCTGGGAGCAGGCGGGCGGCCTGCCGCTGGCGGGCCTGACCGCGCTGCGCAGCCTGCAGCGCCTGGAGGTCGGCCCCGCCGACGTGCTCCTGGTGCACGGCGCGGCGGGCGGGGTGGGCAGCCTCGCCGTGCAGCTCGGCCGCGACCGCGGCGCCCGGGTGATCGGCACCGCCTCGGAGCGCAACCACGACTTCGTGCGCAAGCTCGGCGCCGAGCCGGTGACCTACGGCGAGGGGCTGGCCGAACGGGTGCGCGCGCTGGCACCCGGCGGCGTCTCCACCGTCGCGGACTTCGTCGGCGGCCAGCTGGAGACGACGCTCGCCGTGCTCGCCGACGGCGGCCGTCACGTCTCCGTCGCCGATCCCGCGGTGACCCAGCACGGCGGCGCGTGGATCTGGGTGCGCCCGGACGGCGCCGCGCTCGCCGAGCTGGCCGCGCTGGCGGACCGCGGCGCCCTGACCGTGGAGGTCGCGCAGACCTTCCCGCTGGAGCGGACGGCCGATGCCTTCGACGCCAGCCGCACCGGCCACACCCGCGGGAAGCTGGTCATCGTTCCCTGACGGGCCCGAGAGCCCTGCGGCCGGCCCCGGAACCGCCCTCCAAGGGCGGTGGTTCCGGGGCCGTTCCCGGTCGGTGGAGCATCCGGTGACGCGCTTCTTGACGGCGTCCGGGCCGTGCGCGATGGTGACCTGACGCGGCGTAGCGGGCGGCGCGCCCTTTCCCCCACCCCTCCACCCGACCGGTGAGGACCCCTCCCATGCCGAAGCCCGCCTCCGACCTGCCCGCCCCCGCCGCAGCCCCCGCCACAGCCCCTGCCGCAGCCGCGCCCGCCACCCTGGCCGAGGTCGCCCGGCGGGCCGGCGTCTCCACCGCGACCGCCTCCCGGGTGCTGAACCGCTCGGCGCCCGTCTCGCCTCCCGTGTCCGCCCGGGTGATGGCCGCCGCACGGGAGCTGGCGTACGTGCGGCGCCGTGCTCCGCGCGGGCGGGGCACCGGCGTGGTGGCCGTGGTGGCCTTCGCCGATCCGGTGCGCTACCACTCCGACCCGTTCCACCTCCGGCTGCTGGCGGGGCTGCGGGAGGCCGCGGCGGGGCTGGAACTCGAGGTGGCGGTCTTCACCGTCCCCGGGAGCGCGCAGCGGCCCGCCCTGCTGCGGCACCTGTGCGGCGGGCACGTGGACGGCGTGCTGCTCGTCGGCGCGTGGGAGACGCTGGAGTTGCCGCGCCTGCTGCGGGCCGCCGGCGTGCCGGCGGTGTCCGTCGGCCGTCCGCCGGGCGCGGGCACGGTGGCGTACGTGGACGCGGACAACCTGTGCGGCGCCCGCGACGCCGTGCTGCGGCTGTGCGCGTCCGGACGGCGGTCGGTGGTGACCATCGCCGGACCGCCGGACACCGCCGTGGGCGCGGACCGCCTGGCGGGCTACCGGCAGGCGCTCGCCCAGACCGAGGCGGCGGTGGGCCCCGAGGTGGCCTACGGGGACTTCTCCGGTGCCTCCGGCGAGCACGCCATGCTGCGGCTGCTGCGCCGGCGCCCGGCCCTGGACGCGGTGTTCGCCGCCTCCGACCCGATGGCCCTGGGCGCCCTGCGCGTGCTGAGGCGGCTCGGGCACCGGGTGCCCGAGCAGGTCGCGGTGATCGGTTTCGACGACGCCCCGGCCGCGGCCCGGGCCCGGCTGTCCACGGTGCGCCAGCCGGTCGAGCAACTCGGCGCCCGGGCCCTGGAAATGCTGCTGACCCGCCCGGACCGCTCGGCGTCCCTGGTGCTGCCGACCACCCTGGTGCTGCGCGACTCGGCGGGCTGACGGGCCGGACGTGGTGGTGCCGTGCCCGGAGGTTCCGGGCACGGCACCACCGCGGTGCGGGTGCGGGCGTCAGCCGCCCGGGTTCACCGTCGGGAAGAGCTGGGCGAAGGTGTCGAACGCCGTGGCGATGTCCGCCTCGGCCCAGAACCGGTGGTAATTGAACACCGGCGCCGGGCCGCCGTTCAGGTAGGACTGGACCTTCGACCACTGCGGGTCGCTGGTGTACCAGGGCCGGATGGACAGGAAGGTGTTGCTGGCCGAGCTGAGCTTCGTGCCGTCCGGGTACGTCCCGCTCCAGCCCGGCGGGATGTAGACCCCCTGGTGGGTGGCGGGGTCGTACGCCTGGGTGAAGCGGCTGTAGTCGGTGCGGGTCTCCGGGGCCGAGTAGCCGAGCGGGTCGGCGTACTTGGCGTGGATGATGTCCAGGATGTTCTGGGCGAACCTCTGCGCGGTGCCGTCGCCGGCCTTCGCCGCGTAGTACGAGAGGGTCTTGGCCAGCGAGCCGGCCACCCCGAGGTCGGTGAGCGCGCCGGTGGCCTTCACGTGCAGGCCGGTGTTGGCGCCCGGTGCGGTGGCGTTCCAGGTGTCCGGAGCGCCGGTCCAGGTGAGGACGTCGGGCGTGGTCAGGGTGCCGGTGGCCGGGTCCGCCTTACTGACCGAGATCGCCCACGGGACCCACTTGGCCAGCACGCCCTTGGCCCTGGCGTCGCCGGTGGCGTAGTAGTACTCGGCCACCCGCTCCATCGACCAGGTCTGGAAGCCGAACCACTGGTTGCTGGGCGGGTCGTGGTACTCCGGCTGCCAGTCGTAGGCGAGGCCGTAGAACGTCGGGTTGCCGGCCGGCGGCGCGCCGTCGTCGCCGTAGTTCCCGCCCCAGCTGTTGGTGGCGCCGCCCGCGATCCCGCCCTCGGTGGACTGCAGCCACTGGTAGAACTGGAGCTGCTTGTCCAGGCTGCCGGACCAGTCCGCCGCCGCGCTGGGCGACTTGGGCGTGAGCGCCGGGTCGGTGGACAGTGCCCAGGCCGCCATCGGGTTCTGGTAGCCCTGGTGCGCGGCCGAGCCGGAGATCCGCCAGGACCAGGACCCGCCGGTGTCGCCGCCCCAGGCGAAGTACCAGGTCAGCAGGCCGAGTTGCTCGTCGGCCTTGCCGGTGCCGGCCGGGCAGGTGCTCGACCCGTTGCAGTTGCCGGCGCGCTTGAAGTACTTGTCGTAGAGCGAGTAGCGCAGGAAGTCCCCGAGCTTGGACGCCTTGGCGACGGTGCCGCTGATCGCCGCGCTCCTGTTCTGCGCCGTGGCGAAGGTCCGGGCCCAGTAGGCGACCTGCACCAGGCGGGCGTCCGCGTCCGGCGCGTCGGTGTACTTGTACTGCTTGGAGTAGTTCCCGCCGCCGTCGTTGAAGAGGCTGAGGAAGCCCGAGCCGGAGGCGCCGTACTTCAGCACGTCGCAGTCGGGCTGCGGGACGGTCTCCCAGACCGACTCCTGCGGGCCGCGCTGGTAGGTGTTGATCAGGCTCGGCTTGGTGGTGCCGTCCTCGCAGCGGCCGAAGCCGTACTTGTTGTCGGTGTCCATGATCCAGGCGGGCGCGTACACGTCCGGGCTGCCGTAGGCGGTGGAGAGTTCACCGGCCAGCGGGTCCGTGCCGACCGGGACGGAGGAGTTCAGCTTCACCGGGTACTGGTCCGGCTGGGCCTTCTCCGGGCCGTAGGTGGCCGGCTTGGACGGGTTGTAGGTGCCCTGGCCGGGCTGGTCGGCGTGCCCGGGGATCATGTACGTCTCCAGGCTGGTCCAGGCGTTGTTGAACCCGGTCCAGTCGCCGGTCACCCGGCCGTAGTCGGCCTCCAGCCAGAGCCAGTAGCTGTAGGTCTCCGACGTGGTCTCGTGGCCGTAGTCGGGCGCCTCGACCATCAGCGTCTCCACCGAGTGGTACGGGATGCCGAGCGGGCTGAAGTAGCCGTTCGCCGGGTTCTTCATCTTGCTGTAGAGGTCGAGGAAGTACTGGTCGTACCCCGAGCTCTTCGCCGCCTCGGTGACGGTGACGGCCGCCGAGCCGTAGCCGGTGGCGGTGGCCGTGAAGGTGGCGGTGCCGCCCGCCTGGGTGGCGTCCGTACCGGCCGCGACGGTCACCGTCTGCGGGGTGTTCCAGTTGGCCGGGGTGAAGGTGAGGCTTCCGCCCGAGGTGACCGACAGGTCGGTGTCGGCGCCGGAGCGGGTCACCGTCACCGTGACCGGGGCCGCCGGGGCCTGGGAGAGGGCCACCGTGAAGGTGCCGCTGGAGCCCTGCTGGACCGCCAGGGTGCTCGGGTTGACCAGCAGGCTCGGTCCGGACACCTTGACCGCGACCGGGGCCGAGGTGGTGGTCGCGCCCAGGTTGTCGGTCGCGACGGCGGTCAGCGAGTAGTCGCCGGCCGGCACGTTCGCCCAGTTCAGCGTGTAGGGCGCGGTGGTGGCGGTGCCGACCGGTTTGTTGTCGCCGGGGCCGGTGCTGGCGTAGAAGTCCACCTTGGCCACGGTGCCGTCCGCGTCCGCGGCGGTCGCCGCGAGCGGCACGGTCGAGCCGGGGGTGTAGGTCGTGCCCGCCGCCGGGGAGGTGAGCGAGACCGTCGGCGGCTGGTTCGGCCCGCGGCAGACGGTGCCGTTGAGGGTGAAGGTGGTGGGGGCGGTGTTGGTGCCGGTGTAGGTGAAGTTGGCGCTGGTGGTGTAGGTGGCGCCGGGGTTGATGGTGGGGGCGTAGCTGGGGTTGGTGGCGGTGACGGTGTGGCCGGTCTGGGTCCAGGTGCCGTTCCAGCCGTTGGTGAGGGTCTGGGTGCCGGTGTAGTCGTAGCTGAGGGTCCAGCCGTTGACGGGGGTGGTGCCGGTGTCGGTGATGGCGAGGTTGGCGGTGAATCCGCTGCCCCAGTCGTTGGCGGTGTAGCTGACGCCGCAGGACACCCCGGCGGTGGCGGCGGACGCCGGGACGGTGAGCGCGCCGCCGGTCGCCGCCGCCAGGGCGAGGGCGCTGAGTGCGGCGACGGTGGGTACGGGCGCGCGGGAGCGCAGGGTCTTGCGTGGCATGCACGGGCCTCCGGATCGGGTGGGAGGAAGCAGGGGCCGGCGTCCTCCGGCCCCGCGTGGCGCAGGGTTCCGCGAGTGAACGGCCCGGCAAACCCCGCCGCGCGCCGCCCGGTCCGGCCCCCGTCCGCCACCCCGCCGCCGACCAGCGGGGACGTCCGTACCCGGGTCGGGGCGTCGGCGGGAAAGTTTCACAGCCCTGCCAACTCCCGTGGGAGCGCGCCCATTTCACCCTCGGGCCTGCGCGTCGGAGCTCTTGACGGGCCAGCTGCGGCCTGGCTTCATGTGACTCAGGCACCGGCGAAAGCCGTCTGCCGGAATATGGAAGCGCTCCCATCACACGCTCCGTCCCGGCTGCAGGCCCGGGCGCCCCGGACCCCGACCGCAGCGTCCGACCCGGCACCCAACCCCCGGGCCCACCACCCCACCCGAAGGGACCCGACCGTGCCACTCTCCGCCCTCCGCCGACTCCGAACAGCGGCCGTCGCGACCGCGCTCGGCGTCTCCGCCCTCGTCCCGGTCGCCGGCGCGCAGGCCGCGCACGCCGCCACCGCCCGCCCGGTCAACCCGTTCGTCGGCGCGACCGGCTACCTCAACCCGGACTACACCGCCCAGGTCAGCGCCCAGGCCGCCGCCGACGGCGGCACGCTGGGTGCCGCCGAGGCGCAGGTGGCGAACAACTCCACCGCCGTCTGGATGGACCACATCGGCGCCATCGCCGGCGACAACGGCCGGCTCGGCCTGCGCGGCCACCTCGACCGGGCCCTGGCCCAGGCCGCCGCCGGCAGCACCCCCGTGGTCCTCCAGGTCGTCGTGTACGACCTGCCCGGCCGGGACTGCGCCGCCATCGCCTCCAACGGCGAACTCCCCGCCACCGCCGCCGGCCTGGCGACGTACCAGAGCCAGTACATCGACCCGATCGCGGCCGTCCTCGCCGACCCGAAGTACGCCTCGCTGCGGATCGCCGCGATCATCGAGCCGGACTCGCTGCCGAACGCCGTCACCAACCAGAACAAGCCGGCCTGCGCCACCGCGACCCCGCTCTACGAGGCCGGCATCGAGTACGCGCTGAACAAGCTGCACCCGATCGGCAACGTCTACAACTACCTGGACATCGGCCACTCGGGCTGGCTCGGCTGGCCCACCAACATGGTTCCGGCGGGCCAGGAGTACGCCAAGGTCGCCAAGGCCACCACCGGCGGATTCGCCAGCGTGGACGGCTTCATCAGCAACACCGCCAACTACACCCCGCTCAACGAGCCGTACCTGCCGGACCAGAACCTCCAGGTCGGCGGGCAGCCGCTGAGGTCCGCCAACTTCTACCAGTGGAACCCGGACTTCGACGAGTACAACTACGCCAGCCAGATGTACTCGACCATGGTCTCCAACGGCTTCCCGAGCACCGTCGGCTTCCTGGTGGACACCTCGCGCAACGGCTGGGGCGGCAGCGCCCGGCCCACCGGGGTCAACAGCACGCCGACCACGGTCGACGGCTACGTCGCCGCCAACAAGGTGGACCAGCGCGTCTTCCGGGGCAACTGGTGCAACGTCTACGGCGCGGGCATCGGCGCCCGTCCGCAGGCGCAGCCCTTCGGGTCGGCCAGCCCGATCATCGCCTTCCTGTGGGTGAAGCCGCCGGGCGAGTCGGACGGCGACTACCCCTCGGCGACGCACCCGCACGGCGACCCGCACTGCGACCCGGCCGGGACGCAGAGCGACGGCAACGGCAACACCTACCCGACCAACTCCTTCCCCGGCGACAACGTCAAGGCCGGCCAGTGGTTCGGCGCCCAGTTCCGGCAGCTGGTGCAGAACGCCTACCCGTCCCTCGGCGCCTCCACCGGCGGCGGTGACACCACCGCGCCGAGCACCCCGGCCGGGCTGACCGTCACCGGCACCACCGCGACCGGCGCCTCGCTCTCCTGGACGGCCGCCACCGACAACGTCGGCGTCGTCGGCTACCACGTCTACCGCGACGGCGCCAAGGTGGGCACCAGCACCGGCACCACCTACTCCGACACCGGCCTGTCGCCCGCCACCGCCTACCGCTACACCGTCGACGCCTTCGACGCCGCCGGCAACACCTCACCGGTCTCCGCGGCCGTCACCGCCACCACCGCGAGCACCGGCGGCGGGACCGGCAGCGGCTGCACCGCGAGCTACTCCGTGGCCAACGACTGGGGCTCCGGCTTCGGTGCCAACGTCACGGTGACCAACACCGGCAGCACACCCACCACGTCCTGGAAGGTCACCTGGACCTGGCCGGGCAACCAGCAGGTGACCAACGGCTGGAACGCCACCGTGACCCAGAGCGGCGCCGCCGTCTCCGCCGTCAACGCGGGCTACAACGGCACGATCGCGGCCGGCGGCAGCACCGGCTTCGGATTCCAGGGCAGCTACTCGGGCGCCAACACCGCTCCGACCCTCAGCTGCACCGCGGGCTGACCCGCACCCCTCCCCCACCCGGGCCGGCCGGTCCCACCCGCCGGCCGGCCCGGCTTCCACCGGAGCCGCCCCATGATTCCCCGAGCTGTACGCGCCTCCCGTGCCCCTCACCGCCCGCACGCCTCCCTGTTCGCGACGGCGGCCGTCGCCGCCGGCGCGCTGGCCGGCGCCCTGCTGCTACCGCCCGGTGCCACCAACGCCGCCACCGCCGGGGTGTCCTGCGGCGTCAGCTACACCGCCAACGACTGGGGCAGCGGATTCACCGCCAACCTCGCCATCACCGACACCGGCACCACCCCCGTCAACGGCTGGACCCTCAGCTACGACTACACCGGCACCCAGACCCTCACCAACGGCTGGAACGGCACCTGGACCCAGACCGGCCACACCGTCACCGCCACCAACCCCAGCTACGCCCCCACCATCAACCCCGGCACCACCTACACCACCAGCGCCAACTTCACCTACACCGGCACCAACACCGCCCCCACCACCTTCACCCTCAACGGCACCGTCTGCGGTGGTCCGTCCGGCCCTCCGACCACACCGCCGACCACACCGCCCAGCACACCGCCGACCACACCGCCGACGTCCCCGCCGCCGACCACCCCGGCGCCGGGCGGTCCGGCCCCGGCCCTGCACGTGGCGGGCAACCAGCTCCAGGACCCGAGCGGGCACGCCGTCACCCTGCGCGGCGCCAACCGCTCCGGCGCCGAGTTCGCCTGCGTCCAGGGCAAGGGCCTCTTCGACGGGCCCGTGGACCAGGCGTCGATCGACGCGATGCGCGCCTGGCACGTCACCGCCGTCCGCATCCCGCTCAACGAGGACTGCTGGCTCGGCCTGCCGAACGTCCCGGCCGCCTACGCGGGAAGCACCTACATCGAGGCGGTCAAGTCCTACGTGGCGCTGCTGCACCGCAACGGGCTGAACACCGTCCTCGACCTGCACTGGACCGACGGCGTCTACACCGGCAACTCCTCGGCCTGCTCCACCGCGACCGCCACCTGCCAGAAGCCCATGCCGGACGCCGCCAACGCCGTCCCGTTCTGGCGCTCGGTGGCCACCGCCTTCAAGGGGGACGGCGCCACCGTCTTCGACCTGTTCAACGAGCCCTACCCCTCCCGCGCCACCGGCGGCACGGACAGCGGCTGGGCCTGCTGGCGGGACGGCGGCACCTGCCCGGGCATCGGCTACCCGGTGGCCGGGATGCAGTCCCTGGTGGACGCCGTGCGCGGCACCGGCGCGGACAACGTCCTGATGCTCGGCGGGATCGAGTACGCCAACGACCTCACCCAGTGGCTCAGCCACCGGCCGTCGGACCCGCTGCACCAGCTGGCCGCCTCCTGGCACTCGTACAACTTCAACGCCTGCGCCTCGTCGAGCTGTTGGGACGCCCAGGTGGCCCCGGTGGCGGCGGCCGTCCCGGTGGTCGCGGGGGAGCTGGGCGAGAACGACTGCGCGTCCGGCTACCTGGACACCCTGCTGCCCTGGCTGGACCGGCACGGGATCTCCTACCTGGCGTGGACCTGGAACACCTGGGACTGCTCCAACGGCCCCTCGCTGATCTCGGCCTACGACGGCACCCCGACCGCGTACGGGGCGGGCTACCGGGCCCACCTCGCGGCCGGAGGCTGAACCGGCCCGCCCACCCCGGTGCCGGTGCCGGGGCCCGCCACGGGCCCCGGCGCCGGGCCGTTCCCGTTCAGGCCGAGTCGCGCACCACCAGCTCGGTCGCCATCACCAGCTGGCGCCGCGCCCTGCCCGGTTCGGCGATCTGCTCCAGCAGCTGGCGGACCATCGCCCGCCCCATCTCCTGGGTCGGCTGCCGCACGGTGGTCAGCGGCGGATCGGTGTGCCGGGCCACGATCGAGTCGTCGAAGCCGACCACGGCGACGTCCTCCGGCACCCGGCGGCCCGCCGCCCTGAGCGCCTGCAGGGCCCCCGCGGCCAGGACGTCCGAGGCGCAGAAGACCGCGTCCACCCCGGGCTCGCGCTCCAGGAGTTCGGCCATCGCGGCGCGGCCCCCGCTCTCGGTGAAGTCGGCCACCGCGACGAGTTCCGGCAGCGTCCCGGCCTCGCTCTCGGCGAGCGCCGCCCGGTACCCCGCGAGGCGGGCCTGCGCGCCCTCCATGTCCAGCGGGCCGGTGACGGTCGCGATCCGGCGGCAGCCGCGGCGCAGCAGGTGGCGCACGGCCATCCGGGCGCCGCCCGCGTTGTCGGCCGCCACGTAGCTGAGCGGCTCGTGCTCGCCGCGGCGGCCGGCCAGTACGGCGGGGATGCCGAGGTCCTCCAGCATGACCGGCAGGGGGTCGTCCTGGTGCACGGCGACCAGCAGCACGCCGTCCACCCGGTCGGCCCGCAGGTAGGCCGACAGGCGCTCGTGCTCGCGCTGGTCGCGTACCAGGACCAGGAGCAACTGGAGCTGGGTGGAGGAGAGTTCGGCGGAGACCCCGCTGATGATGTCGGCGAAGTACGGCTCCGAGAACAGCCGCGTCTCGGCCTCCGGCACCACCAGGGCGATCGCGTCGGTGCGCGAGGTCGCCAGCGCGCGGGCCGCCCGGTTGGGCACGTACCCCAGCTCCGCCACGGCCCGCTCCACCGCCGTGCGTGCCTTCTCGCTGACCCGCGGCGATCCGTTGATCACCCGGGAGGCCGTGCCCCGGCCGACCCCGGCCAGCGCGGCGACCTCCTCCAGGGTCGGCCGGGCGGCCGGTCCGCCGGCGGGTCGCCCCGCGCTGTCGTTCATTCTGACGTCCCGTCCTGTTCTGCCCGGTCCGCCCGAGCTCCCCGGGGGTTCCGGCGCGAGCCCCGCTCGGCCGGCGCCACCCCCTCGACACATTACCGCGCCGGACCGCACCCTTCCGGCTGCCGCCTTGGGAGCGCTCCCACAATGCCTTCACGGTAGCCGCAGAACCGGTCCGACGGCCAGATCCGGGCACGGGCCGCTGGGGAGGCGTGCCGGGCAGGGCCTACCGGAAGCTTGCCGCCTAAGGCCGATGGTGGGGCATCTATCCGTTATAGGTGGGGTGCTCCGCCGGGGCCGCAGCGCCGTCGGCGAGCACGGCGGCGAGGAAGTCGAGCGAGCGGTCGACCTCCTTGAGGGACGGACCGCGGTTGAGGTGACCGTGCGTCATGCCGGCTGCCAGGTAGGACCGTACGCCGACGCCGACCTCGCCCAGCTGCCGTTCGAGCAGTTCACCTGAGGGCCTCAGGTCGTCGTACTGGGCGAGGACGATGCCGGTCGCGGGGAGGCCGCGCAGGTCCGCGGCACCGGGCATCGCCGACGGGGGCAGGTCGCTCAGGCGCCCCACGTAGTTCCGCACCATGGACTCGATCCCCTCGGTGGTGAACCGCAGGAGCGGCGGAAGCGCCTCCATCTCGACCCGGGTGTCCGCGTCCAGCGCCGGGTTCGGGAAGTGCGCGAAGGGATAGGCGAGCAGCAGGGCGTCCGGGCGGCGTTGGCCCAGGTCGCGGAGCCGGATCGCCGTGGACAGGGCGATGGCGGCGCCCGCGCTCGCGCCGCCGAGGGCGACCGGACCGGACGGGCCGGAGCGCAGCCGCAGGGTTTCGCCGAGCCAGCGCCATACGGCGTGGGCGTCGTCGACGGGGACCGGGTAGTGCGTACCGTCCACGGCCCGGCGGTAGTCGACCGACACCACCAACGCGCTTGCCCGGGCGGAGAGTTCGGCGGACACCTGGTGCGCTTCGGGCATGTCGAGGTCGCCGCCCTGGAACCCGCCCCCGTGCAGCCACAGCAGCGCGCGGCCGGGCTCGGTGGCGGGGGTGTAGATCCGGATCGGGATCCGCCCGTGGGGGCCCGGCACCGTGCGGTCCTCCACCGAGACGTCCGGGGCGGTCCACTCGCCGGGATCGCGGAGGTACTCCCCCAGCCGCGCCGCGGCCTGCGGGTCGTTCTGGACCTGCGGCCAGTCGAGGCCGTCGAGGAGGTGCACCTTGTCGGCGAGGAAGGGGTCGAGGGGCATGAGGGCGCTCCAGAGATGGGGTCAGCGGCTCGGCGCCGAGCTGGCGAGAGATCCCATGTCCGAGAGAGGAACGGGAGGACGCGACCCACGGCGAGAGGCCGGAGCCCGGCCCAAGTCCCCTTCTCCGTCATGGATTTTGAGCCTCATTCTGCAAAACCCCTGGACTCTGCCACACCTGGCTCCTATAAATCCATCCCATGACCCAGGGACATGTGAACGCTCTCAACCCTGCTCGCTTCCCCCGGCGCACCGTACACCTGGACTTCCACACCGGCCCCGATGTCCCCGACGTCGGCCGGGACTTCGACCCGGCGACCTTCGCGCAGCCCTTCCGCGACGCCCATGTCGACAGCGTCACCGTCTTCGCCAAGTGCCACCACGGCCACCTCTACTACGGGACCGACCGTACCGAGCGCCACCCCGGCCTCTCCCCCGACCTGGACCTGCTCGCCGAACAGGTCGACGCCCTGCACGCGGCCGGCATCCGAGCACCGATCTACCTGTCCCTCCAGGTCGACGAGTACGCGGCCCGCGAGCACCCCGAGTGGGTCGCCCACGACGAGAACCTCAAGATCGCCCGCTGGACCCCTTCCGCCCTCGAGGCGGGCTGGAACATCCTCGATATGTCCAGCCCCTACGCCGACTACTTCGCCGACCAGTTGGACGAGGTGCTGCGGCGCTTCGCCCCCGTCGACGGGATCTTCGTCGACATGTGCTGGAGCCAGCCGAGCCTGAGCCGCTGGGCCGTCGACGGGATGCGCAGGGAGGGCCTGGACCCGGCCGACGCCGACCACCGCATGCGCTACGCGGACCTGGTGGCCCACCGCTACATGGCCCGCTACACCGCGATGGTGGAGAAGGCCCTGCCGCCGGAGGCCGTCCAGGGCGTCTACTACAACGGCCGCCCCAAGACCGGGCTGCCGAAGGAGCGGCAGTTCCTGCGGCACGTCGAGATCGAGGGCCTGCCCACCGGAGGCTGGGGCTACGCCTTCCTCCCGTACGTGGCCCGCTTCGTCCGCCCGCTGGGGATGCCGACCCTCAGCCACACCGGGCGCTTCCACGAGAGCTGGGGCGACAACGCCGCCCTCAAGCCACGGGCGGCGCTGCTCTACGAGAACAGCCAGATGCTGAGCCACGGCCTGACCAGCGGCGTGGGCGACGTGCTGCATCCGCGGGGCGTGCCGGCCCCGGCCGTGTACGAGCTGATCGGCTCGGTCTACGGCCACATCGCGCGGTGCGAGCCGTTCGTCGAGGGCGGACGGGTCGTCAGCGAGGTCGCCATGGTCGTCGACCCCGGCCTGGGGGACCGCCCCGGCGCGAGCAACATCGGCGCCGTCCGGGCGCTCCAGCAGCTGCGGGTCCAGTTCGACGTCGTCCCGCCGACGGCCGACCTGGCCGGGTACCGGGCCGTCGTGGTGCCGGAGAGCACCCCCGTCGACGACGACCTCTCCGAGCGTCTGGCCGCGTACCGCCGGGCCGGCGGGGCGGTGGTGCTGGTCGGGCCCGCGCTGCTGCGGGGCGGCACGGAGCCCGCCCTGCCCGGCCTCCCGGTGGAGGACCTGGCCCCGGCCCCGGCCGGTGAGGTGTTCCTCGCCTGCGAGGGCGTCCCCGGTGTCCCGGAGGACTTCCCGGTGATCAGCCACGGCTCCCGGCTGACCGCCCGCGCGATGCCCGGCGCCGAGGTGCTGGCCCGGGTCGTCGCGCCGTACTTCCCGCGCTCCTGGGACCGCTTCTGCGGCCACTCCTACACACCGCCGGCCGACCCGACCGAGGAGGTGGCCCTCGCCGTCGGCGGCGGGGTGGCCGCGGTGGCCGTCCCGCTGCTGGAGGCGTTCCACGACCACGGCCTGGAACCGTACCGCCGGCTGCTCGGCGCCGCCCTGGACCGGCTCCTGCCGGACCCGCTGGTCCGCGCGGGCGGGCCGGTCCACCTGGAGACCACCGTGGTACGGACCGACACCGCCACGGTGGTGCACCTGACCAGCTTCGTCCCGTCCCGGGAGACCCCCGAACTGGACCTGGTGCACGACCCGTTCCCGCTGGTCGACGTGCCCGTCTCCCTCCGGCTCGCCGCGGCGCCGCGCTCGGTGCGGCTGCAGCCCGCCGGGCAGGAGCTCGCCTGGGAACACGACGGCGGGTACGTCCACGTGCGGGTCACCACCGCGGACGGGCACGCGATGGTCGTGGTCGAGCACGACTGACCCGTGCCGCGCGGGCTCCTGGTCAGGCGGTGGGGAGCAGCGTGGGATCGGCCATGATGCGCCGGACCGTCGTCAGCGCCGCGCCGAGCAGGGGCCCGCGCCGCCCCAGGGCGGCCGGGCGCAGCGCCTCCTCGGCCCAGGGCCGTACGGTGACGCGCTCGGCCAGCTCGGCGCGGACGGCGGGCAGCAGCCATCCGGCGAGTTCGGCGTAGGCGCCGCCGAGGACGAGGCGGTCCGGGTCGATGAGGTCGACGGCGGAGGTGAGGGCCAGGCCGAGGGCGCGGCCCGCGCGCTCCAGCGCCGCCAGGGTCGGCGGGTGCCCGGCCGCCGCCCGTTCGGCGAGCAGCGCGACCGGGTCGCCGGTGCCCGCGCCGTCGTGGGGCCGGCGGGCCGGGGGCCGCCGCCCGGCCGCCCCGCCCCCGCGGGGGGGGCGGCCGCCGCGCCCCCCCCGCGCGGCCCCCGCGCGCGCCCGGGCGCCGCGGGCCCCCCCCCCCCCCGGCCCCCCCCCCCCCCCCCCCCCCCCCGGCCGCCTCGCCCGCGTACTGCTCCAGGCAGCCCCGGGCGCCGCAGGGGCAGCGGGGGCCGTCCGGGTGGACGGGGATGTGGCCGAGTTCCCCGGCGAAGCCGCGGGCGCCCCGGAACAGCCGCCCGTCGATGACCAGGGCGGCGCCGATCCCGGCCCCGGCGGAGACGTGGACGAAGGTCTCCACCGGGTTCCCGGCGTTCCAGTACTCGGCCAGCGCCCCGAGGTTGGCCTCGTTCTCCGGCTCGGGCACGGTGTCCGGGTCCGGCCAGTGGTCGGCGAGCCGGACGCCGTGCCAGCCGAGGTTGGGCGCGCGCTCCAGCAGTCCGCGCGGCGTGTTGGGGACCACCCCGGGGACGGCCAGGACGCGGCCCGCGACGCGCAGTCCGAGGGCGGCCGCCTCGGCCTGTGCCTCCTCGGCCAGCGCGGCGAGGTCCGCCAGGACGGCTTCGGCGGGCCGGCCCGCGTTGGCCCGTTCCACCCGGCGCCACACCCGCGGTTCGCCGCGCAGGTCGGCCACGCAGGCGCCGAGGTGGGTGACGCCGATCTCCAGGCCGAGGCCCGCCGGGCCGTCGTCGGCCATGGTGAGGGCGCGTCCGGGCCGGCCGACCCGTCCGCTGGCGGTGGCCGCGGCCTCGGTCACCGCTCCGCGGCCGATCAGCTCGTCGACGAGCGAGGAGACGGCGGCCCTGGTCAGTCCGACGCGCCCGGAGACGTCCGCCCGGGAGAGCGGGCTGTGTGCGGCGACGGCGGCGAGGACGACCGAGAGGTTCTGCCGCCGCATGTCCTGCAGCGAGGCGGGCCCGTGCTCCGCTCCCCTGCTCGCCGCCCTGCCGACCGCTGTCACGCGCTGCCCCTCCTACCGGTCCTCGGCCGGGGCGCCCTGCAAGGCCCCGGCCCGTCGCAGGGTATCGCCGATCCGCGCGAGCGCGTCCTCGTCCCGCTTCACCGGCTCCAGCACCGGGCCCCGGGCGGTCCGCCAGCGGCGCGCCACTTCGTCGGCCTGTTCGCCGGTGAGCAGCGCGGCGGCCTGGGCGGCCGCGCCGAGGGCGACCAGTTCCCGGGCGTCGGGCACCTGGACGGCCCGGCCGGAGAGCCGCAGCACGGTCCGCTGCCAGGCCCGGCCCCGGGCGCCGCCGCCGATGAGCAGCAGCGGCTCCTCGCCCGCCGGGTCGGCGCCGCCGGCGCTCAGCACGCCGTCCAGGGCGGCGAGCAGGGCGTGGGCGGCGCCGTCGTAGGCGGCCTGGAGCAGCTGGCCCGGGGTGGTGTCGTGGCGCAGCCCGTGGACGAGGCCGGAGGCGCCCGGGAGGTCCGGGGTGCGCTCGCCGTCCAGGTAGGGCAGGACGACGGCGGTGCCGCCGTCCTCGACCTCCTCGCGGCCTCGCCCGAGGAGGGCGGCGAAGCGGTCGACGGCGAGGGTGCAGTTGAGCGTGCAGGCGAGCGGCAGCCAGTGGCCGAGGGCGTCGGCGAAGCCTGCGACGGTGCCGGTCGGGTCGGCGGGCCGGGTGCGGCCGACGGCGTAGACGGTGCCGGAGGTGCCGAGGCTGAGCACCGGCCGGCCGGGCGGCAGGCCGAGCCCGAGGGCGGCGGCCATGTTGTCCCCGGTGCCGGTGGCCACCGCGGCGCCCTCCCGCAGCGGCGTGCCGGGGCGGACGGTACCGGCGCGGGCGCCCGGCGCGAGGACCCGGGGCAGCAGGGCCGGGTCGAGTCCGATGCGGGCGAGCAGGTCGTGGTCGTAGCCGTCCGGGCCCCACCAGCCGGTGCCGGAGGCGTCGCCCCGGTCGGTGACCGCCGCTCCGGTCAGACGCTCGGTCAGGAAGTCGTGCGGGAGCCGGACGGCGGCGGTCCGCTCGGCGGCGGCGGGCTCGTTGGCGCGCAGCCAGGCCCACTTGGGGGCGGTGAAGGCGGCGGTGGGGACGCTGCCGGTGCGGCGCGCGAGGTCCGCCGCGCCGATCGCGGCGGACAGTTCGGCGGCCTGGGGCGCGGAGCGGACGTCGTTCCAGAGCAGCGCCGGGCGGACCGGCGCCCCGGCGGCGTCGAGGGTGACGAGGCCGTGCTGCTGGCCGGCGACCGAGACGGCGGCGGCGCGGTCGGCCCAGCCCGTCGCGGCCGCGGCCTCGCCGAGCGCCCGCCACCACTGCTCGGGGTCGCTCTCGCGGCCGGCTCCCGTGCTGACGGTGTGCGGGGCGCGCCCCTGGCCGAGGACGGTGCCGGTGTCGATGTCGACGGCGAGGGCCTTGGTGGACTGGGTCGAGCTGTCGAAGCCGATCACGACGCGTTGCTCAGCCATGCGTTCCTCCGGTACGGGGGTTCCTTCCGACGTCCCGGCATACTAATTTGTTGAGAGTCCTGACAAACACCCCCTGGCACTCATCGGGAGCCGTTCCATGTCCAGTGACCCGTTCGTCCCCACCCCCGCGCACAAGTTCACCTTCGGTCTGTGGACCGTCGGCTGGCAGGGGCGCGACCCCTTCGGCGACGCGACCCGCCCCGCCCTCGACCCGGTCGAGACCGTGCAGCGGCTGGCCGGACTCGGCGCCTACGGCGTCACGTTCCACGACGACGACCTGATCCCGTTCGGCGCGGGCGAGGCCACCCGCGAGGAGACCGTCAAGCGCTTCCGCGGCGCCCTGGACTCCGCCGGGCTGAAGGTCCCGATGGCGACCACCAACCTCTTCACCCACCCGGTCTTCAAGGACGGCGCCTTCACGGCCAACGACCGCGACGTCCGGCGCTACGCCCTGCGCAAGACCATCCGCAACATCGACCTGGCCGCCGAACTCGGCGCCTCGGTCTACGTCGCCTGGGGCGGGCGCGAGGGCGCCGAGTCCGGCGCGGCCAAGGACGTGCGCACCGCGCTGGACCGGCTGAAGGAGGCCTTCGACCTGCTCGGCGAGTACGTCGAGCAGCAGGGCTACGACCTGCGGTTCGCGATCGAGCCCAAGCCCAACGAGCCGCGCGGGGACATCCTGCTGCCCACCGTGGGCCACGCCCTGGCGTTCATCAACGCGCTGGAGCGCCCCGAGCGGGTCGGCCTCAACCCGGAGGTCGGCCACGAGCAGATGGCCGGGCTCAACTTCCCGCACGGCATCGCCCAGGCTCTGTGGCACGGCAAGCTGTTCCACATCGACCTCAACGGCCAGTCCGGCATCAAGTACGACCAGGACCTGCGCTTCGGCGCGGGCGACCTGCGCCAGGCGTTCTGGCTGGTCGACCTGCTGGAGTCGGCCGGGTACGACGGCCCGCGGCACTTCGACTTCAAGCCGCCGCGCACCGAGGACTTCGACGGCGTCTGGGCCTCGGCGGCCGGCTGCATGCGCAACTACCTGCTGCTGGCGGAGCGTTCGCGCGCCTTCCGGGCCGACCCGGAGGTCCGGGCCGCGCTCGCCGCGTCCCGCCTGCCCGAACTCGCCCTCCCCACGGCCGAGGACGGCCTGACCGGCCTGCTGGCGGACCGCTCCGCCTTCGAGGAGTTCGACGTCGACGCCGCCGCCCGCCGCGGCATGGCCTTCGAGCAGCTGGACCAGCTCGCCCTGGAGCACCTCCTCGGCGCCCGCTGACCGGAACGGCTGCGCCGGCCGGGTCGTGCGGGCCGTACGACCCGGCCGGCGTGGCGGAGGCCTGTAGGAATACGCAACTTGTTGACTAATCGCATCGGTGGCCGCTGTCCCCGGCGCTCGCTAGGCTGTCGGCATGGCCCTGCGCAACGCGATCATGTCGACCCTCCTGGAGGGCGAGGCGTCCGGTTACGACCTGACGAAGGCCTTCGACGCGTCGGCGGCGAACTTCTGGATGGCCACCCCGCAGCAGCTCTACCGGGAGCTGGACCGGATGAAGGCCGAGGGGCTGGTCAGCGCCCGGGTCGTCGAGCAGGAGCGGCGGCCGAACAAGCGGCTGTTCTCGCTCACCGAGGCGGGCCGCGCCGCCCTGCGGGCGTTCACGGCCACGCCGCCCCGGCCGTCCGCGATCCGGGACGAGCTGCTCGTCCAGGTGCAGGCCGTGGACGCGGGCGACCCGGAGGCCGTGCGCGCGGCGCTGCTCGAACGCCTGGTGTGGGCGCAGGCCAAGGTGGCCCGCTACGAGCGCCTGCGGGCGCGGCTGCTGGACGGGCGTTTCGAGGACGAGTACCTCGCCACGGCCGAGCGGATCGGGCCGTATCTGACGCTGATGCGCGGGCTGTCGTTCGAGCGCGAGAACCAGCGCTGGTGCGAGCAGGCGCTCGCCGTCCTGGACCGGAGGCGGGCCACCGCGCCGGCCCCGGCGGCTCAGGGGCCGACGCAGGGGCCGGTGCAGGGCCCGGTCTGACGAATCCCGGGGCCCGCCCACTCAGTGCGCGGGCCGGCGTGCCTCGACGGGCCGGGGAGCCTGGACGGGCCGCAGGTCCGGGCGCTTCGCCACCCGCCCGTCCCCGGAGGAGCGGCCGCGCAGGCGGCGCACCAGCCACGGCCCGAGGAAGGTGCCGATCCAGGCGGCCTCCTGGGCCGCTCGCCGCCCGGCCCCCGCCGCCGGGAGCGGCGGCAGCGGCTCGGCCCACCCGCCGTCACTGCCGGGCAGCGCCAGCGCCTCGGCCGCCGCGGCGGCGATCCCGGCGTGGCCGAGCGGGCTGGCGTGCAGCCGGTCCGCGCTCCACATGCGCGGATCGGTCGTCACCTCGTGCCGGAAGAAGTCGACGACCACGACCCCGCGGTGCTCGGCCGTGGCCCGGATACGCGCGTTCAGGTCCAGCACCCGGGGGCGCAGCGCGCGGGCCGGCGGCGCGATCCGGCCGATGTCGGGGAACGTGAAGGTGAGCACCCGCGCCCCGCTCGCCGTGAAGGCGGCGAACATCGCGTCCAGCTCCGCCACGGTCTCGGCCGCGTCGAAGCCCGGCCGCATCAGGTCGTTCATCCCGGCGACCACGCTGACCAGGTCCGGCCGCAGCGCGAGCGCGGGGGCGAGCTGTTCGGCCCGCACCTGGCCGGCGAGCCGGCCGCGGACGGCGAGGTTGGCGTAGCGCAGGCCGGGTTCGTGTGCGGCGATCGTCTCGGCCAGCCGGTCCGCCCAGCCGCGCCACCCGGCCGTCTCGTCACCGTCGCCCAGGCCCTCGGTCTGGCTGTCGCCGACCGCGACGTAGCGGTACAGGCCCGTCGTCGCGCTCACGCCTCGGACGCACCCAGCGCCTCGGCGGCGATCCGCTCGAACTGCGCGCCCATCGCGGTGGCGAGCGCCTGCGCGCCGGAGAGCGGGCGGACCATCACCGTGAACTCGTCGATCAGACCGTCCTCGTCGAGGTGGAGGAAGTCGCAGCCGTGCACCTCGCGGCCGTCGACGGTGGCCTTGAAGACGAGGGCGTGGTCGCGGCCGTCGGGGTCGTTGATCTCGCGGACGTAGTGGAAGTCCTCGAAGACCCGGCCGACGGCGCGCAGGATCGCGGCGGTCATGGCCTTGCCCGGGTAGGGCTTGAAGGCGACGGGGCTGGTGAAGACGACGTCCTCGGCCAGGAGGGCCTCGATGGCGTCGTGGTCGTCGGCCTCGACGGCTGCGCGGAAGGGGTGCACGGGCGGGCTCCATAGTCAACAAATTGAATAGCTTGCCTGCGCGCGAGCCTAGCCTCCCGGTCCCGGCACTGTCGAGGGTGGCGTAGACGTACCCGGCGTCTCCGAGGCGGGCCGGGCGTGCTCCCGCAGGTGGAGGGCGGGTCCTCCCGCGGAGCGACGGCGAGCGGGGCTGCGCGCCGTATCGTCGGTCCCATGAGCCGAGGACTCCATCTGGACGCCTATCTGCTGGCCTTCGACACCCGGACGCAGTCGTTGCAGGACCGCACCCGGGCCGGGTTCCTGGTGCGGGCCGCCGCGCTGGCCGAGCTCGCGCACCGGGGCGCCGTCGACGAGGACGGGGCGGGCCGGGTGCGGATCGTCTCCGCCGCTGCCACGGGGGACGCAGTGCTGGACGCGCTGATCGCGGAGGTGGCCGAGCGGCCGCGCTCCTGGAAGGCGTGGATCAGACGCGGCCGCGAGGACACCCTGGAGGCCGTCGAGGAGCGGCTCGCGGTGCTCGGCGCGGTGACGATGGCCGACCGCGACCCCTACGGCCCGGTCGCGCCGCACCGGGCCGTGGCGGTGGACGATCCGCGCGAGGCCCTGGACCTCCAGCTGCGGGTGGCCGAGGTCGTCCGGGGCGGCGCCCCGGTCGCCGCGGTGCCGTTCGGCGACGCGGTCCTCGCGGCGCTGGCCGCCCACGGACACCTGCGGCTGGTGCTGTCGGGCCACGACCGCCGGGCCCACCACGAGCGGGTCGCCGCGCTCACCGCCCGGCTCGCCGAGGGAACCCCGGGCCTGGCGCGTGCGGTGCACGGGCTGAACCTGACCATCGTCGCCGCCCAGGGCGGCATGGGCGGGAGCTGACCGGCCCCGGCCGGAATCAGCGGAGCAGGCCCCCGACCTCGGCCCCTTCCCGGACGAAGACCGGGAGGCGTTCCAGCGGGGCGTCCGCGTCGAGCGTCGTCCCGCCCTCGACGGCGCGGCCGGTGGCCGGGTCGAGCCAGCGGGCGCCGGAGGGCAGGTACACCCGGCGGGAGCGGGCGCCGGCCTGGTACACGGGTGCCACCAGCACGTCGGGGCCGAGCAGGAACTGGTCGTCCACGCCCCAGGCGCGCTCGTCCTCGGGGAAGTCGAAGAACAGCGGGCGCATCGGCGGGGCGCCGGTGCGGTGGGCGTCCTCGGAGAGCGTCCCCAGGTAGGGGCGCAGGCGTTCGCGCAGGGCCAGGTGGGCGCGCAGGATGCCGTACGCCTCCTCCCCGTACGACCAGACCTCGTTGGGCCCGCCGGTCATGTCGGTGGAGAAGGCCGGGAAGTTGGGCACGCGGTCGCCGTGCAGCCGCATGACGGGGCAGAAGGTGCCGTACTGGAACCACCGGATCAGCAGTTCGCGGTAGGCAGGGTCCTGCGGGTCGCCGCCGGAGAAGCCGCCGATGTCGGTGTTCCACCAGGGGATGCCGCTCATCGCGACGTTCAGCCCCGCCCTGATCTGGCGCCCGAGGGAGTCGAAGGTCGTGGGGATGTCGCCGGACCAGAGCAGGGCCCCGTGGCGCTGGCTGCCCGCCCAGGCGGCGCGGACCAGCGACAGCGGCCGGTCCTCGCCCGCCGCGCGCAGGCCCTCGGCCACGCCGCGGACGTGCTCCAGCGGGTAGAGGTTCGCGGCCTCGGCCGCCGACCCTGCCGCGTAGACGGCGCGCTCGGCGATGCCCGGGGGGAGGTCGGGTTCGCAGGCGTCCAGCCAGAAGCAGGCCACGCCCAGCGCGCGGTAGTTGGCGTCCAGCCGCCGCCACAGCTCGGCGCGGGCCCCGGGGTGGGTGGCGTCGTAGTACGCCATCGGGCGGCTCCCGCGCTCCTGCCCGCTGAACCGGGACGGCCAGCGGAAGGTGAGCAGGCCGCCGTCCGCGTCCCGGACGAGGTGCCCGGCCGAGCGCAGCCCGTCGAAGGCATCGCTGTCGGGCTCGACGGTGGGCCACACCGAGACGGCGAGCTGCACCCCGAGGTCCGCCAGCTCCTTGACCATGGCGGTGGGGTCGGGCCACTCGCTCTCCTCGAAGCGCCAGTCGCCCATCCTCGGCCAGTGGAAGAAGTCGCAGACGATGACGGACAGCGGCAGGCCGCGCCGCCTGTACTCCCGTGCCACGGACAGGAGTTCGTCCTGGGTGCGGTAGCGCAGCCTGGACTGCCAGAAGCCCGAGGCCCAGTCGGGGAGCAGGGGCGGGCGGCCGGTGGCCCGGGTGTAGGAGTCCAGGACCTCGGCCGGGGTGCCACCGGCCGTGATCCAGTAGTCGATGCGCCCGCCGGCGTCGGCGGTCCACCGGGTGGCGTCGGCGCCGAGTTCGACGCGGCCGGTGGCGGGGTTGTTCCACAGCAGTCCGTAGCCGCGCGAGGAGTGCAGGAAGGGCACGGCCGCCACGGTGTTGGACTGGACGAGGTCGATCACGCAGCCCTTCTGGTCCAGGCGCCCGTGCAGGTGCTGCCCCAGGCCGTGCAGCCGTTCGCCGTCGTACGCCGCGAAGGACTGCTCCGTCCGGCCGCCCGGTGCGTGGACGCGGGCGCCGGTGTGGTGCGCGAACGGGCTCCGCTCGGCGAGGAGTTCGCGGCCCGAGGCGGTGTCGAGGAACCTCAGGCGGCCGTCCGCCGTGGCCTCGACGGCGATGCGGCCGTTGACCAGACGGGCGCCGCCGTCCTCCGAGAGGAACGGTTCGGCCTGCGGGCACGGCGACGGGGCCTCCAGGGCGCCGGGGGCGGCGGGGTCGATCGTCCCGGACGCGGCGCGCACCCGCAGGGCGTCCGGCCCCCAGGGCTCCATGCGCAGGACCTCTGCGCCGGTGTGCCGTTCCAGGCCGCCCGCGCGGATGCGGTAGGACATGGGTGGTTCCTCCGTTCACGTGACCGACGGGTGCGGGCGGACGCCCGGGTGGTGCTTCCGGGAACGGCCGCGGCGGCTGTCCCGGCGACCGGGCCGGGTAGGGCGGTTCGGCACCAGGCCGGGTAGGGCGGTTCGGTCTCAGGCCGGGTAGGGCAGTTCGGCCTCGCGGGTGCCGGCCGGGCTGACGTACAGGGCGCCGTCCGGGCCGCCGAGGCGCAGCTGCCAGGGGTGCGGGCTGTCGGTGGTCACCCGCAGGCGGTCGCCGGTGCGGCGCACCTGGAAGCGGGCCGTCTCGCCGACGCCGTCGGAGCGGGGGATGACGACGGTGCGCTCGGCGCCGTCGGCGAAGGCGTGGACGCGCAGTTCCACGCCCTCGGCCCAGGCGGAGACCGGGCGCCGGTCCTCCGCGCCGAACGGGATGACGGAGTCGGGGCGGGCGAGCAGCGGCAGGGTGTGGAAGCCGTGCCGCTCGCGCACCCAGCGCGGGCCGGTGATCCGGTCGCCGGTCAGCACGTTGGTCCAGATCCCCTCGGGCACGTAGTACTCGACCGTGCCGTCCTCGGTGAACACCGGGGCGACGAGCAGGTCGTCGCCGAGCAGGTACTGCCGGTCGAGCGCGGCCGCGGCCGGGTCGTCCGGGAACTCCAGCACCATCGCGCGCATCACCGGGACACCGGTGGCGTGCGCCTGCTGGGCGGCGCGCTGGAGGTAGGGCGCCAGCCGGTGCTTGAGCAGGGTGAACTCCCGGGTGACCTCGACGGCCTCCTCGCCGAACTCCCACGGCACCCGGTAGGACTTGCTGCCGTGCAGCCGGCTGTGCGAGGAGAGCAGGCCGAACTGCGCCCAGCGCTTGAAGACCGCCGGGGTCGGGGTGCCCTCGAAGCCGCCGATGTCGTGGCTCCAGAAGCCGAAGCCGGACAGGCCCAGCGAGAGTCCGCCGCGCAGCGACTCCGCCATGGCGTTGAAGTGCGATTCGCAGTCGCCGCCCCAGTGCACCGGGTACTGCTGGCCGCCCGCGGTGGCGGAGCGGGCGAACAGCAGCGCCTCCCCCTCCCCGCGCACCTCGCGGAGCAGGTCGAAGACCGCCCGGTTGTACAGCTGGGTGTAGTAGTTGTGCATCCGCTCCGGGTCGGAGCCGTCGTGCCACACCACGTCGGTCGGGATGCGCTCGCCGAAGTCGGTCTTGAAGCAGTCCACGCCGATGTCCAGCAGGGCGCGCAGCTTGCCGGTGTACCAGTCGCGGGCGGCGGGGCTGGTGAAGTCCACCAGGGCCATGCCGGGCTGCCACAGGTCCCACTGCCAGACGCTGCCGTCCGGGCGGCGCACCAGGTGGCCCTCGCGCACGCCCTCGGCGAACAGCTCCGACTTCTGCGCGATGTACGGGTTGATCCACAGGCTGATGCGCAGCCCCTGGTCCTTGAGCCTGGCGAGCATGCCCGCCGGGTCCGGGAAGGTGTCCTGGTCCCAGCGGAAGTCGCTCCACTGGTACCCGCGCATCCAGAAGCAGTCGAAGTGGAAGACGCTCAGCGGGATGCCGCGTTCGGCCATGCCGCCGACGAAGCGGTTGACGGTGGCCTCGTCGTAGTCGGTGGTGAAGGAGGTGGTCAGCCACAGGCCGAGCGCCCAGGCCGGCGGCAGTGCGGGGCGGCCGGTGAGGGCGGTGTAGCGCTCCAGGACCTGCTTGGGGGTCGGGCCGTGGACGACGAAGTACTCCAGGGACTGGTCCTCGACGCTGAACTGCACCTGGCCGACGGCTTCGGAGCCGATCTCGTAGCTGACCCTGCCGGGGTGGTTGACGAAGACGCCGTAGCCCCGGTTGGTCAGGTGGAACGGGACGTTCTTGTACGCCTGCTCGCTGCTGGTGCCGCCGTCCGCCTGCCAGACGTCCACCACCTGGCCGTTGCGGGTGAACGGGGTGAACCGCTCCCCCAGGCCGTAGACCAGCTCGCCGACGCCCAGCGCGAGCTGTCCGAGCATGTGGTGGCGGCCTTCGGCGTCGGTGACGAAGCCGGTGCCGCGCTCGCCCGCCGTGGTGAGCACCCGGCCGCCGGCGGAGAACTCCAGCTGCCAGGGCCCGGCCGTGTTCACCCTCAGCGTCAGTTCGCCGGAGCTCAGTTCCACCACGTCGCCGTCCCGGTGGACCTTGCCGCTGCCCGGTGCGGAGCCGGGCAGCGCGAACTCCGGGCCCCGCTGCACCGAACCGGCGTGGTGGGTGGCGCGCACCCCGATCACGCCCTCGGCCGGGGACCAGCACTCGACGGTCAGCAGCGGGCTGTTGAGGGTGTCACCGCGGCCTCGCACGTGCCGGACGGGCGCGTAGAGGGTCATCCGGTCCTCGCCGGTGCGGACGTCGGCGACCTCGGTGGCGTAGCGCGCGGTGACGCCCGGACGCATCAGCCAGTAGCCGTCGGTGAACTTCATCGGGCGGTTTCCTCCGTCCGCGCGCGGTGCGCGGTGATCAGGCCCCGGTACCAGTGGTAGCTGTCCTTGGGGGTGGCGAACTGCTGGCGGTTGAGTGTCATTGAGTGTTCGCAAGGTCTGTTTAGTGAGCTTGTCGGATATGCCGAACATGTGGCTATTTGCCTGATTTTGTGGCGTTCTGATGGTGCGTATAGGGTGCTCATGTCTTGATCCGGATCGGTCGTTGGGGAGGTGGTGTGCCGTGTCCGAGAAGAAGACGTTGCGGCAGATCGCCCGGCCGTTCGTGGCCGATCCTGCCGGCGGTGTGTGTATACGGGACCGGCTGAAGGGCCTGACGGCGGAGGACGAGAAGGTTCTGCGGCTGGTCGGCGAGCACATGGGCTCGCTGGCCTCCCGCGACCTCGCGTCCCGGTGCCGTGATGGCCTGGAGCATTCCACCGATACGTGGGCGGCGCGGAAGCGGGAGCTGACGGCCGAGTCGTCGTCCCGATGGGCGGGGTCGGTCACCGGGGCGACGCATGCGCAGTGGGGGCTGTCCCGCCGGGCGCAGTTCGCCCACATTCAGGGCCTGGAAGCCGGGACCAGGACCATCCGGCATCGGCTGTCCCTGCCGGTCGGTGAGAAGGGCACCAGGAAGGCCCCGGGCGGCTACCGTTCGGCGCACGAGTGGTTCGTCAAGTCGCGTCGGCTGGCGATGCTGGAGGACCGGGCGGCTCAGGTGCGGGCCGACCGGGAAGCCGGACGGGTACATGTGGTGCGGGGCGGAAGGAAGTTGGCCAACACCCGGCACAACCTTCCCGCCGCCGGGCTGACCGAGGCGCAGTGGCGCGCACGCTGGGAAGCGGCGCGCTGGTTCCTGTCCGCTGACGGGGAGTCCGGCAAACGCTACGGCAACGAGACGATCCGGGTCACCTCCGACGGCGAGATCAGCATCAAGCTCCCCGCGCCACTCGCCGGGCTGGCGAACTCCCCTCACGGCCGGTACACGCCGGCCGCCCGCGTGAGCTTCCCCCACCGGGGCGACGAATGGGCCGACCGCATCGAAGCGAACCGAGCCGTCGCCTACCGCATCCACCTGGACGTGGAACGCGACCGCTGGTACCTCGACGCGTCGTGGACCCGCAAAGACCTCCCCCTCGTTGCCCTGGACAGCCTGCGGACCGGCGGCGTCGTCGGCGTCGACACGAACGCCGACCACCTCGCCGCCTGGCACCTCGACGCCCACGGCAACCCGGTCGGCGAACCCCGCCGCTTCGACTACCACCTGACCGGCAACGCGAACCACCGGGACGCGCAACTGCGCCACGCCCTCACCCAGCTCCTGCACTGGGCCGCCGGCACCGGCGTACAGGCCATAGCGGTTGAGGATCTGGACTTCACCGACTCCAAGACCCGGGAGAAGCACGGCCGCAAGAAGCGCTTGCGGCAGCTGATCTCCGGCATCCCCACCGGCCGCCTCCGCTCCCGCCTCCTCGCCATGTGCGCCGAGCACGGCCTGTCGGTGATCGCCGTCGACCCCGCCTACACCAGCCTGTGGGGCGACCAGCACTGGAAGAAGCCCCTCACCACGAAGACCCGCGCCACCACCCGCCACCAGGCGGCAGCGGTGGCCATCGGACGACGCGCCCTCGGACACCCGATCCGGCGACGGACGACACCGCCCCGCGCACACCAGAGCGATGTGCACGGGCATCGGACCGCCCAGGCCGGACCAGGTACCCGAGGACGTGAGGAAACCCGCCACCCCGTCACGGACCGCAGCCAAGAGCCGCACGCCCGGACAGGGAACAAGAGAACGCGGGCGACCAGCGCACCCAAAACCGTTCGGGATGCGCGCAGTGACAGAGTCGATCTTCACGGTCACTCCTGATCACTGTTCAGGAACGGTTCGGGTCAGGGTGTCGTAGTCGACGTGGACGAGGCCGAAGCGCTGGTCGTAGCCGCGGGCCCACTCGAAGTTGTCCAGCAGGGACCACACGTAGTAGCCGCGTACGTCGACCCCGGCGGTGACGGCGTCGGCGACGGCGGCGAGGTGGCCGGCCAGGTAGTCGATCCGTTCCGGGTCGTGGACCCGGCCGTCGGGGGTGAGGCTGTCGGCCTCGGCGGAGCCGTTCTCGGTGATCCACACGGGCGGGAGTCGCGGGTAGCGGGCGTGCAGCCCGGTGAGCAGCTCGGTGAACGCGGACGGGACGACGGGCCAGCCCATGGTGGTCCGCCGGGTGCCGTACGGGTCGGTCTCGGCGACGCCGATGTCCACGGCGGTGCGCAGGGCGGGATCCTCCTGGCGGTGGGGGGCGGCCGCGACGGTCACCGGCCGGTAGAAGTTGACGCCGAGGAAGTCCAGTGGGGCGCCGATGAGTTCGAGGTCGCCGGGCCGGCGCCACGGGCCGTCGGCCAGGCCCTGCCAGGTCTCGGCCTCGTGCTCGGGGTAGCGCCCGGCGAACAGCGGCTCGGTCCACACCTCGTTGTGGAGCACCTCGGCCCGGCGCAGGGCGGCGAGGTCCTCGGGGCGGTCGGAGGCGGCGTGCAGGCGGTCGAGGTTGAGCGTGATGCCGACCTCGCGGGCGCCTGCGGCGCGCAGCTCCCGGACGGCCAGACCGTGGGCGACCAGCAGGTGGTGGGCGGCCGCGAGTGCGCCCCGGCCCTCCCGGGCACCGGGCGCGTGCCGGCCCTCGGCGTGGCCGACGAAGGCGGAGCAGAACGGCTCGTTGAGGGTGATCCAGCGCTCGACCCGGTCCCCGTAGCGGTCGGCCGCCACGTTCGCGTACTCGGCGAAGGCCTCGGCCGTCCCGCGCACCCGCCAGCCGCCCCCCGCGGCGGAGCCGCTGTTCGGCGGGGTCTCCAGGGCCTGCGGCAGGTCCCAGTGGTAGAGGGTGACGGCGGGCGCGATCCCGGCGGCCAGCAGGTCGTCGATCAGCCGGTCGTAGAAGTCGAGGCCCTTCCGGTTGACCGCACCGGTGCCCTGCGGCAGCAGGCGCGGCCAGGAGATCGAGAAGCGGTAGCCGTCGACGCCGAGCCCGCGCAGCAGGGCGACGTCCTCGCGGTGGCGGTGGTAGTGGTCGCAGGCGGTGTCGCCGGTGGCGCCGCCGAGGGTGCGGCCCGGGGTGTGGCTGAAGGTGTCCCAGATGGACGGGCCCCGGCCGTCCTCGTCATGGGCGCCCTCGATCTGGTAGGCGGCGGTGGCGGCGCCGAACCGGAAACCGGGGGGCAGCTGCGGGAATCCCGGGGCACTCATGCGGCGCTCCTCATCGGTCGGAATCGGTCGGAATCGGTCGGAAGGCGATCGGGCGCGGGCGTCACGGCCGCGGTGCCAGCCCGCGTTCGCGCAGCCAGGCCAGCTGGACGGGCGGGTTGGAGCCGCAGCCGCCCGCGTGGTCGGCGAAGGGCCACGCCGTCATGGTGCGGTCCTCGCCCGCGTAGTGGTTGAAGGCGGCGTAGACCGTCCGGGGCGGGCAGATCGGATCCATCAGACCGACGCTGAACAGGGCCGGAACGGTGGCCCGCTGCGCGAAGTGGACGCCGTCGAAGTAGGCGAGGGTGTCGAAGGTCGGCCGTACACGCCCCGGGCTGTGCCAGCGCAGGTACTTGACGAGCTCCTGGTAGGGCCCGTCCAGGGCGGTTCGGGCGCCCTCGCGGTAGTGGCACAGGAACGGGATGTCGGGCATCACCGCGGCCACCCCACCCCCGGTGAGTCCGGCGACGGCGAGGGCCAGGCCGCCGCCCTGGCTGCCGCCGGCCAGGACGATCCGGTCGGTGTCGAGGCCGGGCAGCTGCGCGACGGCGTCCACGGCGCGCACACAGTCGGTCATCAGCCGCCGGAAGTAGTGGTGCTCCGGGGACTCGATGCCGCGGGTCATGAAGCCCTCGACCCACTGGGTGCCGTCGCCCGTGCTCCGGTCCGGGGTGTCGTGGCCCTGGCCGCGGTTGTCCACGACGAGCTGGGCGTAGCCGACGGCGGACCAGAACAGGTGCTCGGTGGGCAGTCCGCGGCCGCCGGTGTAGCCGATGTAGGTGACGACGACCGGCAGCGGGCCCGCCGCGCCGCGCGGGCGCAGCAGCCAGGCGGCCACCGGCTCGCCGTTCCAGCCGGGGAAGCGCACGTCGTCGACCTCGACGGTGCGCAGTCCGTACGTCTCGGTGACGCGTTCGGCCTTGACCGTCCCGCCGTGCGCGCGGGCCTCGGCGAGGGTGCGCCGCCAGAACTCGTCGAAGTCCTGCGGGGCGGTCGACTCGGGCCGGTAGGCGGCGAGTTCGTCGGTTCCGAAGCCGGTTCCGAAGTCGGGTGGCGGCACGGGGGCTTCCTCCGGGTGCTGCGAGTTCGAGGTGACGGAGTAGGGCGTGAGAGGTGACATGCGGCCGCCTCCGGGCGGTGGTGGACGGGCCCAGCTCGGACGATCGGGACACCCTGCCCGGGCCGGGCCGGGCCACAGACCGGCGGTCCGCCCCTGAACGGACCGCCGGTCTGTGGGTCGGCTGGTCTGCGGGTCGGCCGGTCTCAGCCCGCCGTGCCGAAGCGGAAGGCGGTGAGCCGGAAGTCGCCGTGCAGGGTCAGGCTCAGGTCGTGGACGCCGTCCAGCGGGGCGGAGAGGCCGACGGTGGTGCTCGTCCGGACGTAGCGGCCGCCGGTCACGGGCACCTCGATCTCGGCCAGTACCCGGCCGTCCGCCCGGACGACGAGCCGCGCCCCGCCGGCGCCCTCGCCCTCGCCCTCGCGGGGCGTCTCGCCCTCGCGGGGCGTCTCGCCCTCGCGGGCCGTCTCGACCTCGATCAGGGCGGCGCCGGCGAGTTCGACCTCGCGGAAGTGCAGCGTCGCGGGGCGCGCGGGGTCGGCGGGCGTGACGGCGTCGCCGTCGGAGCGGGTGGCGTCGACGATGGCGGCGTTCTCGTAGTCGTCGAAGTCGACGGCCAGGACCCGGTGTCCGGTGCCCGCCCTGGGGCCGGGGCGCTCCCCGGTCACGGTCAGCGGGGCGGTGAGCACCGGGTGGTCGGCGCTGCGGGCGACGATCACCTCGTAGCCGCCGGGGTCGACGGTGAAGCCACCGGTGGCGACGGACCAGTGGGCGAGCTGCCCGGCCGGGAGCCGGAAGGCCAGTTCGCGGCTCTCCCCCGGTGCCAGCGTGACCTTGCGGAAGTCGGCCAGGCGCAGGCGGGGCGCCTCGTACCGGGCCTCCAGGGCGCGGACGTAGACCTGGACCACCTCGCTGCCCGGCCGCGCGCCGGTGTTCTCCAGGGTCACGGCGAGCTCGACCGATCCGTCCGGGCCGATCGAGGGCTGCGACAGCCGCAGGTCGCGGTGGGTGAAGTCGGTGTAGGAGAGCCCGTGGCCGAAGGGGTAGAGCGGCGCGGAGCGGTGGTACTGGTAGGTCCAGCCGGCCTTGATGACGTCGTAGTCGAGCGGGGCGGGCAGCGGGTCGTCACCCCGGTACCAGGTCTGCGCCAGCCGCCCGGCGGGCTCGGCCGCGCCGAGCAGGACGTCGGCCAGCGCGTGTCCTGTCTCCTGCCCGCCGTGGGAGGTCCACACCACGGCGGGCAGGTGCTCGTCGGCCCAGTCGAGGGCGTAGGGGTAACTGCTCATCACGACCAGGACGGTGTCCGGGCGGACGGCCGCGACGGCACGCAGCAGCCTCTCCTGCCCCTCGGGCAGCGCGATGTCCGCGCGGTCCTCGGTCTCGCGGCCGTTGATCAGCGGGTGGTTGCCGAGCACGACGACGGCGAGGTCGGCCGCCGCGGCGGCCGCCCGGGCCTCGGCGGCGCCGTCGCGCACCACCTCGCGCTGCCAGTGCTCGGCTTCCTGCGCGGTCTCGGCGGTGACGCTGACCCGGCCGTCGGTCGGGTCCACGGTGGCGTAGCGTCCGGTGAACACGTTGCGCAGCAGCACGGTGTCCGGGCCGGCCGGTTCGATCCGGAAGGTCTCCTTGACGAACCAGCTCTTGATGATCTCCTGGCCCGGGGCCAGGGTGTCGTCGTCCTGGAGGCACAGGTAGCGGCCGGTGTCGGCGACGCGCAGGGTGGAGGCGCCGCCGCCCCAGTCGGTCACGTCGAAGGCGGACTTGCCGAGCAGGTCGCCCGTGGTGCGCGAGCGCAGGGTGATCCGGTCGGAGCCCTCGACGTGGACGACCTCGCCGCCGTGGGCGCCGAGGGCCGCGGCCAGGCCGGCGGCGGCGCTGACCTGGTACGGCAGGGTGCCGCTGTACCAGTCCTCGAAGAGGGTGTCGGCGAGCGGGCCGACGACGGCGATCCGGGCCGTGCGGGCCGGGTCGATCGGCAGCAGGCCGTCGTTCTTGAGCAGGACGGCCGACTCGGTCGCGGCCCGGCGGGCCAGGGCGCGGTGCTCGGGGCTGTCGATCACCTCGGGGCCGGTGCCCGCGTACGGGTCCAGCTCGGGGTCGAACTCGCCGAGACGGAAGCGCACTTCGAGCTGGCGGCGGACGGCCCGGTCCACGTCGGCCTGGTCGATCAGGCCGCGCTCCAGTGCCTCGCGCAGCCGGCCCGTCACCGTCTCCGAGTCCTCGCCGTGGTCGGTGAAGCTGTCGATGCCGGCCTTGAGCGCGGCCGCGTGGGACTCGGCGTGGTCGTCGAAGTAGTGCTCCGGGTCGACTAGGTTGGAGGGGGCCTCGGCGTCGCTGACCACGAAGATCTCGTGGCCGGTCGGGCGGGCCCAGCGGCGCAGTTCCGTTTCGAGCAGCGGACTCACGTGGCAGGGGCGGCCGTTGACCAGGTTGTAGGCGGCCATCGCGCCGGTCGCGGCGCCGGAGGCGATGACGGGGCGGAAGGCGGCCAGGTCGTACTCCTGGAGCACGCGCGGGCGCAGTGCGGAGGAGGTGGTGCAGCGGTCGTCCTCGTTGTTGTAGGCGAGGAAGTGCTTGAGCACCGGGGCGGCGCGCAGGTAGCTGGGGTGGTCGCCGGAGAGGCCGCGGCAGAACGCCTCGCCGACGCGTGCGGTGTGCACCGGGTCCTCGGAGTACCCCTCCTCGTTGCGCCCCCACCGGGGGTCGCGCAGCAGGTTGAGCACGGGGGCCCACGCCTGGAGGGAGTTGGGCCCGCGCTCGGGGGAGCCGACGGCCGTCGGGCGGTGGTAGTGGAAGGCCCGCAGCTCGGTCGAGACCGCCTCGCCGACCTCGCGCACCAGGTCCTCGTCCCAGCTGGCGCCGAGGCCGACGGCCTGGGGGAAGACGGTCGCCTCCCCGAGCCAGGAGACGCCGTGGAGGCCCTCACTGCCGGTGCGGAACGCGCCGACCCCGAGGCGCGGGACGGCCGGCGCGTACTGGTGCAGCATCGCGAGCCGCTCGGCCGGCGTGAGCCGGTTCAGCAGGTCGTCGACGCGCTCCCGCAGGGGAAGCGCGGGATTGCGGAAACCGGGCAGGGCGGCGGCGGAATCGGGCACGGAACTCACGTGGAACACCCCTCGGGCGGGTTCGGCTCGGAGATCGTCGATCGAAGCGCTTCGACGCTGACACGCTCCATCGACCGCGTCAAGTCCCCAGGAAACAAAGGATTTTGCCTTTGTTCAGACTCTTGCCCAACCCGTAACGCGTCGTTAGTGTCACCGAAACATCCAAGCGCTTCGACGCCTCGACGCGCCGATGCTTGGGCCGCGCTTCGACGGAGAGGGGCTACGCCACCATGAGATCCGGACTGAACCGCAGGAGCTTTCTGGCCACCGCCGCCACGGTCGCGGGGGCCGCCGCGATGGCACCACTGCTGTCCGCCTGCGGTGGCGGATCGACCAAGAAGGCCGGGGCGAACACCAGGGAGGGCCTCAAGGCCGCCCTGCCGAGCTACGTGCCGAACCCCAACGCGGTCAAGCCGGACATCGCCTCCGTCCAGGGCGCGGCCGACATCGCGACCGATCCGGCCTACCTCTCCTACCCGGCCTCCCCGCCCACCACCGTCTCCGGCGTTCCCGGCAAGGGCGGCAGCTACACGGCGGTCACCCCGCTGTGGGGCACGGCCCCGCCGGTCGGCAACTCCTTCTACCAGGCGATGAACAAGGCGCTCGGGGTCGAGCTGACCATGAAGCCGGCGGACGGGATCAACTACAACACCATCGTCCCGACGATGACCGCCGCCGAGAAGCTGCCGGACTGGATCAACCTGCCCGCCTGGTGGAACGCCAACTTCAACACCGGCGGGCTGACCGGCTCCCAGCTCGCGGACCTGACCCCCTACCTGTCCGGCGACAAGATCAAGAAGTACCCCAACCTGGCCGCCCTGCCCACCGGGGCCTGGCAGGCGGGGGTCTGGGGCGACAAGCTCTACGGGATCCCCTGCTTCTCCACCAGCTTCGGCATGCCCGGTGCCACCTTCTACCGCCGGGACGTCCTCGAAGCCCGGGGGATCACGGCCGACCAGATCAGGTCCGCCGACGACCTGATGAACCTCGGCAAGGAACTGACCGACGCCAAACGGGGCGTGTGGGCCTTCGACGACGTGTGGACCTACCTCCAGTTCACCTGGAACGTCCCCATGGGCTGGCGGATCGACAACGGCAAGCTGGTCCACATGTTCGAGACCCAGGAGTTCCTGGAGGCCGTCGACTGGCACTACCGCCTGGCCAACTCGGGCTCCATGCACCCGGACACGCTCGCCGGCGACGTCGCCAACTCCGGCACCCGCTTCTACAGCGGCAAGTGCCTGATCGCAGGCGGCGGACTGGGCGCCTGGAACCTGTCCGACCACCAGTCCGGCGTCGCCGCGGACCCGAACTACCGGCGCGGCGCGCTCAACTCCATCACCGCCGACGGCAAGGGCACACCGGTGGCCTACATGGGCGCCAGCGCCGGCATGCTCAGCTACCTCAACGCCAAGCTGAAGCCCGCACAGATCGAGGAACTGCTCGCCGTCGCCAACTTCCTCGCCGCCCCCTACGGCACCGCCGAGTACACCCTGCTCACCTACGGGGTCGAGGGCGTCCACCACACCCGGGTGAGCGGCGTGCCGACCTTCACCGACGAGGGCAAGAAGGACGTCCAGCCGACGACCTACGCGTTCCTGGCCGCCGCCCCCTCCGTGGTCAGCAACCCGGGCGGCGAGCAGGTCACCAGGGACTACTCGGCCTGGTCCGCCGCCAACGTCAAGTACGTCACCAAGGCGCCCTTCTGGGGCATGAACCTCAGCATGCCGCCGGCGATCGCCACCGCCCTGGCGGCGCCGAACGTCAACGACACCCTCAAGGACTGCTACCACGGCAAGAAGAAGGTCTCCGACGTCCAGGACGCCGTCTCCAGCTGGCGCTCCGGCCCCGGGGAGCGACTCAAGCAGTGGATGACCGACAACGTGCTCGACAAGTACGGCACAGGCCAGTGAGCACCGCCGCACCGAAGCGCCCGGCCCGCCCCGCGCGGCTCAACTGGCGGATCAGGCTGCGGCGCGACAGGTCGCTCCTGCTGATGACGGTTCCCGCGGTCGTCCTGCTCCTGGTGTTCAACTACGTCCCGCTGTTCGGCGTCGTCACCGCCTTCCAGGAGTACGACCCGCTGGTCGGGGTCTGGCACAGCGAATGGGTCGGCTTCGACCAGTTCCAGCAGCTGTTCGGCGACCCGGGGTTCTGGGCCGCGATGAAGAACACGCTGTACCTGAGCTTCGTCCAGCTGATCCTCTTCTTCCCGGTCCCGATCGCCCTGGCCCTGCTGCTCAACTCGGTCGTGAGCGAGCGGGTGCGCAACTTCTTCCAGTCCGTGGTCTACCTGCCGCACTTCTTCTCGTGGGTGCTGGCGGTCACGATCTTCCAGCAGATGCTGGGCGGCGCCGGCGTGCTCAACCAGTTCCTGCGCCAGCACGACATCGGCACCTGGGACATCATGACCAACCCGCACACCTTCGCGCTGCTGGTCACCTCCCAGGCGATCTGGAAGGAGGCGGGCTGGGGGATCATCGTCTTCCTCGCGGCGCTGAGCGCCATCAACAGCGAGCTGTACGAGGCCGCGGCGGCGGACGGCGCCGGCCGGTTGCGGCGGATGTGGCACATCACGCTGCCCGGCCTGCGCGGAGTGATCGTGCTGATGCTGGTCCTGCGCCTCGGCAACGCGCTGTCCGTCGGTTTCGAGCAGTTCCTGGTCCAGCGGGACGCGGTCGGCCACGAGGCCGCCGACGTCCTGGACACCTTCTCCTTCTACTACGGCATCGCCACCGGCGGCTACAGCTACGGCGCGGCGGCCGGGCTCTTCAAGAGCGTGGTCTCCCTGCTGCTCATCTGGGGTGCCAACCGGCTGGCGCACGCCTTCGGCGAGGACGGGCTGTATCGCAGATGACCAACGCACTCACCATCGGCTCCCGCCGTCAGAAGCGCCGGACGGCGGCGGCGACCCGCCGCCGGGTCGGCTCCGCCCGCCCGCCCTGGGAGGAGCCGCCGACGGCCGTCGGCCAGGCGGCCAAGGGGATCACGCTCGGCGGGACGCTCGCCGTCATCCTGGTCCCGCTCTACATCATCGTCCTGACCAGCTTCTCCACCCCCGGCGCCATCAACCGGGCCGGCGGCCTGGTGATCTGGCCGGACGGCCTGACCACCGAGACGTACCGCCAGATGCTCGGCGACCCGACGATCGTCACCGCGCTGGGGGTGAGCCTGGGCATCACCGTGGCCGGCACCGCGCTGTCCATGGTCGTGTCCGTCCTGTGCGCCTACGGCCTCTCCCGGCCGCGCTCCCTCGGACACCGTTTCGTCCTGCTGCTGCTGATCGTCACGATGTTCATCAGCGGCGGCCTGATCCCGAGCTTCCTGGTCGTCACCGGCCTCGGCGGCTACGGCCAGTGGTGGGCGCTGATCCTGCCGGGCGCCGTCTCCGTCTTCAACATCCTGGTGCTGCGCGCCTTCTACCAGGAGACCTCCTCCGAGCTGATCGACGCGGCCCGGATGGACGGCGCCGGCGACTGGCGCATCCTGTGGTCGGTCGTCCTGCCCACCTCGCGCGCCGTCACCGCCGTCACCGCGCTGTTCTACGCCGTCGGCTACTGGAACTCCTTCTTCAACGTCATGCTCTACATGCCGACGGACAGTCAGAAGTGGCCGCTGCAGTACGTGCTGCTCACCTACGTCAACCGGGCCAACGGCCTTCCCGGCTCCCTCAACTCGGGCTTCGGGAACAGCCACACCCAGACCGCACCGCTGTCCCTGCAGATGGCGGTCGTGGTCCTGACCCTGGTACCACTGGTGATCGTGTACCCGTTCGTGCAGAAGCACCTGCGTACCGGTGTCCTCACCGGCGCGATCAAGGGCTGAGCCGTCCGCCCCGGGCCCCGCGGGCCCCACGGACCGGGAGCGGTCCCCGCGGACCTCCCCGTCGCACGACCGGGACCGCTCCCACCGGAACCGACCCGAAGGAAGCACAACGATGGTGACACTCGCCGATGTGGCCAGGCACGCCGGCGTCTCGTCCAGCACGGTCAGCTACGCCCTCAGCGGCAAGCGCCCGATCTCCGACGAGACCAGGACCCGCGTCGAGAGGGCCATCACCGACCTCGGCTACCACCCGCACGCGGGTGCCCGGGCCCTGGCCGGCAAGCGCTCGCACATCATCGCCCTGGTGGTGCCGCTGCACCCCGAGGTGCACGTGCCCACCATGATGGAGATCGCCATCGCCGTCACCGTCGCGGCCCGCGAACACGGCTACGACGTCCTGCTGCTCACCAACGACGAAGGGCCCGACGGCGTCCGCCGGGTCGCCGCCACCGGACTCGCCGACGGCGTCATCCTGATGGACGTCCGGCTCGACGACGACCGCATCCCCGTCCTGCGCGCCGAGGACATCCCCGCCGCCCTCATCGGACTGCCCGACGACCCCGCCGGACTCTCCTGCGTCGACCACGACTTCGCCACCGCCGGCGCCCTGTGCGCCGACCACCTGGCCGACCTCGGCCACCGCGACATCGCCTTCATCGGCTACAGCAACCGCGTCTACCGGCGCCACGCCGGCTACGCCGAGCGCACCCTCAACGGCTTCCGCGCCCGCGCCGAACGGCGCGGCCTGCGCTTCCTGCACCGCCCCTGCGAGGGCACCTACGAGAGCACCGCCGGCACCCTGGCCCGCATCCTCGCGGACCGCCCCGACACCACGGGCTTCGTGGTGCAGAACGAGGCCGCGATCGGCCCGCTGCTCAGCCTGCTGCGCGCCAGCGGGCGGACCGTACCGGAGGACGCCTCCGTCATCGCCATCTGCCCCGACCCGCTGGCCGAGCAGCACTCCCCCCGGCTCACCTCCGTCACCAGCCCCAAGAAGGACCTCGGCCAGGTCGCCGTCGAGCAGGTCATGGCCAGGATCACCGCGACCGCCGCGGGCGAACAGCCGCCGGACCAACTCCTGCTGATGCCCCCGGAACTGGTGGTCCGCGAGAGCACCGCCCCCGCCCCGCACCGCAGTTGACCGCACTCCTGGAAGGACGGCCCCGGATGGATCCGCAACGGCTCACCGACCGCCTCGGCGCCCTCGCCTACGGCGGGGACTACAACCCCGAGCAGTGGGACGCCCAGGTCTGGAAGGAGGACGACGAGCTGATGCGCCGGGCCCGCGTCAACCTCGCCACCGTCGGCGTCTTCTCCTGGGCCCTGCTGGAACCCGAGGAGGGCCGGTACGACTTCGCCTGGCTCGACGCCCACCTCGACCGCCTCCACGCGGCCGGCGTCGCGGTCGACCTGGCCACGCCCACCGCCTCCCCGCCGCCCTGGTTCACCCTGGCCCACCCGGAAGCCCTGCCGCTGCGCCCCGACGGCACCCGCCTGACCCACGGCAGCCGGGACACCTACTGCCTCACCGCCCCGGCCTACCGCCGGGCCGCGCGCCGCATCGCCGCCGCCCTCGCCGAACGCTACGGCGACCACCCGGCGCTGGCCCTGTGGCACGTCCACAACGAGTACGTGACCCTCTGCCACTGCGACCACACCGCCGCCGCCTTCCGCGTGTGGCTGCGCGAGCGCCACGGATCGCTCGACGCCCTCAACGAGTCCTGGGGAACGGACTTCTGGAGCCAGCACTACACCTCGTGGGAGCAGATCCTGCCGCCCCGCACCACCCAGTGGCACCACAACCCCGGCCAGAGCCTGGACTTCAGCCGGTTCTGGTCCGACGAGACCCTCGCCGCCTACCGCGAGCAGCGCGACGCGATCCGCGCCCACAGCGACCGGCCGGTCACCACCAACCTCATGCTGCCCGGCTACCAGAACCTCGACCTGTGGGCCTTCGGCCGCGAGGTCGACGTGGTGACCGTCAACCACTACCCCAGCGCCCCCGGCCTCGAAGCCGCCGCCCACGCCGCCTTCGACGCCGACCGGGCCCGCTCGATCGCCGGCGGCGCCCCCTGGCTGCTGATGGAACAGGGCACCAACACCGTCTACGCCGACGGACGCGTCCTCGCCAAGGAGCCCGGGGACATCCTGCGCCACTCGCTCGCCCACATCGCCCGCGGCTCCGAGGGCGCCCTGTTCTTCCAGTGGCGCCAGTCCCGGGCCGGCGCCGAGCAGTGGCACTCGGCGATGGTCCCGCACGCCGGGCCGGACAGCCGGATCTTCCGCGAGGTCACGGCCACCGGCGAGGCCCTCGCCCGGCTCGGCGAGCTCGCCGGCTCCACCGTCCGCGCCGAGGTCGCCGTCCTGCACGACTCCGACGCCTGGTGGGCCCTGGGCGTCGACGGCCTCCCCTCGCCCGAACTCGACTACTACGCCGCCCTGCGCCGCGCCCACCGCGCACTGTGGAACGCCGGCCGGACGGTCGACCTCGCCCACCCCGAGCACGACCTGAGCCGCTACCGGCTGGTCCTCGCCCCGGCGCTGTTCCTGCTCACCGACGCCGGAGCGGAGAACCTGCGCCACTACGTCGCCGACGGCGGCACCCTGCTCGTCCAGCACTTCAGCGGCGTGGTCGACGGACGCCTCCACTCCCGGCTCGGCGGGTACCCGGCCGCACCGCTGCGCGAGGCGCTCGGCATCCGGGCCGAGGAGTACCGCCCGCTGCGGCAGGACGAGGAGATCACCCTCTCCGACGGCTCCACGGCCACCTCCTGGACGGAGTCCCTGCGCACCGAGGGCGCCGAGGCGCTCGCCGCCTACACCCACGGCCCGCTCGCCGGAAGCCCGGCGCTCACCCGCCACGCCTTCGGCTCCGGCCACGGCTGGTACCTGTCCACCCGCCTCGACGACGCCGGCTACGCCGCCCTGGTCGAGCGGCTCCTCGCGCAGGCCGGGGCCGCCCCCGAACTGCCCGGACTAACCCGGGGCGTGGAGGCCGTCACCCGGCACGCCCCGGACGGCCGCGCCTGGCACCTGCTGCTCAACCACCGCCCCGTGGCCGTACCGCTGCCGCGGCCCGGCCACGACCTGCTCACCGGCACCACGCTCGGCGAACTGCCGCCCGGCGGCTGCGCGGTCCTGCGCGCGCGCTGACCCCCGCCGCGTCTCCCTTCCCAGGAGGGCAGCACCATGACCGACCCGCACGAGACGATCCGCTGGGGCCACGACGCCCTGGAGCTGGAGATCGCCCTGGACGAGCAGGGCGCCGCCCGCCTGGTGCGCCTCGGCGCGCCCGGCGAGAAGTCCACCGCCGCGCGCCCCTGCGCACCGCTGCCGCTGGTGGAGGTGACGACCGCCGGCCTCGGCCGTTCCTGGTCGGGCCGCCACCTCGTCAACACCGTCCTCGGCCCACGGCTGCGCCACCGCTCCCACCGCGCGGGCCGGAACGGCGACTGGCACGTGCTCACCGTCGAACTCCACGAGCCGGAGACCGGACTGACCGCCGTGGTGGTCCACCGCTCCCCGGACGGCCTGCCGGTGCTGCGCAGCGAGGTGCTGCTGCGCAACGACGGGCCGCGCACGCTGCACCTGGAGTCGGTCGCCTCGCTCGTGGCGGGCTGCCTCACCGAGGGCGGCGCCGAGGCCCTGGACGCCGCCGACCTGCTGTGGGCGGAGAACGAGTGGTTCGCCGAGTGCCGCTGGCAGCGCCGACCGCTGCGGGCCTCCTCGCCCGAGCGCAGCGGCCGCTTCCACACCACCGCCGGGCGCAGCACCCAGGTCCTGGCCGGGCAGGGCGTGTGGTCCAGTTGCGGGCACCTGCCGATGGGCGGCCTGACGGACCGCCGCTCCGGCCGGACCTGGCTGTGGCAGATCGAGCACAACGGCGGGGGCTGGCGCTGGGAGTGCGGGGTGCGGGACGACACCGCGTACGCGGCGCTGTACGGGCCCGAGGCCGCCGACCACGGCTGGCGGCACCCGCTGGAGCCCGGCGCCGAGTTCCGCACCGTGCCCGTGGCGCTCGCGCTGGCCGCGGAGGGCGGCCCGGACGCCGCCTTCGCCGCCCTCACCCGCTACCGGCGCGCCACCCGCCGCCCGCACCCCGACCACCACCGCCTGCCGGTGATCTTCAACGACTACATGAACTGCCTGATGGGCGACCCGACCACGGCCAAGCTGCTGCCGCTGGTCGACGCGGCCGCCGAGGCCGGCGCCGAGTACTTCGTCATCGACGCCGGCTGGTACGACGACGGGGGCAGCTGGTGGAGCTCCGTCGGGGCCTGGGAGCCGTCGGCCGCCCGGTTCCCCGGGCCGAAGGGCATCCACGAGGTCCTCGACCGCATCCGGGAGCGCGGCATGGTCCCCGGCCTGTGGCTGGAGCCGGAGGCGGTCGGGGTGGACAGCCCGGTGGCCGCGTCCCTCCCGGAGGAGGCGTTCTTCCGCCGCGACGGCCTGCGGGTGGAGGAGGGCGGCGGGCGCTACCACCTGGACCTGCGCCACCCGGCCGCCCGGGCCCACCTGGACGGGGTGGTGGACCGCCTGGTCGGCGAGTGGGGCGTCGGCTACCTCAAGCTCGACCACAACACCGACCCGGGCTCCGGCACCAGCGCCCATCCGGGAGAGGTTCCGGCGGCCGGCCTGCTCGGCCACAACCGCGCCCAACTCGACTGGCTCGACGGCCTCCTGGACCGCCACCCGGACCTGGTGATCGAGAACTGCGCCTCCGGCGGCATGCGGATGGACCACGCCCTGCTGTCCCGGCTCCAGTTGCAGTCCACCAGCGACCAGCAGGACCTGCTGCGCTACGCACCGATCGCGGCGGCGGCCCCCACCGCCGTCACCCCGGAGCAGGGCGCCGTCTGGGCCTACCCGCTGCCCGAGGACACCCCCGACGAAGTCGCCCTCACCATGGCCAACGCGCTGCTGGGCCGCATCCACCTCTCCGGGCGGCTCACCGAACTCCCCCCGCGCTCCCGGGAGCTGGTCCACGAGGCGGTGGCCGTCCACAAGGCGATCCGCGCCGACCTTCCCCAGGCGGTGCCCGCCTGGCCGCTGGGGCTCCCGGGCTGGGAGGACCCGTGGATCGCCCTGGCGCTGCACACCCCGGCCACCACGTACGTCACCGCCTGGAGGCGCGGCGGGGAGGAGGCCGTCAGGGACCTCGCCCTGCCCCACCTGCGCGGCGCCGAGGTCCGCACCGAGGTGCTCTACCCGGCCGACAGCAAGGCGTCGGCCGCCTGGCACCCGGACACCGCCGAACTCACCCTGACCCTGCCGGCGGCCCCGTCCGCCGTCCTGCTGCGCCTCACCACGCTGTCATCCGAGAGGTGTTGACGATGCGTCAGCCGATCGCGCGCGGCCCGCCACGCCGACCCGCGCACCGACGGAGCAGCACAGCGTCCGGGCCCGGTCCTGCAGCCGCACGGGCCCCCTGCCGTCCAGATCGCGCGAGTTCGCACCCCCACGCGAACGCCTCGCACCCCCACCCCCTGGAGGGACGCCATGAAATGGTCAGCCCGCACCTGTCATGATCGCGCCATAGCCGCCGCGGCGGCTCTGTCGCTCGCGGTCACCGGCGCGATCGCCGTCGCGGCGCCGCACGCCGCCGCCGCACCGCCCGCCGTCACCGCGAGCACCGTGTCGGTGTCGGTCGACGCCGCCCTGCAGCTCGCCGAGATCCCCGCCACGGGCGTCGGCGTGAACATCCCGGTCTACGACGCCGCCATGAACGCCGCCGCCACCCCCGGCCTGCTCAGCACGGCCGGCATCAACACCGTCCGCTACCCCGGCGGCAGCCACTCCGACGTCTACCACTGGCAGACCGGCACGGCCGACGACGGCGCGTACGTCGCCCCGAACACCGGCTTCGACGCCTTCATGGGCACCGTGCGCGCCGCCGGAGCGCAGCCGATCATCACCGCCAACTACGGCTCGGGCACCCCCCAGGAGGCCGCCGCCTGGGTCCACTACGCCAACGTCACCAAGGGCTACGGCGTCAAGTACTGGGAGATCGGCAACGAGGTCTACGGCAACGGCGAGTACGGCGCCAAGTGGGAGTACGACACCCACAGCAGCAAGAGCGCCACGACCTACGCGAACAACGTGCTCCAGTACGTCTCGGCGATGAAGGCGGCCGACCCGAACGTCAGGATCGGCGCCGTACTGACCACCCCCGGCTACTGGCCGGACGGCATGGTCGGACCGGGCGACACCATGGACTGGAACCACACCGTCCTGTCGATCGTCGGCTCGAAGATCGACTTCGCCATCGTGCACGCCTACCCCACCAGCACCAGCCCCGCCGACCTGCTCACCAAGCCGCAGGCCCAGAACGCCACCATCGCCGGCGCCGTGCGCTCGCTGATCAACCAGTACGCCGGGACCAACGCCCCCGACGTCGGCATCGCGGTGACCGAGGCGAACGCCCAGGCCTACCTGGACACCTCCCCCAACGGACTGTTCGCCCCGGACAACTACCTCACCTGGCTGGAGAACGGCGCGTTCAACGTGGACTGGTGGGACCTGCGCAACGGCACCGACTGCACCAAGGTGACCACCGTCGAGGGCGCCACCGACTACAACGACGGCGGCCTGCTCTCCAGCGGCTCCCCCTGCGAGCCGGCCGTCAACACCCCCTTCCCCGCCTACTACGGCATCCAGATGATCAGCAGGCTCGGCGCGCCCGGGGACACGCTCGTCAAGGCCGCCAGCTCGTCCTCGCTGCTCACCGCACACGCCGTCCGCCGCGCCGACGGCGACGTGGACGTCATGCTGATCAACAAGGACCCGAACAACGACGCCACGGTGAACCTCTCCTACACCGGGTTCACCCCGTCCGCCGCCACCCCGACCGTCCACTCCTACCTCAAGAACGCCCACGGGATCGGCACCGCCCAGTCCGGCAGTCCGACCACCCAGACCGTGCCCGCCTACGGCATCACGGTCGTCCAGATGCACCCGACCAGCGCGGCCTGCCGGGTCGTCTACAACAAGAACGAGTGGTCGGGCGTCACGGTCGGCAACATCACCGTCGTCAACAACGGCCTCGGCCAGGTCAACGGCTGGTCCCTCGGCTTCGACTTCCCCGGCGACAACAGCATCACCAACAGCTGGAACGCCTCGGTGTCGCAGAGCGGCCACAGCGTCAGCGCCGGGAACGTGTCCTACAACGCCTCCGTCCCGCAGGGCGGCAGCGTCCAGTGGGGCTTCAAGGCCACCTGGTCCAGCAGTGACGCCAACCCCTCCGCCTTCCGGTTCAACGGCGCCTCCTGCGCGATCGGCTGAACCCGCTGAGCCGGTGGTGCCCCGGGCCCCGGATCTCTCCAGGGCCGAGGGCCCGGGGCACCACCACCCCGACACGCACCTTCGAAAGGAACCGACCACGTGTCAGACCAGACCCAGCCGAGCGGCACCCTCCCCAATCCGGTGATCCCCGGCTTCCATCCGGACCCGAGCGTCTGCCGCGTGGGCGACGACTACTACCTCGTCTGCTCCAGCTTCGAGTACTTCCCGGGCATCCCCGTCTTCCACAGCCGCGACCTGTTCAACTGGACCCAGATCGGCAACGCCCTGGACCGGCCGAGCCAGCTGCGCCTGCCGCGCGAGTCCCCGTCCTCCGGCGGGATCTACGCCCCGACGCTGCGCCACCACGACGGCCGCTTCTGGCTGGTCGTCACCAACGTCAGCGGCGACGGCAACCTGCTCCTCACCGCCACCGACCCGGCCGGCCCCTGGTCCGAGCCGGTCCGGCTGCCCGGCGTCCACGGCATCGACCCGGACCTCGCCTGGGACGAGGACGGCACCTGCTACTGCACCGTCGCCGGCGTCTCCCAGGTCCGCCTCGACCCGACCACCGGCGAGACCATCGGCGAGCCGCAGCGGATCTGGTCCGGCGCGCCCGGCGCCATGGCCCCCGAGGCCCCCCACCTGTACCGGATCGGCGCGTACTGGTACCTGATGATCGCCGAGGGCGGCACCGAGCGCGGCCACGCCGTCTCCATCGCCCGCGGCACCTCGCCCTCCGGCCCCTTCGAGGCGTGCCCGGCCAACCCGGTGCTGACCCACCGCGGCATCGACCATCCCATCCAGAACACCGGGCACGCCGACCTCGTCCAGGCGCCCGACGGCTCCTGGTGGATGGTGCTGCTCGCCGTCCGGCCGCGCGGCGGCACCCCCGGCTGGTACGTGCTCGGCCGGGAGACCTTCCTCGCCCCGGTCGAGTGGGTGGACGGCTGGCCGGCGGTCGGCCGGGTCACCCCCGAACTGCCCACCCCCGCCTGGCCGTTGCACCCCGTGCCCGCCGTCCCGGCCCGGGACGACTTCGACCAGGCCGAACTGCACCCCCAGTGGCTCTCGGTACGCGAGCGCCCCGAGCACCTGGTCACCACGAAGGAACGTTCCGGCTGGCTCACCCTGCGCGCCGCCGGCGCCTCCCTCGACGAGAACGACGTGGTGTTCGTCGGCCGCCGCCAGCAGCACCTCGGCTGCCGGGCCCGCACCCTGATCGACCCCGCCGACGGCCGCGGCGGCCTGGCCGTCCGCATGGACGAGGACCACCACTACGAGATCGAGGCGGCCGACGGCGAGGTGAAGGTCCTCGCCCGGATCGGCTCGCTGCGCACCGAGGTCGCCTCCCGTCCGGTGCCCGCCGGGGCCGTGGTACTCGGCGTGGACGTCGTCCCGCGCCCAACACGCGGCCCGCGCACCGGCCCCGACGACGTCCTCCTCGGCGTCGAGGAGCCCGACGGCACCTTCACCGTGCTCGCCACCCTCGACGGCCGCTACCTCTCCACCGAAGTGGCCGGCGGCTTCACCGGCCGGGTCATCGGCATGTACGCCGCCGACGGCACCGTCCACTTCGACCGGTTCGACTACGAGCCGCTCCCGCTTCCCTGACCACCCGTCAGGGGCTCCCCCACCCGTCAGCACGAGAGGGACAATCGTGAACGACGCCCAGCACACCGCACGTCCCCGCAACCGCCGCCTCCTGCGCACGGCCGGCCTCGTGGTGGCCCTGGTCACCACCGGCGCCCTCTGCGGCGGCACCGCCGTCGCCGCCCCCGCCGATCACCAGCCCCTGGCAGCGGCCGAGGCGGCGGGGGCCAGGGTCCCGAGCGACCCGATGGCCGCCGTGGCCCGGATGCAGCCCAGCTGGAACCTCGGCAACACCCTCGACGCCATCCCCGACGAGACCTCCTGGGGCAACCCGCTCACCACCAAGGCCACCTTCGACGGCCTCAAGGCCCAGGGCTTCCGCAGCGTCCGCATCCCCGTCACCTGGTACCCGCACCAGTCCGACACGGCCCCCTACACCATCGACCCGGTGTGGATGAACCGGGTGAAGCAGGTGGTCGACTGGGCCCTGGAGGACGGCCTCTACGTCGAGATCAACGTCCACCACGACTCGTGGAAGTGGATCGAGTACATGTCGACCGACCACGACACCGTCATGGCGCGGTTCAACTCGACCTGGCAGCAGATCGCCACCGCCTTCAAGGACGAGCCGCGCACCCTGCTCATGGAGAGCATCAACGAACCGCAGTTCGACAACTCCACCGACGCCCAGAAGACCCAGTACCTGCGGGAACTCAACACCTCGTTCCACAGCATCGTCCGCAACTCCGGCGGACGGAACAAGGACCGCCTGCTCGTCCTGCCCTCGGAGGAGACCAACAACGCCCAGCACTGGCTGGACGACCTGTCCACCACGATGAGCTCGCTGCACGACCGCAACCTGGTCGCCACCGTGCACTACTACAGCTGGTACCCGTTCAGCGTGAACATCGCCAACGGGACCACCTACGACGCGAAGGCCCAGTCGGACCTCACCGAGGGCTTCGCCCGCGTGCACGACACCTTCGTCGCCAAGGGCATCCCGGTCTACCTGGGCGAGTACGGCCTGCTCACCTCGCCCTACTCCGGCGTGGTCGAGCGCGGCGAGATGCTCAAGTACTTCGAGCACGTCAACTACGAGGCGCGGCGCAACGGCATGACCTCCGCCGTGTGGGACGCCTTCAACGACTTCCTGAACCGCTCCACCATGCAGTGGGCGGTCCCCGAGATGAAGGCCCTGATCCAGAGCTCCTGGCGGACCCGCTCGGGCACCGCCTCCACCGACAACCTCTTCCTGCCGAAGTCCGGCCCCGTCGCGGCGCAGACCGTCACCCTGAACCGCAACGGCCTCGGGTTCGCCGGCCTGTGGCAGGGCGACCGGCCGCTGATCCCCTACGTCGACTACACCCTCGACGGCGACCGGCTCACCCTGACCGCCGGCGCCCTCACCCGGCTCGCCGGGGACCGCGCCGCCGGGATCAACGCCACCCTCGAAGTCCGGTACTCCGACGGCGTCCCGTGGAAGCTCTTCGTGCGCTCCTACGACAAGCCGACCATGGCCGACGCCACCGGGACGCTCGACGGGCTCACCATCCCCACCCGGTTCAACGGCTCCCTGATGGCCAACGTGCAGTCCACCTACGCCGACGGCACCGCCGCCGGCCCGGCCTCCTGGACCACCTACCAGACCTTCGACAACTACCGCGCCGACTACGGCGCCGACACCACCACCGTCAAGCCCGACTTCCTCAAGTCGCTCAAGGACGGCGCCCCGGCGACGCTCACCTTCCGCTTCTGGACCGGTGACACCGTCACCTACACCGTCACCAGGTCCGGCAACACCGTGACCGGCACCGTCTCCTGACCCCCGCCCCTCCCCGCCCCGGCCGCCACCTCCGGCGGCCGGGGCTCCTCAGGAGTCGGGTACGGGTTCCCGGGTGGAACGGCGCGGGTCAGCGCTGCAGGGTGAGCACGCCCGGCCGGTACGGCAGTTGGATGTAGGGCGCGCCATCCGAGGAGGGGTTCCTGCCCTGGTAGAGGAGCTGCAGGTTGCAGGGGTCGACGGTCATGGTCTGGTCGGGGTTGTTGCGGACGAGGTCGCCGTGGCTGATGTCGTTGGTCCAGGTGGCGCCGCTGTTGGCCTTGCCGGCGAAGGGGTTGCTCGCGGTGGCGGCCTGCGCCGTCCAGGAGCCGTTCAGGCTGGTGGCGGTGAACGAGCGGAAGTAGCGGTGCTCGTTCGCGTCCCGGGCCTCGACGAGCATGAGGTACTGGTTCTGGCCCTGGACCTTGTAGACCTGGGGCGCCTCGAACAGGTTCTGCACCGTGTCGGTCATGACCGTGGTGTACGAGGAGCCGAAGCTGGCGGGGAAGTTGCCGATCGGCATGCTGGCGCGGTAGATGCTGCCGTTGTCACCGGCGAAGAACAGGTACATGTTCTGGTCGTCGGCGATCAGGGTCGGGTCGATCGGGCCCCCGGTGGGGAGGCTGCCGGTGAACAGCGCCTGCGGAGCGGACCAGCCGTTGGGGTTGGTCGGGTCGCTGGACGTGCGGTAGGTGAAGGGCCAGGCGGTGCCCCACCCCAGCGAGGCCAGCACCCAGGTGTTCTTGGGCGCGAAGTAGAACAGCTGGGGCGCCACCGCGGACGAGGGCATGACGGTCTGGGTGGCCGAGGCCATGTCCGACCAGTTCGTGAAGGGGGCGAATCCCATCGACTTCCACGAGGTGCCGTCGGAGTAGGTCGCGTAGACCAGGTGCTTGCCGTTGTAGACCACGTCGGTGAAGTCCTTCAGCGCGGCGCCGCCGTTCACCGGGTCCGCCAGCGGACCGGTCGAGGTCCACCGGTACGTCGACGGGAGAGCGCACGTGGTGCCCGTCCCGGACAGGCCGGTCCACTGCTGGTTGCCGGTGCCGCTGCAGGTCCAGAGCTGCACCGCCGTGCCGTTGGCGGTACCGCCGCCCGACACGTCCAGGCACAGTCCGGACTCGGTGCTGACGATGCTGCCGTCGGTGTTCACCTTCCACTGCTGGTTCGCCGCGCCGGTGCAGGTCCAGATCTCCACCCGGGTGCCGGCCGCGGTGGCGTGGCCCGGGACGTCCAGGCACTTGTTGCCGTACACGGTCAGCTGGTTGGCGGACGTCAGCGTCCACTGCTGGTTGGTCCCGCCCGAGCAGTCCCAGATCTGCAGGAACGTTCCGTCACTCTGGGTGGCGTTCGGCACGTCGAGGCACCGGCCGGATCCCGCACCGCGCAGGGCGCCGCTGGTGGCCGCCTGCGCCGGGGCTGCGACGAGCATCGCCGCCAACGCCACCACGGCCGCGGCCATCGCGGCGAACACCACCGTCAGGGGCCTGCGGTCGGAACGTCGTCTGCGCATCAAGATCTCCTGTCTGGGAGGGAGGGAACCGTCACCCGGTCCGGCAGTCGTTAACACGTGTGCAACCTGACGGCGGGCGCCAGGAGTTAGGCTCGACCGGCGAGGAATCCCCACCGTCGCCCGCCGGAACCCAAGAGGCGGCGATCCCGGGTGGGCCACCACACTGCCCGTCGGACCACCGCTCGTCCTCGGAGGATTGTTAACGCTAACAATCCACGGCCGAAGCGAGCCCCCTGCTGGGAGGCGGATCCGATCCTGGGTGTGAGCGGAGTCAATACCCGCGCGCCCCGGCCCGTCAAGACGGCTGCACCGACTTTCCTACCGGAGTGGCCGGAGGCCCGGACGCGCCAGCGTCGAAACCACACGGGGGCGGTGGGGCCCACCCGGCCCCACCGCCCCCTTCCCCTCGGCCGGGTGACCCCTACTCGGCCGAGAAGCGGTACACGGTCATCGAGCGGAACTCCTCCCCCGGGCGCAGGACGGTGGAGGGGTACTCGGGCCGGTTCGGCGAGTCCGGGAAGTGCTGGGTCTCCAGCGCGACGCCCGCGTACGCGCCGTACGGGCGCCCGGAGCGGCCGATCAGGGTGCCGTCGAAGTGGTTGCCGGTGTAGACCTGGATGCCCGGTTCCGTCGTCAGGCAGTCCAGGCGCCGGCCGCTGGCCGGGTGGCTCAGGGCGGCGACCTGCCGGAACCCGTGGCCGTCCAGGACCCAGTTGTGGTCGAAGCCCGTGCCGGCCCGGAGGATCTGCCGGTTCCCCTCGGCGAAGCGGTTCCCGATCCGCCGGGCCTCGCGCAGGTCGAAGGGCGTGCCGTCGACCGGCGCCACCGGTCCGACCGGTATCAGCCCCGGGTCCACCGGAAGGTACCCGCCGGCCTCCACCCGCAGCAGGTGGTCCAGCACCGTGCCGTCGCCCTCGCCGGCCAGGTTGAAGTACGCGTGGTTGGTGAGGTTGACGACCGTCGGGGCGTCGGTGGTCGCGCGGTAGCCGATCCACAGCTCACCCGCCGGGTCGAGCAGGTACGTGACCTCGGCCGTGAGCGCTCCCGGGAAGCCCTGGTCGCCGTCGGGGCTGTGCAGCCGCAGCCGCACCCCGGCCCGCCGGCCCTCCCGGACCGCGACGCCGTCCCACAGCCGGGAGGCGAAACCGTCCGTTCCGCCGTGCAGGGCGTGGCCGCCGGGCGGGGCCGCCACCCGGTGCGTGGCGCCGCCGAGCGGGAACTCCCCGCCCGCGATCCGGTTCGCGTAGCGGCCGACGGTCGCCCCGAGGTACACGGCCTCCCCGAGCAGGTCCTCGACGCCGTCGCAGCCGAGGACGACGTTCGCCGGCACCCCGTCGCGGTCCGGCGCGTACAGGGCCTGGAGGCGGGCGCCGAGACCGAGCACCTCGGCGCTCACGCCCCGGGGCGCGGCCAGCGTCCAGCTGGTGACGGGCCGTCCGTCCGGCAGCGTCGCGGTGACGTTCTGGGAGACGGTCACCTCGCCCGTCGATGTGAGCGCTTCTCTCGGCACGCGGCCGCTCCGTTCCGTGCGGGGTCTCGGCGTGAACGGGCGACGCCCGCCGGGTCGGCGGGCGTCGTCGGTTCGGGACAAGGGCCTCACAGCCCCTGGGCCAGGCGGTGGTACGCCTGGTTCCAGCGCAGTTCCTTGGTGAACCGGCGCAGGGACGTGTCCTCGTCGATCAGCAGGAGTTCCACCCCCAGCATCTCGGCGAGGTCGTCGAGCTCCTCGGCGCCGAGCGCCCGGGTGAGCACGGTGTGGTGCGGGCCGCCGGCCGTCAGCCACGCCTCGGTGGAGGTGTGGAGGTCCGGCCGCGGCTTCCACACCGCGCGGGCGACCGGCAGGTGCGGCAGCGGCGCCGGCGGCTCGACCACGTCCACCTCGTTGGCGACCAGCCGGAACCGGTCGCCGAGGTCCGCGAGGCCGACCACCACGGCCGGGCCGGGCTCGGCGTCGAAGACCAGGCGGACCGGGTCCTCCCGGCCGCCGATGGACAGCGGGTGGATCTCGCAGGAGGGGGTCCCGGCCGCGATGCTCGGGCAGACCTCCAGCATGTGCGCGCCGAGGATCAGCTCGGAGCCGGACTCCAGGTGGTAGGTGTAGTCCTCCATGAAGGAGGTCCCGCCGGGCAGGCCGCTGGAGGCCGCCTTGAGGGTGCGCAGCAGGGTGGCGGTCTTCCAGTCGCCCTCGCCGCCGAAGCCGTAGCCGTCGGCCATCAGCCGCTGGACGGCGAGGCCGGGCAGCTGGCGCAGTCCGCCGAGGTCCTCGAAGTTGGTGGTGAACGCCTTGAAGCCGCCCTGCTCCAGGAAGCCGCGCAGGCCGAGCTCGATGCGCGCCGCGTAGCGCAGCGAGTCGTGGCGCTCCCCGCCGGCCCGCAGTTCGGGGGCGAGGCGGTAGCTGTCCTCGTACTCCTTGGCCAGCGCGGTGACGTCGGCGTCCTCGGCCGCGTCCACCGCGGCGACCAGGTCGTTGACGCCGTAGGTGTTGACGGAGACGCCGAAGCGGCGCTGGGCCTCGACCTTGTCCCCCTCGGTGACGGCGACGTCGCGCATGTTGTCGCCGAAGCGGGCGAGCCTGAGGCTGCGCAGTTCGGCGCGGCCGGCGGCGGCGCGGGCCCAGGCTCCGACCCGGGCGGCCACGGCCGGGTCGCTGACGTGCCCGGCGACGGTCTTGCGGGGGACGCCCAGGCGGGACTGGATGTAGCCGAACTCGCGGTCGCCGTGGGCGGCCTGGTTCAGGTTCATGAAGTCCATGTCGATGGAGTCCCAGGGCAGTTCGACGTTGGCCTGGGTGTGGAGGTGGAGCAGCGGCTTCTGCAGGGCGTCGAGTCCGGCGATCCACATCTTCGCCGGGGAGAAGGTGTGCATCCAGGCGATCAGGCCGATGCAGTCGTCCGCGGAGTTCGCCTCCAGGCAGATGCGGCGGATGGCGTCCGCATCGGTGAGGACGGGCTTCCAGACCACCTCGACGGGCATCGCCGGGGCGCCGTCCAGGGCCGCGGCGATCTGCCGGGACTGCTCGGCGACCTGGCGCAGCGTCTGCTCGCCGTAGAGGCCCTGGCTGCCGGTCAGGAACCAGACCTGGCGTCCGTTCAGCGGCTTCTTCACGGGGGTGGCTCCTTCTTACCGGCCCTGGGGCTGGCCGTAGACGTTCTGGTAGCGGTGGTTGAGGCTGTCGATGTCCGCCTGGGCGATGGGCAGGGGCTCGCCGAGCTGGCGGGAGAGGTGGACGGTGCGGGCCACGTCCTCGCACATCACGGCGGCCTTCACGGCGGCCTTGGCGTCCTTGCCGATGGTGAAGACGCCGTGGTTCTGCATCAGGACGGCCGGCGAGCGGTGGCCCCTGAGGGTGTCCACGATGCCCCGGCCGATCGAGTCGTCGCCGATCAGGGCGAACGGGCCGACGGGGATCTCGGCGCCGAACTCGTCGGCCATCGCGGTGAGGACGCAGGGGACGGCCTCGCCGCGGGCCGCCCAGGCGCAGGCGTAGGTGGAGTGGGTGTGGACCACGCCGCCGACCTCGGGCATGTTGCGGTAGACGTAGGCGTGCGCGGCGGTGTCGGAGGAGGGCGCGTGCTCGCCCTCGACGACCTTGCCGTCCAGGTCGCAGACGATCATGTTCCCGGGCGTCAGCTCGTCGTAGGAGACGCCGCTCGGCTTGATGACGAGCAGGTCCTCGCCGGGGACACGGGCGGAGACGTTGCCGGCCGTCCAGACGACCAGGTTGTAGCGGACCAGTTCCTGGTGGAGGTCGCTGACCTGGCGGCGGATGCGGTCGATGGTCGCGTTCACAGGGCCTCGCTCGGTGTGGTGAGGGCGGTGTTGCGGATGTCGCGCAGGCGGTGCAGGAGCTTGTCGGCGCCGCGGCCGAAGTGGTCGTGCAGCGCGCGGTACTCGGCGAAGAGCAGGTCGTAGGTGTCGGCTGCGGCCGGGTCGGGCAGGTAGGCGCCCTGCCGCACGCGGCCCATGGCGGCGGCCGCGGTGCGCACGTCCGGGTGCGCTCCGGCGGCGACGGCCGCGTGGATCGCGGAGCCGAGCGCCGGCCCCTGCTCGGACTCGGCGACCGAGACCGGGCGGCGCAGCACGTCGGCGTAGATCCGCATCAGCAGGTCGTTCTTCTTGAGGCCGCCGGTGACGATGAACTCGGTGACGGGGACGCCGCCCTGCTCCAGCGCCTCGACGATGACGCGGGTGCCGAAGGCGGTGGCCTCCAGCAGGGCCCGGTAGACCTCCTCGGGGCGGGTGGTCAGGGTGAGGCCCGCGATCACGCCGGACAGGTGGTGGTCGACCAGGGTGGAGCGGTTGCCGTTCATCCAGTCGAGCGCCACCAGGCCGTGGGCGCCGACGGGTTGGGCGGCGGCCTTGCGGGTGAGCAGCTGGTGGAGGTCCTCGCCGTTGGCCTCGGCCTCGGCCAGGTAGTCGGCGGGCACGCCCTGGCGCAGCCACCAGGCGAAGATGTCGCCGACGGCGCTCTGGCCGGCCTCGTAGCCGTAGGAGCCGGTGACGATGCCGTTCTCGACGACGCCGCAGATGCCGGGGACGTCGGCGAGGGTGGCGCCGTTGACGACGTGGCAGGTGGAGGTGCCCATGATGGCGAGGAGTTGGCCGTTGTCGACGGCGCGGGCGGCCGGTGCGGCCACGTGGGCGTCGACGTTGCCGGCGGCGACGGCGATCCCCGCGGGCAGGCCGGTCCACTGCGCCGCCTGCGGGGTGAGCGCGCCCACCCTGGAGCCCAGCGGGGAGAGCGGGTGCTCCAGCCGGGTGCGGGCGAAGTCGGCGAACTGCGGGTGGAGCGCGGCGAGGTAGTCCTCGCTCGGGTAACTCCCGTCCTGGTGGATGCCCTTGTAGCCGGCGGTGCAGGTGTTGCGGCTCTCGGCGCCGGTGAGCTGCCAGACGATCCAGTCGGCGGCCTCGATCCAGCGCTCGCAGGCGGCGTAGACGGCCGGGTCCTCCTCCAGGACCTGCAGGGCCTTGGCGTACTGCCACTCGGCGGAGATCTTCCCGCCGTAGCGGGAGATCCACTTCTCGCCGCGGGCGTGGGCCAGTTCGTTGATCCGGTCCGCCTGGGGCTGCGCGGCGTGGTGCTTCCAGAGCTTGGGCCAGGCGTGCGGGTGGCCGGACCAGGCGGAGGTCTCGGCCAGCGGGGTGCCGTCGGCGAGCACCGGCAGGACGGTGCAGGCGGTGAAGTCGGTGGCGATGCCGATGACGTGCGCGGGGTCGACGCCGGCGGCGGCGACCGCGGCCGGGACGGCGGTGCGCAGCACCTCGCGCCAGTCCTCCGGGTGCTGGAGCGCCCAGTCGGGCGGGAGCGGTCGGCCGGTGCCGGGCAGGTCGCTCTCGATCACGGCGTGGGGGTAGTCGTGGACGGCGGTGCCCACCTCCTCGCCGTCCCTGACGCGGACCACCACTGCGCGGCCGGAGAGGGTGCCGAAGTCGACGCCGACGACGTACCGGTCGGGGTCCTGGGCGGGAGGGGTCACGGTCACGTGCTCATCCTTCGTGGGAGGGGTCTGCGTCGTCGTCTGTCGCCGGTGCGGTCCTCGGCCGGGGCAGGGCGGACCGCACCGGCGACAGGCTTCATTCCGCCGCCTTTCCCTCATGAGGCGGCGGAACGCGGAACCGTCGGCCGGGCTCACGGAAGCGGGATGCGGTGGCCCGGCCGGCGGAGTGGAAGGGAGCGTTTCTGTTAACGCTCACAGAGATTGTTAGCGCTAACAAACGGCATGTCAAGGGAGGCGACGGACGGCATCGGTCAGTCTGCGGAACCGGCGCTCGGGGACCGGGCGCCGGGTCGGCTCAACGGCGCACGGCCGGTCCCGCGCTGCGCCGCAGCACCAGCTCCGGGCTGATCTCCAGCTGGGTCGGTGCGGAGCGCGCGCCGCCCTCCAGCTCGGCGACGAGCAGTTCCAGGGCCCGTCTGCCGAGTTCGCCGAAGTCCTGCCGCACCGTGGTCAGCGGCGGGGTGAAGTACGCGGCCTCCGGAATGTCGTCGAAGCCGATCACGCTGATCTCGTCCGGGACGGCCCGGCCGGCCTCGTGGAGGGCCCGCAGCAGGCCGAGGGCCATGTGGTCGTTGGCGCAGAAGACGGCGGTGACCTCGTGCAGCCGGGCGATCCGCAGCCCCGCCTGGTAGCCCGAGCGGGCGCTCCAGTCGCCGCGCTCCACCTCCGGCACCGGGCATCCGGCCGCCTGCAGCGTGAGCCGCCAGCCCTCCTCCCGGTCCTGGCTCTCCCGCCAGTTGACCGGACCGGCCAGGTGGTGCACGGTGCGGTGCCCGAGGTCGATCAGGTGCCCGGTGGCCTCGCCGGCGCCGTAGCGGTTGCCCACCGACACCATGGGCACACGCGCCTGGTCGCCCGAGCCGACCGCGACCAGCGGCACGGAACTGGACAGGCGTGCCACCGCGCTGACGGAGGAGGTCTGCGGCGCGATCACCACCACGCCCTCCACCCCCTGGTCCCGCAGCCGGTCGACGGCCTCCTGGACCGAACGGCCGTCCAGGGAACGCAGACTGGTCACGGTCACGAAGTACCCGGCGCTGCGCGCGGCCCGCTCGATCCCGTCCAGCATCGAGGCCGGGCCGTAGAGGGTCGAGTCGAAGCTGACCACGCCGAGCGCCTGCGAGCGGCGGGTGACCAGGGCGCGGGCCGCGGAGTTGGGGCGGTAGTCCAGCTCCCGTATGGCCGCCAGCACCCGGTCCCGGGTGTCGGGCTTCACGTGCGGGGCGCCGTTGAGCACCCGGGACACCGTTTGGTGGGACACACCCGCCAGTTTCGCCACGTCCGCCATCACGGGCTGACGCTGTTCCGTCCCGGTGCTGTCCGTTGCCACTGCAGTCCCCTCCTCCTGATTGTGGACCACAGTACGCGACCAGGTCCAGGCCAATTCGTCACCCTCGGCGCGACGGGCGGATCCCTTCCTACCAGGCGCTTCGGCCCTCCCACATCTGGCCATTGCGGCGTGTTGACGCTCCCGGAGGTGCCCCGACTGCCAAAGCGTGACCTCGTCGAACGGGGAAGGCGCCGGGCATGATCGCGTTGCTCCCCACGCCCTTCCCCCGTCACGTCCCGGTCACACCACCGGGTGACGTCCGGTTGACGGCACGGCGAACGCGACACCACCGGCGCGGCACAGGGACGACGGCCGGCCCCGGCCCCGCTGGTGCGCGGAGCCGGGGCCGGGTTCGGTCGGGGGCGGGCTCGGTCGGGCCGGGTTCGGTCGGGGGCGGGTGCTGCCCGAGCTACCCGAGCGCCCACCTCTGGTTGTCGCCGCCCCAGCAGCTCCACAGCTGGACGGGCGTGGCGTCGGCCGTGCCGGCCCCGGCGACGTCCAGGCAGCGGCCGGACTGGACGCCGGTGACGCTGCCGTCGGCGTTGAACTGCCACTGCTGGTTGGCACCGCCGTTGCAGGGCCAGGTCACCACCTTGGTGCCGTCGGCCGTCGCGCCGCCGTACGCGTCCAGGCACAGCGTGGTGCCGGAGACGTCCACGGTGAGCCTGCCGTCGGCGGTGCGGGTCCACGTCTGGCTCGCCCCGCCGGAGCAGCCGTTGATCTGCGTCTGGAGCCCGGGGGTGCCGGAGGCGCCGGGAACGTCCAGGCACTTGCCCGAACCGGCGCCGCGCAGGGCCCCCGAGGCGGCCGCCGGGGAATTGGCGTAGCCGGCCGCGACGATGTTTGCCTGGACGGCGTTCTCGGTGGCCTCCGACGGGTAGCCGGCGGTCATCACGCCCTCGTAGAAGGTGCCCCGGGCGCTCTTGCTGTTGTCGCCGCCGATGCCGAGGATGATCGCGCCCTCCTTGTGCATCGGGTCGTAGCCCGCCGCGTTCGGGCGCGGACCGGAGTAGAAGGTCGACAGGCCGCCGGACTGGGCGTCGCCGGCCCGGATCGCCCACTGGTTCGGGGCTCCCTTGACCATGGCCGTGAGGTAACGGTGGTTCACCGTCGGGTCGTTGGCGTTGTAGCGCGTGTCGGCGCCGGAGAACAGGCCGTTCTCCAGGTCGGCCATCACCCAGGGGCCCGGCCCGGAGCCGTAGCCCCAGACCTTGATGTTGCCGAAGTAGATGGCCTCCATGTGGCCGTTTCCGGTGTCGTTGCTGCTGGTCTCGGCGTTGCCGTAGTCGAAGCAGCAGCCGCCGTTGTAGTGGGTGCCGTCGAGGATCGCGTACATCCCCTCGGGCTGGTCGCCGGTGGCGACGCCGGAGGTGTGGTTGTTGCGGTAGCCGGTGCCCGGGGCGACGTACACGCCGTAGGCGCGGTGCCCGTTGAGCGTGGTGGGCGCCAGCGTGGCGTCCGCGAGGTTGTCCGGGCCGGGCGCGGCTCCACCGCCGGGCGCCTGGGTGAGGTGGTTGTGCCGCTCGCTCTGGTCGTAGATGACGGTGATCACGCACGTCGTGTGCGCGCAGAAGGCGTCCTGGGCGGCGGCGTCGGCGTAGCCGCCGGTGCTCAGCACGCCGATGTCGCGCAGCGCCTGGTCCGAGGCGCGCCGGACCTGGTACAGCGGCCCGGCGTAGCCGCCGTAGAGCGCGCGCGTGGTGCTGTGCGCGGCCACGCACGGTGTGCCGCCGGCGCGGTAGATGTCGCACGGCCCCTGGGTGGCGGCCTGGGCCGCACCGCTCGTCGCGGTGGCGCCGGCCAGCGCGCCGACGAGGACGGCGAGGGCCGCCCCGGCCCGGGCGAGACGGCGCAGCGCGCCCCGTCCACGGGTGGTCCTGGTGGTGTCACTCATGCTGTCTCCCTGCTCGTCGTTGAGCGCGGCTCAAAGGGAATGTGAGCGCTAACAATCCAGCCCGGGACAGAGTTCTCCCACCCGGGCCGGACATGGAGAGTTCCTCGAGCGGCGACAGTGCCCGCACCGACGGTGTCCCGTCAAGACTTCTGACGCGCCCCGTCCGTACGGAACCGCACAAACCCGCCATCCGCACACGCCCCACCGCCACTACGGCAACAGGGCTGCGCTCACCGTGACCGTGCCGGCCCGCTGGTCCGGCTCGACCTGGTCGCGGGCACGGTCATGGGCTCCCCCGTCGGATTCCGGGGGTGCGGAGGTGAGTTCAGCAGCTGGTCAGGCGCACCGCGAGGCCGTCGCGGGTGTACAGCGGCGTCGCCCGGTACCCGTCCGCGTCGACGGTGACGCGGGCGAACCCGCCTTGCAGGGTACGCGCGTTGAGCACCGGCAGCACCACGTCCTCGTCCAGTTCGAGGTCCTCCGCCGGCCGCACGAGGAGTTCCGCGCCCTGAGCGATCGTCACCCGGCCCGCGATTGTCAGCGCCGGGGCGTGGCAGTGGTGGAGCGTCAACTCCAGGCGTGCGCCGGCCGACTGCAGGTAGTCGCCGTGCAGCCGCAGGGGCCCCCGTTCGACATCCACCCGCAGGGTGCCGCCGCGGACCTGGACGCCGCCGCGCCCGAGGGCGTCGCGGGAGCCGGCCGCGAGGACTCCTGCCGTCACCACGGTGGTGCCGGTGTAGCGGTTGGTGCCGGTCAGGGTCAGCGTCCCGGTGCCGCGCTTGGTGAGGCCGCCGGATCCGCCGATGTCGTTGCGCCAGGTGTCGGCCGCGCAGAACCCGCCCTCGGCGGCGTTCAGGTCCACGGTCACGTCCTGCTCGAACGCGCCGTACCCGTCGGCCGCGGCGAACAGGTCGAGCCGGCCCCACATCTCCGGGCCGTCCAGCAGGACGTAGCCGCCGGGCAAGGCGGTGGTGCGCAGCACCTCGCGGCGCTGGGCGGCGTCGAGATAGGGCAGGCGGGTCTCCAGCAGGACTTCGGCGCCCTTGGGCACGCTCATCGGGACGCTGCGGCCGCTGCGGCGCAGGACGTACGTCAGCCGCGGGGTGACCAGTTCGGCGTTGGCCTCGCGGTCGGCGTACGGGTCCTCGGCCGGGGCGGCCCGATGGGCGTAGGCGTACAGGGTGTCGGCGGTGCTACCGGTCTTCGCCCGGAAGTACGCGGCGGCCTGGCTGCGGGCGGCGGCCTTGAGGGCGGCGTTGCGCGGGTCGGCGAGGGTGGCGGCGGCGAGCGCGGTGGCGAGCGTGCGGCCCCCGATGACGTCGAGCGGGGAGTGCATGCCGGCGGTGATCCGGGTGTGGCTGAGCTCGAAGGCCCGGGTGACCAGCTCCTGGAAGCGCTCGGGCACCGCGTACGCGAGCGCCAGTGCGGCCAGGTGGAAGGCGTTGGTGTGACCGCTCACGAAGCCGCCGTCGTCGGCCGGGGAGGTGCCGCGCTGGCGCAGCAGTTGGGGGGCGACGACGACGTCCGAGTCGTAGACCGGGAAGCCGAGGGCGTCGGTGGCGCCGGTGTCGACCACCCCGCTGTCCTCGTTCAAGCGCCAGGGGCGCGGGTACCGGTAGGCGTACTTGGCGGGGTTGCCGGAGGCGTACGGTCCGCGGAGCGCGTTGACGAGGGCGACCACCTGCCCCAGCTCCGAGTCGACGGCCCCGGGGCCCAGCGCGGAGCCGGCGGGCGCGTCGGCGGGGACGGCGTCGTCGACCTTGGCGGGCGGGGTGGTGTCGGGCGCGGTGGTGATCGAGGTGACGGCCCGGGCGCCGGTCCGGTACAGGCCGGCGAGCGGGCCGAGGCCGGCGATGACGGCGTAACTCTGGTGCTGGCGGTCGTAGATGAACGCCTCGCGGGCCTGGGCCTCGGTGCGCTCGGTGGTGACCTCCACGCAGTAGTCCACGTTGGCGCGCAGGATGTCGGCGAGCAGCGGCGAGCCGTCGTTCCAGGACGTGCCGGTGTGCCAGATCCGGTTCATTCCGGTGAGGATGCGCACGGCGGCGTTCCCCTCCGGGGTGAGGTCGGCCATCGTGTTGGTCGTGTAGGAGTCCACGAAGGCGGCGCCCTGGGCGGGGCCGGCCGGGGCGGCGGCGGCCCGCTGCGGTGTGCCCAGCAGGCTCAGGGCCGCGGGCCCGGTGAGGAGGGCGGCCGAGGTGCCCGCCGAGGTGCGCAGGAAGCGGCGGCGGTCCAGGGTGCGCTGATCGTTCATGGGGTTCTTCCTGCGGTGGTGGGCCCGGCGGGCGGGAGCGGTGGTTCAGGAGCGGCGTTCAGGAGCGGTGTTCGGGAACGGAGGGTCCCCGGCCCGGTCGGCGGCCCGGGCCAGGGAGGTTCGGGGCGGTCAGCGGCGGGTGAACAGGAAGCCGAGCTTGTCGACCTCGTCCCCGGCGCGTCCGTGGAACCCGGCGATCTGCCAGCCGGCGGGCGCGGTGCGGGTCACGCAGTCGCCGGTGGTGGTGCCGCCGGCCAGGGAGCGGCCCAGGTTGGTGGTGAAGGAGGCGTAGAAGATGCGGGTGTGCCCGTCGCGCGAGCCCTGGCAGAGCGTGGCCGCGCTCAGGTACTCGTCGCTGCCCAGGGTGAGGGAGGAGGCGGTGCCGCCGGAGCCCCCGTGCGTGAGGGTGGTGCCGTCGGCGAGGGTCAGGCCGACCTGGTCGACCCGGGCGCCGGAGCGCAGGCTGACGGTGGTGGCCCGGGCGCCGGGCGCGACGCGGTCGATGTCGTCGTAGAAGTCGCCGTGCGGGCCGCCGAACTGCTCGCTCGCCAGGTAGGCCTGGTTCCGGCTCCAGGTGAAGCCGACCGCGACCGGGTCGTGGTCGCTGAGCATCCTGCCGGAGCCGTCGAGGAAGTCGGCGTGCTTGTTGGCGTACGAGGTGGCGGCGAGTGAGACGAGCGGGCTGCTGCGGTACAGGACCTTGTCGACGATCTCGCAGGTGTCGGTGGGCGCGTTCTGGTCGCACAGCAGCGGGTCGGCGCCGCGGGTCGGCGCCACGCCGCCGCGCTCGAGCTGCACCCACGCGTCGGTCAGCCCGTTGTCGGCGGCGAAGGCGCCGATGGTGTCGTCGGCGCGGGTGTAGCGCGTGTTGGTGTCGCCCATCACGACCACGGCGTTCCCGGCCGAGTGGGTCCTGATGTAGCCGGTGAGCTGCGCCAGGTTGGCGGCACGCGCGGTCTCGTCGCCGGGGTTCGTGCCCGCGTTCGCGTGGAGGTTGTAGAAGTCCACGTACACGCCCTCGGCCAGCCGGGTCCGCATGAAGGTGAAGCCCTTGGGGGTGAGGCAGTCACCGGAGTCCAGCTGGCAGTCGTTCCACTTGACGCGCTCGAAGTCGTCGGTGTCGTAGGCGAGTCCGGACAGGGTGTTGAGGCCGCTGCCGATGCCCGCCCCGCCGCTGGTCGCCGTGCGGTACGGGTGTGCGTCGGCGGCGTACAGCGCAGCGTGGTAGTTGAAGTCCTCCTGGACGTGCACGACGTCGTACGGCCCCAGCCGCTGGCCGATGGCGGTGGTGCTGCTCTGCCGCTCGGTGGGGGCGCTGTTCACCGGCTGCGGGAGCCCGGCGACGTTGTACGTCAGCACGGAGAACGACCCGCCCCCGGCGTCGGCCTGCGCGGCCTGCGCGGCTGGCGCGCCGACCAGGCCGCCCAGCGCGGCAGCCGCGCCGAGCGCGCCCACGAGGACGGAGCGGAGAAGGGGATGGCGGAGGCGGGACTTGGACATCGGTGTGCTCCGTTCGGAGTACGGCGTCGGGATCCGGTGCCCCGGAGCGTACGAGTGGACCGTGATCGCGTCAACCAGGTCGCCACGCCCACAAACCGCCTCTGACCTGCTGTTTTACCAGGCCACGCCAAGTTCACCGGCAATGTTCTGTTAGCGTTAACAGACTGTTCTCGCCCGATCGTTCGGAGCGGGTCCCGGCGATGTGCCCGACCGTGTACCCGACCGGGTGCCCGACCGGGTGCCGGACAGGCACGGTCGCGCCCGCCCGACACACGTTCAGGCGGACTCACCCGTCGGCGGTCGGGCGTTGCCGCACGCCGAGCAGTCGGCGCCCCGCGCCGGACGGCGCGAGCCCCGCCAGCCGCAGCCCCTTCCGGACAGACGCCGGATTGACGTTGATGGCCTGTTTGTCGCCCCTTCGATCCACCCCCGTCCAACCGTTCGCATCCGGACGGACCCGCCCCCGGGACACCGCGACCGAACGGTGACCCAAGGCCCCTTGACGACGCTGTTGTGAGCGTTAACACTTCATTTCACGCCAGGCCAGAGCTACTGCCACCCCAACGTCCACAGCGCGAGGGACCGCTCCGGCCCCGGCCCGCTCGACCACTCCCAGCCGCCCAGTCAGGGGTGCGCTGTCCCGGTCGCGGAACATCACCATGGAGGAACTGTGCGGAAGCTTTCAGCGGGCCTCGTCGCAGCGGGCCTGACGCTCTCGTTGGCGGCCTGCGGGCAGAGCGCCAACGGAGTCGGCGACGGGGCGGCCAAGGGCGACGCCAAGGGAGGGCTCATCGGCATCGCGATGCCGACCAAGTCGTCGGCCCGCTGGATCGACGACGGCAACAACATGGTCAAGGAGTTCCAGGCCAAGGGCTACAAGACCGACCTCCAGTACGGCGACAACGTCGTGGAGAACCAGGTCTCCCAGGTGGAGAACATGATCACCAAGGGCGCCAAGCTGCTGGTGATCGCCGCCATCGACGGCTCCTCCCTCACCAACGTGCTGCAGAAGGCCGCCGACGCGCACATTCCGGTCATCTCCTACGACCGGCTGATCCGGGGCACCCAGAACGTCGACTACTACGCGACCTTCGACAACTACAAGGTCGGTGTCCTCCAGGGCGGGTACATCGCCGACAAGCTCGGCCTCAAGGACGGCAAGGGGCCGTTCAACATCGAGCTCTTCGCCGGCTCGCCGGACGACAACAACGCGACCTTCTTCTTCAACGGCGCGATGAGCGTCCTCAAGCCGTACATCGACCAGAAGAAGCTGGTCGTGCAGAGCGGCCAGACCGACTTCAACCAGGTCGCCACGCTGCGCTGGGACGGCGGCCTCGCCCAGTCCCGGATGGACAACCTGCTCAGCAAGGCCTACACCTCGGCCCACGTCGACGCCGTGCTCTCGCCGTACGACGGCATCTCGATCGGCATCATCTCCTCGCTCAAGGGCGTCGGCTACGGCAGCGCCAAGTCCCTGCCCGTCGTCACCGGTCAGGACGCCGAGCTGGCCTCGGTGAAGTCGATCATCGCGGGCGAGCAGACCCAGACCGTCTACAAGGACACCCGCCAGCTCGCCAAGGTCGCCGTCCAGATGGGCGACGCGCTGCTGACCGGCGGGAAGCCCGAGGTCAACGACACCACCCAGTACAACAACGGCGCGAAGGTCGTTCCGGCCCAGCTGCTCCAGCCGGTGAGCGTCGACAAGGACAACTACCAGAAGGTCCTGGTCGACAGCGGCCAGTACACCGCTGACCAGCTCAAGTAGCCCCGCGGGGCCCGCTCGACGGGCCCCGCGCCGAACCGGCGGTGCGGCGCCCGGACTCCCCCGGGCGCCCTACGGGCCGCACCGCCCCGAACGATACGGACGCACACCCATGGCTGGACCCGTTCTCGAAATGCGGTCGATCAGCAAGTCGTTCCCCGGCGTCAAGGCACTCTCCGAGGTCAACCTGACCGTGGCGGCCGGCGAGGTGCACGCCATCTGCGGCGAGAACGGCGCCGGCAAGTCCACCCTGATGAAGGTGCTCAGCGGGGTCTACCCGCACGGCAGTTACGAGGGCGAGATCCTCTTCGAGGGCGAGCCCTGCCAGTTCAAGGACATCCGGGCCAGCGAGCAGCGCGGCATCGTCATCATCCACCAGGAACTCGCCCTGGTGCCGTACCTGTCCATCGCCGAGAACGTCTTCCTGGGCAACGAGCACGCCACCCGGGGCATCATCAGCTGGCACCGGACCCTCACCCACGCCGGCGAACTGCTCCGCCAGGTCGGCCTGGCGGAGAGCCCGCACACCCGGATCGCCGACCTCGGCGTGGGCAAGCAGCAACTGGTCGAGATCGCCAAGGCGTTGGCCAAGAAGGTCAAGCTGCTCATCCTCGACGAGCCGACCGCCGCGCTGAACGACGAGGACAGCCGCAAGCTCCTCGACCTGATCCTGGAGCTCAAGGCGCAGGGCATCTCCTGCATCATCATCTCGCACAAGCTGAACGAGATCGCCCGGGTCGCCGACGCCGTCACCATCCTGCGCGACGGGCAGACCATCGAGACCATCGCGATCGGCCCGGAGGGCATCTCCGAGGACCGGATCATCCGCGGCATGGTCGGCCGGGACCTGGAGCACCGCTATCCCGAGCGCACCCCCGACATCGGCGAGGTCGCCTTCGAGATCGAGGACTGGACCGTCCGGCACCCGATCGACCAGCAGCGCACCGTGGTGGACGGCGCCTCCCTGAACGTGCGGCGCGGCGAGATCGTCGGCGTCGCCGGCCTGATGGGCGCCGGCCGCACCGAGCTCGCGATGAGCGTCTTCGGCCGCTCGTACGGGCGCTGGGCCGGTGGCCGGGTGCTGCTGCACGGCCGGGAGATCCGCACCCGGACGGTGCCGGAGGCCATCGGCCACGGCATCGCCTACGTCACCGAGGACCGCAAGCACTTCGGCCTCAACCTGATCGACGACATCAGCCGGAACATCTCGCTGAGCGCGCTCGGCAAGGTCGCCCGGTACGGCCGGGTCGACCGGCACGAGGAGACCAAGGTCGCCGAATCGTTCCGGCGGACCATGAACATCAAGGCCCCGACGGTGTTCACCCGGACCGGCACGCTCAGCGGCGGCAACCAGCAGAAGGTCGTCCTCAGCAAGTGGATCTTCGCCGGGCCCGAGGTGCTGATCCTCGACGAGCCGACCCGCGGCATCGACATCGGCGCCAAGGCGGAGATCTACACCGTCATCGCCGAACTGGCCGCCCAGGGCAAGGCGGTACTCGTCATCTCGTCCGAACTCCCCGAACTCCTCGGCCTGTGCGACCGGATCTACACCATGGCCGAAGGCCGGATCACCGGCGAGGTCGCCCGCGCCGACGCCACCCAGGAATCCCTCATGCGGCTCATGACCATGAGCGCCGCATCCAGCAACGAGCAGGTGTGAGGCATGGCCCAGACCGAGATCATCCCGGACTCCGCCCAGAACGGGCCCGAGCCCGACCCGAGCCCGTCCGTCGGCGCCGCCCTGGCCCGCGCACTGCGCGGCAACGTGCGCCAGTACGGCATGCTGGTCGCCCTGGCGCTGATCGTGCTGCTGTTCCAGATCTGGACCGACGGCATCCTGCTCCAGCCGCTCAACATCACCAACCTGATCCAGCAGAACGGCTACATCCTCATCCTGGCGATCGGGATGATGATCGTCATCATCGCCGGGCACATCGACCTGTCGGTCGGTTCCCTGGCCGCCTTCGTCGGGGCCGCCGCCGCGGTGATGATGGTCGAGCACCACCTGCCGTGGCCCGTGGCGATGCTGATCGCGCTGGTGATCGGCGCCCTGGCCGGCGCCTGGCAGGGCTTCTGGATCGCCTACCTCGGGATCCCGTCCTTCATCGTCACCCTGGCGGGCATGCTGCTCTTCCGCGGCGGCACCCAGATCCTGCTCCAGGGCCAGTCGGTGGCGCCGTTCCCCAAGGGCTTCCAGAGCATCAGCAGCGGCTTCCTGCCCGAGGTGGGCCCGCACACCAACTACCACAACCTCACCCTGCTGCTCGGTCTCGCGGTGTTGGCCGTGGCGGTCCTCCAGGAGCTGCGCGGCCGGCGGCAGACCGCCTCGTACGGGCTGGAGGTGCTCCCGCTCGGGCTGTTCCTGGCCAAGCTCGCCGTGATCACGGCGGCCGTGGTCGTGTTCACCCTGCTGCTGGCCAGCTACCACGGCGTGCCGATCGTCCTGCTGATCCTCGGCGCCCTGCTGGTCGGCTTCGGCTACCTGATGCGCAACTCGATCATCGGCCGGCACACCTACGCCATCGGCGGCAACGAGGCGGCGGCCAAGCTGTCCGGCGTGAAGAGCAAGCGGGTCGTCTTCCTCGCCTTCACCAACATGGGCGTCCTCGCCGCACTGGCCGGGCTGGTCTTCGCCGCACGGCTCAACGCCGGCACCCCGCAGGCCGGCATCAACTTCGAGCTGGAGGCGATCGCCGCCGCCTTCATCGGCGGCGCCTCCGCCAGCGGCGGCGTGGGCACCGTGATGGGCGCGATCATCGGCGGCCTGGTGCTCGGCGTGCTGAACAACGGCATGTCGCTGGTCGGCGTCGGCACCGACTACCAGCAGGTGATCAAGGGCCTGGTGCTGCTCGCGGCCGTGGGCTTCGACGTCTACAACAAGCGCCGGGCCGGTTCCTGATCCGGTGAGCGACGCGGCAAGCCGTTGAGCGACGCGGCAGGACGGGCACGGTGCGGCGGCACCGTGCCCGTCATGCCGCGTTCAGCCTCTTGTTCAATCGTCGAGTACGGCATCGCCGCGCCGGTCAGACCCCCTCGCCGTCCCGGCGCTCCAGCCCGGCCGCCCGGGCGCGCGCCCGGGCCGCGTGGGAGGCGATCAGCAGCGCCAGCCGCTTGGACCGACGGACGTGCACCAGGACCAGTGGCTCCTCCCTCCCGCGGACCAGCAGGGCGACGGTCGTGTGGTGGAACGTCGACACCTCCCGGCCGCCGCTGCGGCGGGTCTCCGCGTAGCCGGGGCGGTAGCTGACGTCCAGGATGTCGGCCCAGCCGAGCAGCATCGGGTCCGGCGTGCGGGCGAAGCGCAGCCACAGGCCCTCCGGGCGCACCTCGACGGTCCGCAGGCCCACGCTCGGCGGGAGCTGACCGATGACCACCAGGCCGCCCAGCACGACCGCGTCGACCACCAGCCCCTGCCACAGGATGCCGTGGTAGATCAGCAACCAGAAGAGCAGGACCAGGGCGATGAAGGCCCACTTCCAGACCGCCAGCGGAACGTAACGGCGGACGTGGTGAACGCTCACAGAGCCACCCCTGGGCATCGCCTGTGACATGACTTCCCCCCAACCCAAACGTTTGGCCCAATCGTTTGGGTTGGATGATAGGCAGGTTCGACCGAAGGCGCCAGAGGCCGGAACTCCTCACCTGGACCGGAGAAGTGACGGCCCGACAGCCGCTCCGCTGGAGGCCCGCTCCACCAGCTCGGGCGCGAGCCGCCGGGAGCGGGCGGGCGCGCCGCCGATCCGGCGCAGCAGCTCCCGCACCGCCACCCGGCCCTGCTCCGCCATCGGCGAGCGGACCGTGGTCAGCGCGACCGGCAGCTCGGCGGCGACCGGGGTGTCGTTGAAGCCCGCCAGGGCGAGGTCCCGCCCCGGGTGCCTGCCGAGGTCCCGGGCCGCTCCCAGGACCCCGATGGCGGCCAGGTCGTTGACGGCGAACAGCGCCGTGGGGCGGCCGTCGGCGGTCAGCAGGGCGGTCGCCGCCTCGCGGCCGCCCGCGGTGTCGAAGGCGCAGTGCCGCACCAGTTCGGGCGGCACCGGCAGACCGGCCTCCGCGTACCGGTCGACGAAGCCGGCGGTGCGGTCGGTGCCGGTGCTGGCGAAGGGCTCCCCCGCGACGCAGCCGACCCGGCGGTGCCCCAGCCGCAGGAAGTGCTCGGCGACCAGGCGTCCTCCCCGGTAGTCGTCACAGGTGACGGCCGGAAGCCCGCCGTCGGTACGGCGGTTGACCAGGACGTGCGGCGTGTCCCGGAGCGCCGGGTCCGCCAGGGCGGCGCCGTCCAGGTGCGCGTCGCCGATGATGAGGCCGTCCACCCGCCGGCCGAGGACCATCGCGATCCGCTCGCGCTGGCGGACCGGATCGTCCTGGGTGTTGGTGACGAAGGCCGCGAACCCGTGCCGGGCTGCCTCCTCCTCGATGCCCTCGTAGATGGTCGCGACGACGATCTCGGACAGCCGGGCGAACACCACCCCGATCAGGTTGCTGCGCCGGGTCCGCAGACTGACGGCGGCGGGATCGCGCCGGTAGCCCAACTCCTCGGCCAGGTCCCGGACCCGACGGGCCGTCGTGCCCGAGGCGGCCCGCCGCCCGTCGCCTTCGGATCCGTTCAGGACCCTGGAGACGGTGGACACGTCCAGCCCCAGCTGGTCGGCGATCACCCGCAGCGTCACCGGGCGGCTCTCGATACCCATGACCGACTCCCTCTCCTCCACGACCGCCATTGTGCGCGATCACCGCGCGGGCCGTCGGCGGGGGTTTCCACGGCCGGTGGCTGCGCCGGAGGTCGAGCCCACCTCCGAGGTCGAAACTTTTTTCGGCGGGCGGCAACCTCCCGCGCGACGGCGGCAACTGACAGGCGACACCGAGGGCGGAACACCCCGCGGTTCGTCCGATCCCACCACCTGCCGCCGCCGCGCGCCCGCCCGTACGACCGGGTGTGGTGCGGCGGCGGGGCCGAAGCAAGGAGTAGCCCCCATGAACGAGACGGATGCCACGGCGGAGGGCCGCGGCCGGCGCGCCCGGGCGGCCGGCAGCGCAGGGCGTGCCCGTGGGCGCCACCGCCGGCGCGCGATGAGCGCGACCGCCCTGCTGCTCGGCGTGCCCGTCGCCGTCGGGTCGTACTTCGTGTTCACCCACGAGGAGTCCCAGGCCGCGACGGTCGACGGCGATGCCTACTACCGGCTGGTCTCCGTACGCAGCGGCAAGGTGCTGGACGTCGACGCCTTCTCCACCGCCGACGGCACCCGTATCCAGCAGTGGACGGACCAGGCGACGGCCAACCAGCAGTGGCGGCTGCGGCCCACCGGGGACGGCTACTACGAGCTGGTGAACCGCAACAGCGGCAAGGTGCTGGGCATAGCGGGGGATTCGACCGACCGGACGGCCACCGCCGAGCAGCAGACGGATCGTTCCGCCGCCGCCCAGCAGTGGCGGATCGACGATGTGAGCGGTTCCGACGCCGTCACCTTCACCTCCCGCAGGAGCGGCCAGGTCCTGGACGTCTCCGGAGCCTCCACCGCCCAGGGCGCGGCGGTCATCCAGTATCCCGGCTGGGGCGGGACCAACCAGCAGTGGAAGCTGGTGAGGATGCCCGCGACCGACGGCGCGCAGGCCACCGGACCGTACGTCTGGAAGAACGCCCAGATCGTCGGCGGCGGGTTCGTCACCGGCTTCGTCTTCAACCCCAGCCGCAAGGACCTCCTCTACGCCCGCACCGACATCGGCGGCGCCTACCGCTGGGACGCGGCCGCCGGCCAGTGGACCTCGATCACCGACTGGATCAGCGACTGGAACCTGCTGGGCATCGAGAGCCTGGCGACCGACCCGGTCGACCCGAACCGGCTGTACCTGGCGAGCGGCACGTACACCAACGGCTGGGCGGGCAACGGCTCGATCCTCCGCTCCACCGACCAGGGCAGGACCTTCCAGCGCACCGACCTGCCGTTCAAACTGGGCGGCAACGAGGACGGCCGGTCGATGGGCGAGCGCCTCGTGGTGGACCCGTCCGACCACAGCAAGCTCTACCTGGGCACCCGCAAGAACGGCCTGTGGCGCAGCACCGACTACGGTGCGACGTGGAGCCAGGTCGGCGCCTTCCCCGTCAAGGACGGCGCGAGCAGCGGGGTCGGCCTGTCCTTCGTGACCTTCGGCCCGGCGGGCAGCAGGACGATCTACGTCGGCGTGGCCGACAAGTCCACTTCCCTGTACCGCTCCACCGACGGCGGCAACTCCTGGCAGGCCGTGCAGGGCCAGCCGACGGGTCAGTTGCCGCACCACGGCGTGCTGTCCGGCGACGGCTCGCTCTACCTGACGTACAGCGACGGTCCGGGCCCGCAGCCGGTGACGGCCGGATCGGTGTGGAAGTACACGCCGTCCACCGGGGCGTGGAAGAACATCTCGCCGTCCAGCGGCCACTACGGCTTCGCCGGTCTCGCGGTCGACGCCGAGCACCCGGACACGGTGATGGTCACCACCCTCAACCGCTGGTACCCCAACGAGGAGCTCTACCGGTCGACCGACGGCGGCGCGACCTGGAAGGCGCTGGGCTCGACCGCCGTGCGCGACGCCTCGGCCGCGCCCTACGTGGGGTCCGGCAGCGTCGGGCACTGGATGGGCGCGCTGGCCATCGACCCGTTCGACTCCGGACACGTCCTGTACGGCACCGGATCGGGCATGTGGCGCAGCACCGACGTGACCGCAGCGGACCGCGGGGGCGCCACCCACTGGACCATCCCCAAGGGGGTGGAGGAGACCGCGACCAACGGACTGATCAAGGCGCCCGGCTTCCCGCTGGTCAGCGCGCTCGGCGACCAGAGCGGATTCCGGCACGACGACCTGACCAAGTCCCCGACCCGGCAGCTGGTCGGGCCGAAGTTCACCACCGCCACGGGCATCGACTTCGCCCAGGCCAAGCCGTCGTTCTCCGTGCGGGTCGGCTCCGGCGGCGAGCAGCACGGCGCCTACTCGACCGACGGCGGAGCGACCTGGTCGCCGTTCGCGACGGCGCCGACGGCCGACGCGGCCGCCGGCTCCACCGCCGTCTCGGCGGACGGGGCCACCGTGGTGTGGACCCCGGAGGGCCAGGTGCCGTTCGTCTCGACCAACCGCGGCGCGTCCTGGACGGCGGTCTCCGGCCTGCCCAAGGACGCGGCCGTGGTGGCCGACCGCTCTGCGGCGAACACCTTCTACGCCCTCAGCGGCGGCACCCTCTACGCCAGCACCGACGGCGGCAGGCACTTCACCACCCGCGCCACCGGCGTGGCCTGGGGCCAGCTCAAGGCCGTCCCGGGCGTCGCGGGCGACCTGTGGATCGCGAGCAAGGACGGCGGGCTCCAGCACTCCACCAACGGCGGGGCGAGCTTCACCAAGGTCGCCGGTGTGCAGGAGGCGAGCGGCCTCGGCTTCGGCAAGGCGGCACCGGGCGCCGGCTACCAGGCCCTCTACCTCAGCGGGACGGTCAAGGGTGTGACCGGGCTGTTCCGCTCCACCGACGCCGGCTCGACCTGGGTCCGGATCAACGACGACCAGCACCAGTACGGCGGGACGGTCATCAACGTCATCACGGGCGACCCCGACGTGTACGGCCGCGTGTACTTCGGCAGCTACGGCCGCGGCGTGGTGTACGGCGACCCGTCCTGACCGCGGCGGCCCGGGGCGGACGGCGTGGCCGCGCCGTCCGCCCCGGGCCGGCCGACGCGGGCCGTGGAGGGCTGCAGAGGGCCGCGGGGGCCGTGGAGGGCTGCGGAGGGCTGCAGCGGGCCGCGGAGGAACCGGCGACCGGGCGGCAACCTTTCCGCCCGCGGCGGCCACTGACCGGTGCAAGGTCGACTCGATCTACCGAAATGGATTTCTGGACATGAGGGCAACGAAGCACGCCGTCCCCCGGGCACGGCGCGGGCGAGTGCTGGTCATGGGTGTTCCGTTGGCACTGGTGGCCGTCGGGCTGGTGGTGTGCCTGGCCTTCGCGCTCACCGGGGGCGGCGGGAGCGGCTCGGGGCAGCCCGTCGCGGCGGCCGTCGCAGCCACCGGGCAGGCCGTGCCGACCGCCTCCGGCGGCCCTGACGGTGCCACGCCGCCGGAGGCTCAGCCGTCCCCCACCGCCCCGACGCCGTCGCCGTCGGCCGGAACGCCGTCGCCCTCCGCCTCCTCCTCCGCGAAGCCGTCCGCCTCCCCGAAGCCGTCGGCCTCCGCGTCCGCGCCCGCGTCGGCGACCGCCGGCAGCCGTGCGGCCGCCGGCCCGGCATCACTGGCCGGGCGGATCAGGCCCGGTACGAGCTACCAGGGCGTGGCGACCTCCTACGACGCGGCCGACGGCAACGGCGCCTGCTCGTTCGGGCCGTCCGGCGACCTCATGATCGCGGCGATGAACCACACCGACTACGAGACGTCCGGCGCGTGCGGGGCGTACGTGCAGGTCCGCTCCGCCGGCGGGGCGAGCATCACGGTGCGGATCGTCAACGAGTGCCCGCTGCCCTGCGCCCCCGGGCAGCTCGACCTCAGCCACGAGGCCTTCGCCAAGCTCGCCGACCTCTCGGTGGGCCGCCTCCCGATCACCTGGACGCTGCTGAGCCCGGCGGCGCCGGACAGCATGTCCGTCCGGTACAAGACCGGGTCGAGCCAGTGGTGGTGCGGGATCCAGGTGATCGGTCACCGGAACCCGGTGGCGGCACTGGAGGTCCAGGCCGGCGGCGGCTGGCGGAGGTTGAGCCGCACCGACTACAACTACTTCCTCTCCCCCGACGGCAGCGGCTGCGGCGGATCGATCAGGGTCACCGACATCTACGGCGAGCGGCTGACCGTCGACGGGATCGCGTTGCAGCCGGACGTCGTGCAGTCCGCCCACGCCCAGTTCGCACGGCATTGAGCGCACCGACGGCCCGGCAACCGCAGGTCACGACCCTGCGGGGCGACGACCGCGACGCGGCCCCAGGGCGGGGCCCTGCTAGGCTCACGCCTCTTGTTAACGTTCACATTGCAGGGAGAGGGCGACCGAGGGACATGCTCCTCGATGACGCGTCCGCGGAGTTCCACCACTTCTTCGAACGCCACTACGCCGAACTCGCCCGTCTCGCCCATCTGCTGACCGGCGAGACGGACGCGGCTGACGACCTGGCCTCGGACGCCCTGGTCGCCCTGTGGCAACGCTGGGACCGGCTCCGCGCGGCCGACCACCCGCTCGCCTACGCCCGGGGAGTGGTCGCCAACATGGCCCGGGAGCGGATCCGCAGCGCGGTCCGTGAGCGCCGCCGGGTCCTGCTGTTCTGGTCCCGCAGCCCGAAGAAGACCTCGGGCCCCGACGTCGCGGCCGTCCTGGACGTCCGCGCGGCACTCGCCCGGCTGCCGTTCCGCAAGCGGGCCTGCGTGGTCATGCGGCACGCCTTCGACCTCTCGGAGAAGGACACCGCGGCGGCGCTGGGCATATCGGTCGGTACGGTGAAGAGCCAGACCTCGAAGGCCATGGCCGAGTTGAAGCAGCTGCTCGGCGAACGAGCCGTCGGCGAACTGACGACAGGAAGGAGGAACCGGTGAACGAGGAACCGGTGAACGAGCACATCTCCCGGCAGCTGCGCGAGGCGGCCGAGGCCCATCAGCCCGACCGCGCCAGGATGCTGGCCCGCGTCCAGCGCGGCATGGCCGGTCCCGCCACCCGTCACCGCACCCGATCGGGTCTGCGGTCCTGGCCCAGGGCCGCCCTCGCCGGGCTGGCCACCGCCGGCATCCTGGCCACCGGCAGCCTCGCCATGGCGGAGCTCGCCCACTTCCCGCTGCCGTCGGAGCCCACGGTCGCCCCGGCCGCGCCCTCCTCCCCCGCCGTCCCGCCGGCGCCGCAGCCCTCGACTCCCTCTCCCGCCGGGACCCGGGGACCGGCCGCCGCCCCGGCCACCACCACCCCGACCAGCCCGCACCCGAGCCCCTCGGCGAGCGCCCGGGCCCAGAACGGCCCGCTCTGGTCGGCGGGATCGATCAGCCCGCACAGCACCGTCTACTGGAACGAGAACGACCTGATCCTCAGGACCGGCCAGCCGCTCACCGCGCTCACCGTCGAACTGCGCATCGTGCAGACCGGCGGCGTCCGGGACACCGGCAACTGGCGGACGCTGTCGCCCGACGACTTCACGGTCACCGTCCAGGAGTCCGGGGGCACACTGGTCTACCGCTGGGTCCTCAAGCCCGGCCGTACCGTACCGGCGGGACAGCACGAGTTCGCCGGGCAGTACAACCACGCCACCGGTGTGCGCGTGACCGCCGGCGACAGCTACCGCGTCGAGGCCCAGTCGGCGGGCGGCACCGCCTCCGTCGGGGGAGGCTTCGCCCCGGCGGGCTGACGGCCTGAGCGGCTGCCGGGCCCGGGCCCGGCCACCGCTCCACGCAAGCAGGGCGCCCGCTCCATCGAGCGGGCGCCCTGCTGTGCTGGGGCCGGCTGCCGGACAAACCTCCGGGTCCGGCTACCGGATCAGACGCCGGCCAGCCCCTTCTCGGCGACGGTGGAGTCCACGGCCGCCGGGGCGGCGTCCTTCCGCAGCCCCTTGAGCAGCACGACCACTGCCGTGGTGACCACCGTGCCCGCCACGACGGCGAGCAGGTAGAGGAACGGACTGCCGATCAGCGGGAGCACCCAGATCCCGCCGTGCGGCGCGCGCAGGGTGGAGCCGAAGGCCATCACCAGTCCGCCGGCCGTCATGCTGCCGACGATGTTCGCCGGGATGACCCGCAGCGGGTCCGCCGCCGCGAACGGGATCGCGCCCTCGGTGATGAACGAGGCGCCGAGCACCCAGGCCGCCTTGCCGTTTTCCCGTTCCTCGGGGCTGAACAGCCGCCGCCGAACGACGGTGGCCAGGGCCAGGCCCAGCGGCGGGGTCATGCCGGCGGCCATCACCGCGGCCATCACCTTGAGGCTGCCGGCGTCCGGGGTGGTGCCCGCGGTGGTGAGCGCACCGGCGGCGAAGGTGTAGGCGACCTTGTTGAGCGGACCGCCCATGTCGAAGGCCATCATCGCGCCGAGCAGCACGCCGAGCAGGATCGCGTTGGAGCCGGAGAGGCCGTTCAGCCAGTCGGTCAGGCCGTTCATCGCCGAGGCGATCGGCGAGCCGACCAGCACGAACATCAGGAAGCCGACCGCCGCCACCGACAGCAGCGGGATCACCACCACCGGCATGATCCCCTTGACCGCGCGCGGCACGTTCCAGCGGATCATCCACAGCACCAGGAAGCCCGCGGCCAGGCCCGACACGATGCCGCCGAGGAAGCCCGCGCCGACCGCCACCGAGACGGCGCCACCCGCGATGCCGGCGGCCAGTGCCGCCCGGTCCGCGATCGCCCAGGCGATGTACCCGGAGAGGATCGGGACCAGGAAGCCGAAGGAGGTCTTGCCGGTCTGGAACAGCATCGCCGCCCAGCTGTGCGAGGAGGTCCAGTCGAAGTGGCCCAGCACGGAGGGCGCGGAGGCGATCTGGTAGCCGCCGATGGCGAAGGCGAGGGCGATCAGCAGACCGCCCGCCGCGACGAACGGGATCATGTAACTGACGCCCGTCATCAGGTACTTGCGCAGCCGCTGGGCCCAGTGCTCACCCGCCGGTGCGCTCACCGCGGCGCCCGGTGCGGTGGCGGGGCGAGCACCTCCGCCGGCCTCGGCGACCAGCCCGGCGGCCTGGGCGATCAGGTCATCCGCGCGGTTGACGGCGGCCTTCACGCCTACGTCGACGGTCGGCTTGCCGGCGAAGCGGGCGCGGTCCCGGACCTCGACGTCATGGGCGAAGATCACGGCGTCGGCGGCCGCGATCACCTCGGGGGCCAGCACCGTCGTCCCGGCCGACCCCTGGGTCTCCACCTGGATCCGCACGCCCGCCCGGGCGGCGGCCAGTTCGAGGGCCTTGGCCGCCATGTAGGTGTGGGCGATTCCGGTCGGGCAGGAGGTCACCGCGACCAGCCGCAGCCCAGCGCCGCCGGCGGCCGTCTCCGGCGCAGCGGCCGGGTCCGAAGGAGCGGGCGCCTCCGCAGCAGCGACCGTATCCGAAGGGGCGGGCGCCTCCGGTGCAGCGGTCGGCGTCTCCTCGCCGTTGACCAGGGCCGCGACGGCGCCCGGGCTCTCGGCCTCGCGGAGGGCCCCGGTGAAGGCGGGGTCCATCAGCCGACCGGCCAGCGCGGCGAGGATCTGCAGGTGGGTGTCGTCCGCACCGGCCGGTGCCGCGATCATGAAGATCAGGTCGGCGGGCCGGCCGTCCGGGGCATCGAAGTCCACGCCCCTGGTGCTCCGGCCGAAGGCCAGGCTCGGCTGGGTCACGTGGGGTGATCTGCAGTGCGGGATGCCGATCCCGTCCCCCATTCCGGTCGGGGCCTGGGCCTCGCGGGCGGCCACGTCGGCGAGGAAGCCGTCGAGGTCGGTCACCCGGCCCTCGGCGACCAGCCGCTGGGCGAGGGAGCGGAGAGCCTCGCTCTTGTCCGCGGGGGCGAGGTGGAGATCAACGAGTGCGGGTGTGATCAGTCCGCTGGTGTCGCTCATCGTGTCGATCCTTCAACTGGTGCCTGACAGTGTTCCCTTGCCCCCGGGATTGGTCGCCGTTCCGTCCCACACGGTCGGGCGGGGTGCCTCCGGCAGGAGGCTGTTCTCGATCGCGGAACCAACCGCGAATCTCAACCGCGGAGCGGTCGTTCGAGTCTCAACCGCGGAGCGGTCGTTCGAGCGGGATGTCCGCCGTCACGGCCACGGCGGCCCGGTCCAGATCGGCCGGGGTCGGCATGACGCTCCCCGGCAGTTGTACGGCGGCGGCGCCGTGCGCCAGGGCCGCCGCCAGGGCCTCGGGGCCGGTGCCGCCGGCTCCGAGGAAGCCCGCGAGCGAGGCGTCGCCCGCTCCCACGTCGCTGCGCACGGCGGCGACCGGTGCGCTGCCGTACCAGCTGCCCTCCTCGGCGATCAGCAGCATCCCGTCCGCACCGAGGCTGGCGAGGACCTGCTGGGCGCCGCGCTCGCGCAGTTCCCCGGCCGCGTGCACGGCGTCGCCGACGGTGGCGACCGGGCGGCCCACGGCCTCGGCGAGTTCCTCCCGGTTGGGCTTGACCACGTCGGGGCGGGCCGAGAGCGCGGCGAGCAGTGCGGGGCCGGAGGTGTCCAGGGCGATCCGGGCGCCGCCCGAGTGCACCTGCGCGACCAACTCCGCGTACCAGCCGGGCAGGAGGCCGCGCGGCAGGCTGCCGCAGCAGGCCAGCCAGTCGACGCCGTTCCCGGTGCCCCGTCCGGTCTTCTGGGTGTCGCGGACGAGGGCCAGCAGCGCGGCCGACTCGGCTGCGCTGAGCTCGGGGCCCACCGCGTTGATCTTCGTGAGGCTGCCGCCGTCCTCGGCGATCGAGACGTTGATCCGGGTGTCGCCCGCGATGGTGACCGCCGCGACGTCGATGCCCTGGCGGCGCAGCAGGTCGGAGAGCAGCTCGCCGGAGAGGCCGCCCAACGGCAGGACGGCGGTGGTGCGGTGGCCCGCGGCGGTGAGCGCACGGGAGACGTTGACGCCCTTGCCGCCGGGGTCGAGCCGGTCCTGCCCGGCTCGGTTGACCTCGCCGAGAACGAGCGTTCCCAGCTCGTAGGTGCGGTCCAGGCTGGGGTTGGGGGTGATGGTGACGATCATGCGCGGATGACTTCCGGTCCGTGGTTCTCGATCTGGGCGGCCTGCTCGTCGGTCAGCCCGGTGTCCGTGACCAGGACGTCGACCTGGTCCAGCGAGCCGAATCGGGCGAAGTGGCGGGCGCCGTACTTGGAGGAATCGGCCACCAGGACGACGCGTTGCGCACCGGCGAGCATGGCCCGCTTGACGGCGGCCTCGGCGAGGTCCGGCGTCGACAGCCCGCCCTCCGGGGAGAAGCCGTTGGTGGCGACCACCGCGACGTCCGCGTGGATGTCGGCCAGGTCGCGCAGCGCCCAGGCGTCGACGGCCGCCTGGGTGCGATGGCGCAGCCGCCCGCCGACGAGGTGCAGGGCGAGGGAGGGGTGGTCGGCCAGCCGGGCCGCGACCGGGAGGGCGTTGGTGACGACGGTGAGGGCGCAGTCCAGGGGCAGCAGTCCGGCCAGCCGGGAGACGGTCGTCCCGGCGTCCAGGATGACGCTGCCCTCGCCGGGCAGCAGGGCCAGGGCCGCCCTGGCGATGCGCTCCTTCTCGGCCGCGGCCCGGGAGTCCCGTTCGGCCAGGCCGGGTTCCAGGTGCAGTGCGCCGACGGGCAGCGCGCCGCCGTGCACCCGGTGCAGCAGGCCGGCCCGGTCCAGGGCGCTCAGGTCACGCCGGATGGTCTCCTGGGTGACACCGAAGTCCTCGGCCAGCGTCGGCACGTCCACCCGGCCCTGTTCCTGGGCGAGGTGGAGGATCTGTTGCTGCCGCTCGGGTGCGTACATGTGGGATTGGGTCCGTTTCATGTCCGTTTACGCCTGGTGAAGCCCGACCATACGCGCTTCGGACGGAAAAGCAAGGGGCTGTTCCGTCTCTCGTCCACTCCGTGGGCTGATGCCCGAATGTGTTGACATCCCTGCGCGATCGGGCGTAGAACCAATCGAAACAACGCCTTAACGGGCGCGAAACCACAGACTGCCTGGTCCCGCGACCGCCCCCGTACCGCGCGGACCAGGCATCCACCACGGTGGCCCGCGCTTCTGAGCGCGGGCCACCGTGCCCCACCCTCCCGCCGACCCGGCTCCCACCCGGGTCGGCGATCGCATCCACCCTCTCCCTCAAGGACTCCCATGCACTCGACCCAGGTCACCGTCGGCTCCAGCAGCGGTCTGCACGCCCGCCCGGCGTCGCTGTTCGTCCAGGCCGCTGCCGCCCGACAGCCGGTCAAGGTCACCGTCGGCCGCCCGGGCCAGGCCCCGGTCGACGCCCGCAGCCTGCTGTCCGTCCTCGCCCTGGCCGCCCGCTCCGGCGAGGTCCTGGAGCTCACCGCCTCGGGCGACGGGGCCGAGGACGCGCTCCAGGCGCTCGCCCAGCTGCTCGCCTCCGACCTCGACGCAGCGGCATGACCGTCCCGATCCGCGGGATCGGCGTCGGCACCGGCAGCGCGGCGGGCCCGGTCGCCCGGATGGCTCCCCCGGTCCCGCTGCCCGCGCCGAGGGCGGTCGCCGACCCGGCGGCCGAGGCGGCCGCGGTCCGTGCCGCCCTCGGTGCGGTCGTCACCGACCTGGAGCAGCGCGCCGCCCGGGTGAGCGGCCCCGGCGCCGAGGTGCTCGCGGCCCAGGCCATGATGGCCGCCGACCCGGTCCTCGCCGACCGGGCCGCCGAGCTCGCCGAGCAGGGCACCGACGGCGCCCATGCGCTCAGCACCGCCTTCGACGGCTTCCGCGCCGCCCTGACCGCCGCCGGCGGCTACTTCGCGGAACGCGCCCCCGACCTGGACGACCTGCGCGACCGCGCGGTGGCCCACCTGCTCGGCCTGCCCGTGCCCGGCCTGCCCGACCCCGGGCACCCGTACGTCCTGGTCGCCGACGACCTGGCGCCCGCCGACACCGCGCTGCTCGACCCCGAACGGGTCCTGGCCCTCGTCACCGTCCGCGGCGGGCCGACCAGCCACACGGCCATCCTCGCCAAGGCCCTCGGCGTGCCCGCCGTGGTCGGCTGCACCGGCGCCACGGCCCTGGCGGACGGCCGGCAGGTCCTGGTGCACGGTGCGGACGGCGTGGTCGAGCCCGACCCGAGTCCGGAGGCGGTCGAGCGGGCCGCCGCGCGCGAGCGCCGGCACCGCGAGCTGCTGGCCGGATTCCGGGGGCCGGGCCGGACGGCGGACGGCCACCCGGTCGCGCTGCTGGTCAACCTCGGTGCGCCGCGCGAGCTGGCCGGCGCGGCCGCCGTCGACGCCGAGGGGGTGGGCCTGTTCCGTACCGAGTTCCTCTTCCTGGACCGCGCCGAGGCGCCGGACCGGGCCGAACAGGCCGCCGCCTACCGGCAGGTCTTCGCGGCCTTCGCCGGGCGCCGGGTGGTCGTCCGCACCCTGGACGCGGGCGCGGACAAACCGCTGCCCTTCGCCAGCTCCGCCGACGAGGAGAACCCCGCGCTGGGGGTCCGCGGTCTGCGGACGGCCGCCCGCGATCCGCACCTGCTGGAGACCCAGCTCGCCGCGATCGCCGAGGCCGCACAGGACAGCACCGCACAGGTGTGGGTCATGGCCCCGATGGTGTCGATCCCGCGCGAGGCCGCCGAGTTCGCCGCCCGGGTCCGCGCGCACGGCCTGCCGATGGCCGGCGCGATGATCGAGGTCCCGGCAGCCGCTCTGCGGACCGACCGGCTGGCCGCGTCCTGCGACTTCTTCAGCGTGGGCACCAACGACCTGGCCCAGTACGCCTTCGCGGCCGACCGGACGCTCGGCACCCTCGCCGAGCTGCTCGACCCGTGGCAGCCCGCGCTGCTCGAACTGGTCGCCACCGCCGCCGCCGCGGCGGCCGAGCACGGCCGTCCGATCGGCGTCTGCGGCGAGGCCGCCGCCGACCCGGCGCTCGCCCTGGTCCTGGTCGGCCTCGGGATCACCAGCCTGTCCGCCGCGCCCGCCTCGCTCCCCGAGCTGCGCGCGGCCCTGGCCACCCACACCCTCGCGCAGTGCCGCGAACTCGCCGAGCTGGCCCTGCTCGCCGACGACGCCGACACCGCGCGCCGCACGGTCCTGTCGAGGATGTCCGGGCGCTGAACCTCTTCCGTCCGACGCCGGGTCGGAGCGCACCCGGCGCCGGGCGGAGGGCCCCGGCCGACGCGCGGTCCTGCGTCCGACCGACTGCCAAGGAGCAGCGGATTCATACGCGTTAACGTTCACATCACAGCCGGTTCACCGGTCACCCGCATTCCGCCCCGCCGGTTCATGGATCATCACCACCCGGCCGGAATGCTTCACCGACCGTTCACGGCATACCGGAACTGGTCCCGCGCCCGCATCCGTCAGAAGTGATGACGGTTCGACAAGTCCCCTGGACACTCCCAGGGGCGCTCCCACGGGCGGGGAAAGGAACGGCGATGTCCTTGGTCAGGAGGGTGATCGGCGCCGCCGCCGTGGCCCTCGTGGCCGCGCTGGGCCTGCTGGTGCTGTCCCAGTCCGCATCCGCCCTCACCCGCGCGGAGTCCTGCCCCCGGATGGTCGCGGAGGCCACGCTCGTCGAGGAGGCGGTGGTCCCCGAGTGCCCGCCCGGCCTCGGCTGGACGCGCCACCGGACCGTCGAAGTACCGCGGCAGCAAAGGGAGTTGCACCCGGCCCTCGCCGAGGAAGCCGCCGACGACGACAACCCGTCGCCGGCCCGCACCCCCGCCCCGCCGTACGGGGCGCGCAGACAGCCCGGAGCGGCGGTCCTCCAGGTGTTCCGCTGCTGATCGGCGCCGACCGCGCGCGCACGCTCACCGACGGTGGCGACACCCCGGACGGGTGACCCACCGCCCCGCCACATCCCGGCAGTCCACGACGGCCCACGGCAGTGATTCCGCCTGCCGGCGCCGCCGCGCTCCGCGCTGCCCCCGTACCGAGCGAGCGTTGCACGGTCCCGAAGTGACCCAGTGGCCGACAACCCAACTCCCCGGATGAGGGCTCCCATGCGCATTCCCGCACTCAAGTACGACCTGACCGCCTCGCTCGTCGTGTTCCTGGTCGCCCTCCCGCTGTGCGTCGGCGTCGCCGTCGCCTCGGGCGTGCCCGCCGAACTCGGCCTGATCACCGGCATCGTCGGCGGCCTGGTCACCGGCGCGCTGCCCGGCAGCAGCCTCCAGGTCAGCGGCCCGGCGGCCGGACTGACCGTCCTGGTCGCCGAGACCGTGCAACGGTTCGGCCTGCCCGCCCTCGGCCTGGTGGTCGCCGCCACCGGCCTGCTCCAACTGCTGCTGGGCGCGCTGCGCTGGGGCCGCTGGTTCCGCGCGATCTCCGTCGCCGTGGTGGAGGGCATGCTGGCCGGCATCGGCCTGGTCATCATCGCCGGGCAGCTCTACGCGATGGCCGACCGACCGGCGCCCGCGAGCGGGATCGACAAGCTCCTGGGCCTTCCCGGCCTGCTCGCCCGGCTCGTCTCCTCGCCCGCCGCCGGCTACTCCTTCGCGGTCGGCGCCGGCACCATCGCGGTGATCGTGCTGTGGCAGCGGCTGCCCGCCAGGGTGCGGGTCGTCCCGGGCGCGCTGGTGGCCGTGCTGCTCGCCACCGGCGCCGCCTGGCTGCTGCACCGCCCGCTGAAGAAGGTCGAGGTCAAGGGCCTGCTGGACGCCGTCCAGCCGCCCGGCAGCGGGGTCTTCGAGCAGCTCACCCCGGCCCTGCTCCTGACGGTCGTGGCCTTCACGCTGGTCGCCTCGGCCGAGAGCCTGTTCAGCGCGGCGGCCGTCGACCGGCTGCACGACGGACCGCGCACTGACTACGACAGGGAACTCATGGCGCAGGGCGCGGGCAACGCGCTCTGCGGCGCCCTGGGCGCCCTGCCGATGACCGCGGTCATCGTCCGCAGCGCCGCCAACGTCCAGGCCGGCGCCCGGACCAAGGCGTCCCGCGTCCTGCACGGCGGGTGGCTGCTGCTCTTCGCCGCACTGCTCCCGGCGGCGCTCGGCGTCATCCCCGTCGCGGCGCTCGCCGGAGTGCTGGTGCACGCCGGGTTCAAGCTGCTGCCGTTCGAGCAGTTCGGGCCGTTGTGGCGCGAGCACCGGGCGGAGGCGCTCGTCCTCGCGGCCACCGCCGTGGCCATCGTCACGGTCAACATGTTCGAGGGCGTGCTGATCGGCCTGGGCCTGTCGGTCGTCAAGTCGGCCTGGGAGACGTCCCGCCTGCACGTGGCGACGGAGGAGCAGCCCGGTGGCACCGTCCGGGTCCGGCTGACGGGCAACGCCACCTTCCTCCGGCTGCCCAAGCTCCTGGACACCCTCGAAGCGCTGCCCGCCGACCGCGTCGTGGAGCTGGACCTCTCCGGGCTCCGGCACCTCGACCACGCCTGCCAGTCCGCGCTGACCACCTGGACCGAGCGTCACAACGCCCGGGCCCCGGAGGCCGTGCGGCTGATCCCGGCGCCGGCCGGTCGGACCTGACCCCGTCCGCGGTGCTCGCCGTCAGGCCACCGGAGCGCCGGTGCTCGCCGTCAGGCCACCGGAGCGCCGGTTCCCGCCGTCAGGCCACCGGAGCGCCGGTGCCCGCGAGCACCTCGGGCCGGAGCAGGGCGGCGAGCCGCTCGGCCGGGAGCAGCCCCTTCTCCAGGACGAGTTCGGCCACGCCCCGGCCGCTGGCGAGGGCCTCCTTGGCGATGTCGGTGGCGGCCGTGTAGCCGATGTGCGGGTTGAGGGCGGTCACCAGGCCGATGGAGTTCTCGACGCTCGCGCGCAGCACCTCGGTGTTGGCGGTGATGCCGACCACGCAGCGCTCGGCGAGGGTGAGGCAGGCGGCGCGCAGATGGGTGATCGACTCCGAGAGCGAGTGGAGGATGATCGGCTCGAAGGCGTTGAGCTGGAGCTGTCCGGCCTCGGCGGCCATGGTGACGGCGACGTCGTTGCCGATCACCTCGAAGGCGACCTGGTTGACGACCTCGGGGATCACCGGGTTCACCTTGCCGGGCATGATGCTCGAACCGGCCTGCACCGGCGGCAGGTTGATCTCGCCGAGGCCCGCACGCGGCCCCGAGGACAGCAGGCGCAGGTCGTTGCAGCTCTTCGAGAGCTTGACGGCGATGCGCTTGAGCACCCCGGACATCTGGACGAACGCCCCGCAGTCCTGGGTGGCCTCGACCAGGTTGGCCGCAGTGACGAGCGGCAGCCCGGTGAGCTCGGCGAGGTGACGGCGGGCGGACTCGGCGTACCCGGCCGGGGCGTTGAGGCCGGTGCCGATCGCGGTGGCGCCGAGGTTGATCTCCAGGATCAGCTCGACGGCCTCCGCCAGCCGGCTGCGGTCCTCGTCGAGCATGACCGCGAAGGTCGAGAACTCCTGCCCGAGCGTCATCGGCACGGCGTCCTGCAGCTGGGTGCGGCCCATCTTGAGGACGTCGCGGAACTCGACGGCCTTGCGGGCGAAGGCGTCCTGGAGGACGGCCATCGCGTCGAGCAGGCCGCGCACGGCGAGGACGGTCGCGATCCGGACGGCCGTCGGGTAGACGTCGTTGGTGGACTGGCCCAGGTTGACGTGCTCGTTGGGGTGCAGGTGCCGGTAGTCGCCCTTGGCGTGCCCCAGCAGCTCCAGCGCCCGGTTGGCGATGACCTCGTTGGCGTTCATGTTGGTCGAGGTGCCGGCGCCGCCCTGGATGACGTCCACGACGAACTGCTCGTGCAGCTTTCCGGCGCGGATCTCCTGGCAGGCGGCGACGATCGCGGCGGCCTTCGCGGGCTCCAGCAGGCCGAGTTCCTCGTTGGCGAGGGCGGCGGCCTCCTTGACGGCGGCGAGGGCGTCGATCAGGTGCGGGTAGGTGGAGATGGGCGTGCCCGTGATGGGGAAGTTCTCGGTGGCGCGCAGCGTGTGGACGCCCCAGTAGGCGTCGGCGGGGACGTCGCGGTCTCCGAGCAGGTCGTGTTCGCTACGGGTGGCGGCGGTCATGGGTGTGCGGTCCTCTTCCTCGGTGGAACGGTGGAACGGTGGGTCGGGTCAGACGGGGGCGGGCAGGGCCGACGGGTCGAGCGCCGCCACCGGCCGGACGCCGCCGACGGGCCGGCCACCGCCGGTCGTCGGCTCGCCCGCGAAGCCGGTGAGCAGCCCCGGTTCGACTCCCGCCAGGGCCAGCGCGGCCGCCGCCACCGGGACGCGCGCCCGGTTCGCCCCGTCAGCGATCTTCACGGCGATGGCGCGGCCGTCCGGCAGCGCGGCGACCTGCACGCCCTCGAAGCCGTCCTTGGCCAGCAGTCCGGGCACCGCGTGCATCAGCGCGGCCGTGTCCCGGCCGGCGCCGGAGGCCATCTCCGGGTGCGCGCGCAGCGCGTCGGCCACCCGGAACTCGGGCGTCCCGGGCGCGCCGGTGGCGATGCGGGCGGCGGCGCGGGCGAGGCCGTGCAGCGAGACGGCGAACAGCGGGGTGCCGCAGCCGTCGACGCTGACCCGCGCGATGCGTTGACCGGTGAGTTCCTCGACGACCCCGGCGATCACCCGCTGGAGCGGGTGGGTGGGATCGTCGTAGTCCGTCAGCGGCCAGCCGTTGAGCTTGCAGAGGTAGAGCATCGCGGCGTGCTTGCCCGAGCAGTTCTGGGCGAGCCGGGAGGGCGGGCGGCCCTCCCGGATCCAGGTGTCGCGGACCGCGGGGTCGTACGGGAGGTCCGGGACGTTGCGCAGGTCGTCCTCGGAGAGGCCGGCGAATTCCAGGATCCGCCGGGCTCCGGCGAGGTGGCGTTCCTCGCCGGAGTGGCTGCCCATCGCGAGGGAGAGGAGTTCGCCGTCGAGCGGCAGCCCGGCCCGCACCATGGCCACGGCCTGGAGCGGCTTGAGGGCGGACCGCGGGTAGCAGGCGACCTCGATGTCGCCGAGCCGGAACCGGACTTCGCCGTCGGCGTCGAGGACGACGACCGAGCCGTGGTGGACCCCCTCGACCATGCCGCCGCGGGTGACGTGGGCGACGGGGACGTGCCGGGGCTCGCGGATCGCGGGTGCGTCCGCGGGGGTGGTTCTGTGCATCACTGCCTCGCTGGGTGGTGGTTCGCTTGCTGCTCCGCCGGCCGGGCGGGCGGCCCTCGACAGCCGCGGGGTCGCCCCCGCACCGAAGGCCGCCGCCCGGGTCAGCCGTCGGACCGGGCGCCGTCGCGCGCGAGGCGGCGGCGGATCGCGTACCAGCCGGCCACCAGTGCGGCGGCGATCAGTGGTACGCAGAGCACGGTGGTGCGTCCGGCGCCGCCGTCGGCGTACATCAGGACCAGGACGGTGGCGAGGAAGGCCAGCGTCACGATCTCGGTCCAGGGCGAGCCCGGCAGCCGGTAGGAGGGGCGGGTCAGTTCGCCGGCCCGGGTCTTCCGCCAGAAGAAGAGGTGGCAGACCATGATCATGCCCCAGGTGGCGAGGATGCCGATCGCCGCGAAGTTGAGCACGATCTCGAACGCGTCCGCGGGCACCACGTAGTTGAGGCCCACGCCGAGGACGCACATGCCGCTGGTCAGCAGGATGCCGCCGTACGGCACCTGACTGCGGCTCATCCGGGCGGTGAAGCGCGGCGCCGAGCCGCTCACGGCCATCGAGCGCAGGATGCGACCGGTGGAGTAGAGGCCGGAGTTGAGCGAGGACATCGCCGCGGTGAGGACGACCAGGTTCATCACGCTGCCCGCCGCCGGGATGCCGATGTGGGACAGCACCGTCACGAACGGGCTCTGGCCGGAGCTGTACCTGTTCCAGGGCATCAGCATCGACAGCAGCACGACCGAGCCGACGTAGAACAGGCCCACCCGCCACATGATCGAGTTGATCGCCTTCGGCATGATCTTCTCGGGGTTCTCGGTCTCCCCGGCCGTGACGCCGACCAGTTCGACGGAGGCGTAGGCGAAGACGACGCCCTGGATGATCAGAAGCATCGGCATCAGGCCGTTGGGGAAGATCCCGCCGTTGTCGGTGATCAGGGACGGGCCGGGCACGACGCCGTCAACCGGGTGCCGGGTGACCAGCAGGAAGATCGCGATGCCCATGAAGACCAGCAGCGCGCCGACCTTGACGATGGCGAACCAGAACTCCAGTTCACCGAAGATCCGCACCGAGATGAGGTTCACCGTCAGCACCACGGCCAGGGCTATGAGCGCGATCACCCACTGCGGGATGTCGGAGAACAGGTGCCAGTAGTGGGTGTAGGTGGCGACGGCGGTGATGTCGGCGATGCCGGTGGTCGCCCAGTTGAGGAAGTACATCCAGCCCGCGGTGTACGCGCCCTTCTCCCCCAGGAACTCCCGGGCGTACGAGACGAAGGCACCGGAGGACGGGCGGTACAGGACGAGTTCGCCGAGCGCGCGCACGACGAGGAAGGCGAAGACACCGCAGACGGCGTACGCGACGAACAGGGAGGGCCCGGCGTCGGCGAGGCGGCCACCGGCGCCCAGGAACAGGCCGGTGCCGATGGCACCGCCGATGGCGATCATGTTGACGTGCCGGGGCTTCAAGGACTTGCTGTAGCCGGCGTCACCGGCGTCGACGTGCCTGGCCGTGGGGGTGGTGGGGGCGTTGGGGGTGGTGGGGGCCGTGGGGGTGGTAGGGGCGTTGGGGGTCGTGGGGCGCTTCTCGTCTTCGAGGAACTGCTCGCTCACGCCTCAGCTCTGCCTTCCATGGGGGTCTCCGTGCGCCTGGGGTGCACGATGTCGGTGAGGGTCGCCTCGACGCGGTGAAGGTGGTGCGACATCGCCGCTACCGCGTCGGGCTCGGAACCGTCGACCAGCGCCTCGACGATCGCCCGGTGCTCGCAGTTGGACTGCTCGCGTCGATCGCCCAGCTCGTTGAGGAACGCCGACTGACGCGCCAGTGCGTCGCGGATCTCCTCGATGACCCGACGGAAGACCGGGTTGCGGGAGGCCTCGGCCACCGCCAGGTGGAAGACGGTGTCCAGGGCGACCCACGCGGTGGTGTCGGTCTCCCGCTCCATCCGGTCGAGCAGGTGGGCCAGCTGGTCCAGGTCCTCCGGGGTGCGGCGCAGCGCCGCGTACCCGGCGACCGGGATCTCGACGTGCCGGCGCACCTCCAGCAGGTCGCTGGCCGCGTAGTCGCCGAAGGTCGGGTCCTCGACCGTGTTCGCCACGACGAAGGTGCCCTTGCCGGTCTTCGAGACGGTCAGGCCCATGGCCTGGAGCGCCCGGAGCGCCTCCCGCAGCACGGGCCGGCTGACCTCCAGGGTCCGGCACAGCTCCGCTTCGGAGGGGAGCTTGTCCCCCACGACGTACTCGCCGCGCTCGATGGCGCTGCGCAGGTGGCCGAACACTGCTTCCATCGCGCTCACGCGCCGGGGGGCCGACCCTGCTGTCTGGCTGTCTGACAGGTTCACAGGGCGATCCTGGGGCTTGCGGCCGGAGGGTGTCAAGATGTTGAGAGCGCTCACATGGGAACGCTCACATATCCGTCGGTGCCCGACGGCTCACGCGCGCCGGGCACCTCGGGCCTTCGCTCAGCGGGCGATCGGCAGGACGGACGTGGGCTCGGTGACCACCAGGGGCTCCCCGGCCGGGCTCAGCCGGCCGGTGGACGGGTCGCGGTGGAAGGCCGTGACCGTGTCGGAGCGCTGATTGGCGCAGAAGACCAGCAGGCCGTCCGGGGTGAGCGCGATGTCGCGCGGCCAAGTCCCGCCGCAGGGAACGGCGGTGAGCAGCTCCACGGAGGCGCCGTCATCGCGGACGGCGTGGACCGAGATCGCGTCGTCGCCGCGGTTGGTCGTGTAGAGGAAGCCGCCGTCGCCGGACAACCGGACTGCGGCGGCGGAGTTGGCGTTCGGCGCGCCCGGATCCTGTCGGGTCTCGACCTCGGCGAACGGTTCGAGGTGGCCGGAGAGCGCGTCCCAGGTGCACACCGTGAGGGTGGAGGAGAGCTCGTTCAGGACGTAGGCGTACCGGGCCGACGGGTGGAACACGAGGTGCCGGGGGCCCCTGCCCGGCGGCAGTTGCACCGTCCGGTGGGCGCTGAGCGGGCCGCTGTCCGGGTCGAAGGCGTAGACGTACACCCGGTCGGTACCGAGGTCGGTGCACAGCAGGAACCGCCCGTCCGGCGAGGGGGCCGCCATGTGGGCGTGCGGGGAGGTGAGCAGGTCCCCGGAGGCCTCCCGGCCCGGGTGCCGGATGGTCTGCACCGGCTCGGCGGTGGCGACCGTACCGTCGGCGCCGGTGGGGACGGCCGAGAGGACGCCGTCGCCGTAGTGGGCCACGAAGACGTGCGAACCGCTGGGGTGGACCGCGATGTGGCACGGGCCCGCACCACCGCTGGCAGCGGCGGCGGGCGGCCCCTCGCCCTCGGCCCCGGAGTCCGTCCGGAGGGAGACGACCCGTCCGACCGCCTGTTCCAGGACGGTGTGGACGATGGCGCGTGTCGGGTCGACGGCCGCATAGGAGGGGTGGTCGAGCGGCAGTGTGCGGAGGAGGCTCATGGCGCCGGTGCCGTCGTAGCCGACCGTGCACAGCCCCGCGCCGGAGACGTCGGCCGGGGCGGCGCTGCCGATGACCAGCAGTCCGCCGGGCGACGTGGTCGAAGGATGGTTCACGAAGGCCTGCTCTCTGCTCTGTGCCGCTGCTCTGTGCCCTCTGCCCTCTGCCCGCTGCCCTCTGCTCTCTGCTCTCTGCTCTCTGTTCTCTGCTCTCCGGGTGGCATCGTCTCGGTGGCAGCGGGGCCGTGAGGTGGGGCGGGAAGTGCCGAAGTCTATCCGGCGCCCGAACGCCGGCACACCCGTCGAGCGGATGGTGCGGCGCGGCAACTGGGCTTTCCGATCGGCCGTTTGACGGCCCCGTGGCAGGTCGGGCGCCGGCCCGGCTCCCGCGTCCGTCATCGCAAGCGCCGCCCGAGCCGGTGACGCCCCTGCGCCCAGCGCTTGTGATGATGGAGGCGTCAACCCGGGTCGTCGGCATCACCGCAGGTGAACGGCCGTGTGCTGACCGTCGAGGTCAGCGGTCGGGCGCGGACGGACGACCCGGCGTTGACACGGTTGCGCTCGGCCGCCGACGCACCTTCGTCCCGGCTCCCCGACGAACGGACCGGCAGGTGCGTACCCCCACGAGCCCTGAGCAGCCGGCCCCGCCCACCCCGGTCCCCTGGAGCGCTCCCCCATGTCCCTGCTCGCTCATCCCGCCCGTGTCCTCACCCCGGCCGCCCCTGTCCTCACCCCGGCCGCCACGGCCCTCGGCACGCCCCCCGAGCCGAGCCGCCCGGTCGTTCCGGCCGCCCCGGCGCCCCGATTGACCAGTACCGTCGCCAAGGAGTACGTCCACCGGGCCTGCCACGCCGAGGTCTTCATCACCGGCAGCGAGCCGCTCGGCGACACCGCGTTCACCGTCACCGCCCAGTGGCCGCGGGCGCACACCTTCTTCAGCACCCCGGACGGGACCCGGTACGACCCGATGCTCGCCGCTGAAACGGTTCGCCAAGCCGGGCTCTACCTCGCCCACAGCCGGTACGACATCCCGCTCGACCACCGATTCCTGATGTGGAACCTCGACTACACCGCCCGCGCCCACCGGCTGTCCATCGGGGCGACACCCACCGACCTCACCATCGAGGCCAGGCTCCTCCCCCGGCCCCGGCGCACCCGCAGCACGATCGACTTCACCTTCACCGCAACCGTCCGCCGCGGCCCCCACCTGGCCGCGACCGGCGAGGCCCGCTTCACCACCGTGCCGGACTCCACCTACCGCCGGCTGCGCGGCGCGCGCCCCGCGAGCGGCCGGATACCGGTCGCGGCTGCGGCGGGGGACGACCGGCGCCTGCCACCGGCCCTGGTCGGCCGGGCCCGGCCCTGCGACGTCGTCCTGACCCCGACCGGCACCCCCGGCACCTGGTACCTCACCCCCGACCTCCGGCACCCGATCCTGTTCGACCACGCCGGCGACCACATACCCGGCATGGTGCTGCTGGAGGCCGCCCGCCAGGCCGCCAACGCCCTCACCGCCCCGGTCACCGTCACCCCGGCCGCCGCGGCCACCACCTTCCACCGCTACGCCGAGCACGACGCGCCCACCACCGTCACCGCCCGGCACACCCGCGGTGAGGACCCGGACGCCCTGACCACCACCGTGACCGGGCACCAGCACGGCGAGCCGATCTTCACCACGATCCTCACCGGCCGACCCGACCGGCCCTGACCCGCAGGCCCTCGGCCCTGGCCCGCAGGCCCCGGCGCGGCCCGTCCGGCCCGTCCGACTGCGGGTCGGACAGGTCGGACAGGCCTGCTCCTACGGGACGACTGTTCGTCAACTCCCTTGGGAGACAGTGCTTCCGAGTCGGCCGAGCGAGCGGTCGGGGAGGACGAGGAGGAAGAGCAGGGCCGCACCGCCGAACATGAACAGCGCGAGGTGGTGCAGCCCGGCCGTGGTGGCGCCGTGCGGGAAGAAGGCCGCGTTGGCGGCCGAGGCGGCCATCGCCCCGAGGTACATGAAGGTCCGCAACAGCCCAGCCGCGGAGGCGATGGCGGCCGGGTCGGCCTGGTGGTAGAGCGCGGTCTGGTTGCCGAGGCCGATCAGCCCCTGCGGAATGCCCGCCAGCACCCCGACGGCGATCAGCAGCACCGGAGGACTCGCCGAGCCCGCCGCCAACAGGGCCGCGCAGGCGGCCATCTGGACCACCGCGCCGACCACCAGCTTGCCGCGCACCGCCGCACGGCGACCGGTCACACCGGAGACCGTGAGGGCGGTGAGCGAGAGCGGGAGCAGCACCAGCCCGGCGGAGGCGGCACTCAGACCCCGCCCCTGCTCCAGCCACTGGGTGTAGCCGTAGAGGAAGGCGTAACTCGCCGTGTAGCCGAGCACCTGGCGCAGGTAGGTGGCGATCAACGGACGGTTGCCGGCCAGGGCCCGCAGGTCGATGAACGGGCTGCGGGCCCTGGTCTCCCGGACCGCGAATCCGGCACCGGCCAGGACCGCGAGCACCGGCAGGTACCAGCGCTCCGCCCCGGGCCGCATCACGAACAGCATCAGCGCCAGCAGGAGGACGGCGAACAGGGCGATCCCGGACCGGTCCAAGCGCTCCCCGGCGTCCCGGCGCGGGGCGGCGGCGGGCAACCGGGCGGCCCCGAGTACCAGACAGGCCAGCGACAGCGGGACGTTGACCGCGAAGATCGCCCGCCAGCCGCCCAACCCGATCAGCAGGCCGCCGAGCGTCGGCCCGATCACGGCGATGGTCTGGTTGGCGACGGCGAGCACCGTCAGCACCCCGGTGGGGCTGTCCCGCCCGGTCCGCTCGGCCTCGCTGCGGGTGAGGTGCATCGCGGCCGGATACGCGGCGGAGGTGCCGATCCCGAGCAGCACCCGGGCGACGACCAGCACTCCGAGGGTGGGCGCGAGCACGCCCACCAGTCCGGCCAGGCCGACCAGCGCCGTCCCGGCCAGGTAGAGCCGGCGCGGCCCGTAGGTGTCCACCAGCCGGCCGATCACCGGCTGACCGACGGCGGTCGCGAGGTAGAGCCCGCTCACCAGCCAGGCCGTCTCGGCGGGCGGCGCCCCGAAGGCGGTGCCGACGGGCACCAGGGCCACCGCGATCATCGAGGAGTTGATCGGATTGAGCACCGAGCCCAGCACCATCGGGGCGAGCAGTCGGCGGTTGAAGCCGTCGCCGGGCCCGGCCTGCCCGTCGGCCCCGGTGGGCGCTCCTGCCCGGGCCGGGGCCGACGGCTCCGCCGCCCGCTCCGTGCCCTGGCGCCGGGAGCGGAGTCGCGCCAGCAACGTCGACGGGCCGGTCATCGCCGGTTCAGCCGGTCCAGCAGGGGCAGCGCCGCCAGCACGGTGGCGCGCTCGGCCTCGGTGAGCTCCTGCTGCAGCGCCTGGGCCAGCCACTCCTCACGGGCCCGGCGGCTGTCCGCGATCCACTCCAGCCCGGTCACGCTCAGGTCCACGACCTGGCGGCGCCCGTCCTCGGGGTCGGGACGGCGGGCGATCAGCCCGTGCGCCTCCAGCGCGGCCAGTGTCGCGGCCATCGACTGCGGCCGGACCCGCTCCGCGGCGGCCAGCGCGCTCGCGGAGGCCGGCCCGTCGGTGATCAGGCGGTTGAGCACCGCGGTCTGGGAGGGGGTGAGGCCGGTGGTGCCCTGCCCCTTCTCCTTGAGGGTCCGGCGCAGCCGGCTGAACACGGCCCGGAGCTCCCGGGCGGCCAGCGCGGCCGTGTCGACGGGGATCTCCGGAACGGCTGGGGTCTCCGGAACAGCCGGGGGCTCCGGAACGGCTGGGGCGGTTCGTTTCTCGGTCACCACTCCACGGTAATTTCATCAGTCCAAACTGTCCAGCCTTGCTGTAGATATTGTTCCGCACCCGGCCCCACCGTCCACCCGGACGGTCCGGATAATGGCGTCATGATCGACAAGCAGCTCCGCGTCGTCCTCGCCGAGGACTCGGTGATCCTCCGCGAGGGGATGGTCGAGCTCCTGACCGCCCGCGGGTGCGCGGTGGTCGCCACCGCCGGTACGGCCCCGGAACTGGTCGCCGCCGTCACCGAGCACCGGCCCGATGTGGCCGTGGTGGACATCCGGATGCCGCCCACCCACACCGACGAGGGGATCCGGGCCGCGGTCGAAATCCGGGCCACCGCACCCGGGGTCGGCATCCTGGTCTTCTCCCAGCACGTGGAAACCGCCTGGGCCGCCCGGCTGTTGGCTGACGGCGCCGCCGGCATCGGCTACCTGCTCAAGGAACGGGTGGCCCGCACCTCCGAGTTCGTGGACGCGCTGCACCGGGTCGCCGCGGGCGGCACGGCGCTCGACCCGGAGATCGTCAACGGGCTGATGCACGGCGGACGGCACAACCGGGTGGACTCGCTCACCCCCCGCGAGCGCGAGGTGCTGGAGCTGATGGCCCAGGGCCATTCCAACCGCTCGATCGCGGGACGGCTGGTGGTCTCCGAGCGCGCCGTGGAGAAGCATGTGGCCGCCGTGTTCGGCAAGTTCGACCTGCCCGCGACGGACGCGGACAACCGCCGGGTCAAGGCCGTCCTGGCCTACCTCGCGGAGACCGGGGCCTGAGCTGCCCGGCCTTCCGCCCGGCACACCGCCGGACGCGCCGCCCGTCCCACCGCCCGACGGGCGGCCTCACAGCCTGCTCGGCAGCTCCGCGGTGACCACCGTCGGCCCACCGGGCGGGCTGTCCACCCGCAGCCTCCCGTCCACCGCCGCGAGGCGCTCGGCCAGCCCGGCCAGCCCCGTCCCCGCACCGACCCCGGCGCCCCCGCGCCCGTCGTCGCGGACCGTCAGCCGGACCCGGCCGTCGACCGCACTCGCCGTCAACTCGACCGCCCGGGCCCCGCTGTGCTTGGCCACGTTGGTGAGCAGTTCGGCCGCGCAGAAGTAGACCGCGCGCTCGATCACCTCCGTCGGCCGCTCCCGCAGGTCCAGCCGAAGCGTCACCGGCACCGGCGAGGTGGCGGTCAGCGCGGGCAGTGCCTCGGCCAGGCCGCCGTCCAGCGCCACCGGGTGGATGCCCCGGGTCAGGCGGCGCAGCCCGGTGATGGTGTCGTCGGTCTGCCCGCGCGCCCGGTCGACCAGGGTGCGCAGCCGCCCGAGGTCGGCACCGACACCGGCACCGGACCCCACCCCGGCCCCGGAAGCCTCCGGATCACCGAGGGCGTCGTCCGCCAGCGAGAGGGTGATGGCGAGCGCGACCAACTGCGCCTGGGTGCCGTCGTGCAGGTCGCGTTCGAGCCGCCGCAGCCGGTCCGTGTTCTCGGCGAGCAGGGTGGCGCGGGCGTGCTCCAGCTCCCGCACCCGCTGCTGCGAGCGCACCGGTCCGAGCAGTGCCCGGGCCAGCGCGCGGTTGGCCCGGCTCAGGGCCCGCAGTACGGCCGGTACGGCGGCCAGCACCGCGAGGCCCACCGGCGGCCCGGCGACGTCCAGCCAGTCGACCGGTCGCGGCCCGGGCTCCAACAGCCGTACCCAGAGCGGAAAGCCCGCCAGCCACACCGAGCTGAGCGGCAGTCCGACCACGGTCAGAAAGCCGAGCACGCCGAGCGGCAGCCGGAGCAGCAGGTAGAGCAGCGCCCGCCAGGCGACCGGGTCGGTCAGTACGGCCCGCCCCCGGGCCAGCAGCCCCGAGGGGCGCGCCGACGCCGGTGGCGCGGCCACCCGTTCGCCCAACAGCCGCCCGACCAGCCGCCGATGCAACCCGCCGATCCCGCGTGCCCCGGCCAGGGCGGCCGCGACGAACGGCAGCCCCAGGACGGTGAGCGAGAGCAGGGCGCCCGCGTAGAGCGCGGCCACCGCGTAGACGCCGCCCAGCACTCCGAGCGGCAGTCCGAGGATGGCGAACGCCACCTCACCGCCCCGCACCGACATTCCGCGCCGCCACCGAGTCACCACGTGCCCCACCGTTCACCGATCAACCGACCCCCAGCATCCCTCAGCCGCCACCGGATCCGCCGCACGCCCGGACCCTCCCTCACCGCAGGCCACCTCACGGCCCCGAACCTCCTCTCACCTCCGCAGTTCTCATCCGCCTCATCCGCCCTCATGCCTCCTCAGCCGTCCTCGGCCCTCCTCGGCCGCCCGAAGCCGTCCTCGATCGCCCGCAACCGTCCGTCTCCCCGCTCACCCCCGCTCACCCCCGCTCACCGCCCACCTCCTCCACCGCGCGCCCGCCGATCGCCCAGAGTCCGGTGCCCACGATCCCCGGTACCGTCAGCACCGCCGCGCCCGCCACCACCCAGCCACAGGCGGCCCCCGGCACCACCGGCAGCAGCGACCCGGTGACCGCCCGACTGAACGCCCCGGTCGCCGCGGCCGCCACCGCCGCGCCGAGCAGCACGCCCACCGCCGTGGTCAGGACGGCCTCGACGAGGAGCATCCGCAGCAGCTGCCGCCGCGTCGCCCCGACCAGCCGGAGCAGCGCGAACTCGCGCCGGCGGTCGGCGGTCAGCGCGACCAGGGTGTTGACCGTGGAGACCGCCGCGAAGCCGGCCAGCAGGCCCAGCTCCGCCTGCCGCAGCCAGACGTCGCTGGCCTTGGTGACGCTGGTCGTGGCCCCCGTCGCCAGGGCCGCCCGCTCCGCCGTGCCGGTCATGATCAGCATGGTGGCCGAGAGCCCCACCAGCAGCGCGACCGGGACCACCGCCGAGGAGAGCCGGACCGCGTAGCCGCGCAGGTTGGCGTCCGCCAGCCAGCCGACCCGGGGCAGCAGCGCCCGCACCGGGGCACCGAGCACCGCCACCGGCAGCCGGGCCAGCACCGGCCCCAGCAGGGCGACCGCGACCAGCAGCACCAGAGCGCCGAGCAGGGCCGCCTGCCCCGCCTTGTCCAGTTGCTCGGCCGGTCGGCTCTCGGCCAGCCGCAGCAGCAGGCCGCCGCCCACCAGCACCGCCCCGCCGACCAGCAGCCGCAGCACGCCCGTCCACCGTTGCCCGACCGCGCTGTCGGTCAGCGCGGCCGCCGGGGCGGGCCGGGTGATCCGCCGGACCGTGAGCGCGGTGGCCGCCAGGCCGACCAGCAGCGCGACCGCGAGCGCGATCAGCACCGGCACCGGTGTCCCGGGTATCCGCAGCCCGGGTGCGGCCATCCCGCGCCGCTGCAGCGCGGCGAGGAAGGCCCGGGCGGCGAAGTGGCCCGCCGCACCGCCCGGAACGGCCGCCGCCAGCACCGTCGCCGTGACCTGGAGGCGCACCAGCCGCCGGATCTGGCGGGGCGTCGCCGCGACCGTGCGCAGCAGGGCGAGGTCGCGGTGCTGCTGGCGGAGGGTGAACCCGAGCGCGTTCACCACCACGAACAGCGCGACCAGGACGGCGATCTCACCGAAGGCCCCGGCGATCACCAGCAGCCCGGGCCCGGCCACCGCCGCCCGCGCCACCGGGGCCGGCGCGGTGACCTGGGCGGCGACCAGGGAACCGAACAGCGTCACCGCCGCCACCGCCAGGAACAGCGCCGCCGCGAGCCCGGCGAAGGCCGCCGGCCGACGCCTGATCTGACCGACCGCCAGGGTCGGCACGGAACCGCCACGCATCGCCCTCACCCGCCCAATCTGCTGAGCCGCTCGCCGACCTGTGCTGCCGTCGGCCGGTCCAGTTCGTCCACCAGCAGGCCGTCCGCCAGCAGCAGCACCCGGTCCGCGTAGCCGGCGGCCACCGGATCGTGGGTGACCATCACGCACGTCCGCCCGTCCTCGTCCACGCCCGCGCGCAGCAAGTCCAGGACGTCGCGCCCGGTCGCCCGGTCCAACGCGCCGGTGGGCTCGTCGGCGAACAGCACCTCGGGCCGGGCGGCCAGCGCGCGGGCGATGGCCACCCGCTGCTGCTGGCCGCCGGACAGTCGGCCCGGCCGGTCCCGCTCCCGCCCGGCCAGCCCGACCCGGACCAGCGCCTCCCGCACCCGGGCCCGCTCCGGCGGGTGCCCGGCCAGCCGCCCGGGCAGCTCGACGTTCTGCGCGACCGTCATCGCGGGCATCAGGTTGAAGGCCTGGAAGACGAACCCCACCCTGGTGCGCCGCAGCTCGGCGAGCCGCCGTTCGGGCAGGCCGGACACCTCCGTACCGCCCCAGCGGACGGTGCCCCGGGTGGGGCGGTCCATCCCAGCCAGGCAGTGCAGCAGGGTGGTCTTGCCGGAGCCCGAAGGCCCCATCACCGCCGTGAACGTGCCCGGCGCGAAGGCCACGGACACCCCTCGCAGCGCCCGGACGGCGGCCGCGCCGCGCCCGTACTCGCGGTGCAGCCCCTCGCCACTGAGCGCCGCCTCCGTCACCCCGCCGTGCGCCGCCCGGTCGGCGGCTGTCGTGATCCCGTTCATGCCCCCAATCCTGGACATCCGGGACGACCGGGTCGATTGTGCTGGCACCCCAATCCGGGGTTCGGAAAACCGAACCCCGCAGGTGGTGCTACGCCCCCTATGCCCCCTATGCCCCCTCGGGCCCGCGACGTGTCCGCCAAGCCCAGATCGCGTCGGCCCGATGGTCGTGCCGGTACTCGTGCCAGGGGGACGGCCCCGACCCGCTCGACCGCCTCCGAGCCGGAGCAGGCAGGCGGTGACCTCCGCCGGGAAGGGCTGCCCGCCGCCCCCAGGCACTGCGTCACCAGGGTGCGCACCTCCCGCGCCGGGTGGTCGGCGTGGCGCCGCGCCAGGCCCTCCATCCCGGGGTGGTCACCCATCAGCAGCGCCTGGAGGACCTCCGCGAGCACCTCGCCGTCGGTCTCCTCCGCCGTCCAGGCGGCGAGCAGCTCGTCCTCCTCGTCCTCGAAGGATGGGGACGGGGCCGCCCACACCGTCCCGGTTGGTCGCCAGGAAGGAGGCCACGAACCGGCGGTGGCGCGGGTCCGGGTGCCGGCGGTGCGCCGTCACCGCTTCCCAGGTCGGCCTGCCGGGCCGCCGCGCGAGGACGTGGCCGCACGCCGCCCCGTCGACGTGGAGGTCGTCGGGCTGCCGCACGGCCCTGGCCACCAGCTCGTCGACCGGGGTGACGATCCGGAAGCTCCACTCCAGCACCGTCAGCACGGCCCCGTGCCCGGCCCGGAGGGTGAGCCCCGTGGGCCACCGCGTGGTCGAAGCCGGCCACTGCCGCGCACAGCACCGGCAACCCGTCCCCACCCCGCGCGTCGGGGTCGGCCCCGGCGCCGAGCGCCGCCCGCACCGCCTCCGCCTCCGCCTCCCCGCACCGACCCTAGCCCGGCCCGCGCTCCGTGACGCCCGCCACGGCGGGACGGACTCCCGTCGGCGGGCCCGACGAGGAATCATGATCGGGTGACCATCGACCTGCTGCCCGGCCGAGGCGTCCGCCTGCCGGCTCCGCTGCCCGAACTGCGCTTCGGCCTCGGCGAGGAGGCCGTGCGCGCGCTGCTGGCCCCGCACGGCGAGCTGCTGCCGGACGGGGTGCACCCGACCTTCGTCTGCGGCACCAGCTGGGCCCTGGGCTTCGGACTCCCCGGGGTGGGCGTCACCCTGTCCGGGGGCGAGGACGGCGGCCTGGCGGGGGTCTCGGTAGGCCTGAACCGGTACGACGACCGGCCCGCCTGCTCGGTCGGCTACCTCGGGATCGACGTTTTCGGCTGGCCTGCCCGGGAGTTGGCCGAAGCTCTGCGTGCCCAGGGCCTGCCGGTACCGGACCCTGAGCACGGCACGCTGCGCCACCACGAGCTCTACCTCCACGCGAGCACCGGCCGCCCGCCCCGCCCGGCCCCCGGCCGCAAGGCCCGCCACGAGGCGCCCTACCACTTCGACTTCGTCTCCCTCCACCGCACCACCGCCACCGAGGCCGCCCGATGAACTCCCCGGAGTCGACCCCCGCCCCCCGCACACCCCGCTCAGGCACCGGTCTCCAACCCCTCCCACCCCACGAAGGAGTCAGCATGACCACCACCCCCCTCACTGTCGCCGTCCTCGGCCCCGGTGGCGTCGGCGGCCTGATCGCCGGGCTGCTCGCGCGCGACGGCCACCGCGTGATCTGCCTGGCCGGTGAGCGGACCGCAGCCGTCCTGGCCCGGGACGGACTGCACGTGCGCAGCACCCAGTTCGGCGAGTTCACCGCCCGGGTCGAGGCCGCGACCGAGCTCGGCGAGCCGGTCGACGCCGCCTTCGTGACCGTCAAGGAGACGGCCCTGACCGCCGCACTCGACCGGATGCCGCCGCAGTCGCTCGGCACCGGCATCGTGGTGCCGCTGCTCAACGGCCTGGACCACATGTCGCTGCTGCGCGGGCGCTACCCGGCCGGGCAGGTGGTGGCCGGCACGATCCGGGTCGAGGCCACCCGTACCGCGCCGGGTCGGATCGAGCACACCAGCCCGTTCGCGGCCGTGGAACTCGCCGCTCCGGTGGCGGAGTTCGCCGAGCGGCTGCGGCACACCGGGCTGGACGTCACGCTCCGCGAGGACGAGACCGCGATGCTCTGGAGCAAGCTCTCCTTCCTCGCCCCGTTCGCCCTGCTGACCACCCGGTACGCCGACGGCATCGGCGTGGTGCGCGCCGAGCACCGGGACGAACTGCTCGCCGTCCTGGACGAGATCACCGCCGTCGCGGACGCGGTCGGCGCCCCGGCGGACGCGCGGGCGCTGCTCGCCGCCTTCGACCGGGTCCCCGCCGGGATGAGGTCCTCGATGCAGCGGGACGTCGAGGCGGGCCGGCCCACCGAGCTCGACGCGATCGGCGGCGCGGTGCTGCGGGCCGCCGAGGCCCACTCCGTCCCCACCCCGACCATCACCCGGCTGGTGCGCGAGCTCTCCTAGCGGGTACGCAACGCCTCGAACTCCCGTCGTCGAACCGCCGTGTGGGCCGACGACGGGCGTGAGAGACCTCACGGTCAGCCCCGGTTGTGGGGCGCTCCGGCACAGGAGTAGAACTCGTCAGGTGACATCACCCGACCGCCGCACCGCTCCCGCGCGGAGCCACGTCGAGGAGTTCCTGCGCTCCCACGAGGCCGACCGGATCCCGCACCCGGGCGGCACCCTGCTGGACCACCTGACCCGGGTGGCGGCCCGGTTGGCCGACTGGGGCACCGATTCCGCCGTCCAGGTGGCCGGGCTCTGCCACGCCGCGTACGGGACCGACGGGTTCGACGGCGCCCTGCTCACCCTGGACGAACGGGCCACCCTGGTCGACCTCCTGGGCGAGCGCGCCGAGGCGGTCGTCTACCTGTACGCCAGCTGCGACCGGTCCGCCGTCTACCCGCGCCTGGGCCGGGACGAAGCGCCGCTGTTCCACGACCGGTTCACCGGCGAGGACCACACCCCGCCGGAAGAGGACCTGCGGGCCTTCCTCGCCATCACGGCCGCCAACGAGCTCGACGTGTTCGTCCACAACGCCGAGCTGGCCGCCCGCTACGGGCCCGGCCTGTACGAACTCCTGTCCCGCAGCCGCACCTTGCTCCCGCCGACCGCGTGGCGGGACTGGCAGGACTGGCAGGACCGGTTCCACCGGCAGAACCGCTCGAACTGACGGCCCGTCAATCTCGCATCCGCAGGCGCCCCTTCCCCGACCGTTCACCCGTCGCACCGGAACCGCCGCACGAGCACGGGGCGTTCTAGACACGGGAGGGATACAGACATGACGAAGAAGCCGTACCGCCTGGCCGCCACCGCACTCGTTCTGCTCGTGGCGGCCCCCTTGTTCACCGCGTGCAAGAACGCCGACCAGGCCCTCGACTGCGGAAAACGGGCGATCAGCCTCACCGGTGACGTCCAGGACCTCACCGACTCCGCGCTCAACGTCGGCCAGATCACCGACGAGAGCCGGCGCAAACACACCAGCGCGGCCCTCAAGAAGATCGTCGAGGACGTCAGGAAGATCCGCCAGGACGGCGACGGCAAGGTGGACGCGGCGGCCGACAAGCTGTCCAAGGCCGTGGACAACGCCCAGACCGCCGTCTCCAAGGGCACTGAGCCCGACTTCGGGCCGATCGGCGACGCCGCCGGCGAGCTGACCAAGGCCTGCGCCGGAGCCTGACCCCCGCACAGCCCCCGCCACCCGGACCGGGGGCGCCGAACCGCCGGGCGCTCCCGGCACCCGCACCGCCCGAGCCCCCTGGAGGCCCCCCGGAGCCCCCATCCCGGAGCCCCCGGCCTGTCGCCACCGCCCCGAGGCCCGCAACCGGTAGGAATGGGCACCGGACCGAACCGCACCCCGGAGGCACCGGTGAACCATCCGATCCTCGACCAGATCCGCCGCCTGCGTACCGAGTTGGCCCCCGGCGACACCGCTCCCGCCCTGGTCACCGCACTCGCCGACGGCACCGCCCCGCTCTCCGCGGTGGCCGAACTCGCCGCCCAGCAACAGCGGATCATCACCTCGGACCGGCGCAGCCTGCTGCTGCTCGCCACCCGCTGCGCCGACCGGCCGCTCGGCGCCTGGTTCGTCACCCTCGCCGAGGGCGAGAGCGCCGCGCTGCGCACCCTGCCCGCCCTCGCCGCGGCCTGCGGCCTGGACCGCCGGGCGGTCGAGGCCCGGGTGCCGCTGCCCGGCTGCCAGGCCTATCCGTCCTACCTCGCCTGGCTCGCCCTGAACGCCCCACCGCCGGCCGCGGCCACCGCCCTGGTGGCCAACTTCGCCGCCTGGGGCGGCTACTGCGCCACCATCGCCGCGGCGCTGCGCCGCCACCACGGCTTCTCCGACGAGGCCTGCGCCTTCTTCGACTTCTTCGCCCAGCCGGCACCCGAACTGGAGCAGCAGGCCGCCGACGCCCTCGGGCCGGACCCACTGGACGACCGCACGCTGACGGCCGCCCGAGAGTACGGCCTGCTGCTCCAGGCCTACGAGCACCTGTTCTGGGACGCCCTCGGCGGGTGACTCACGCCTGCCAGTACGGCTTTCCGCTGACCACCCGGCAGGGTGCAACCGGTGGGAGGTGGCCGTCCCGACCATCGCCTGCGAGCCGGTGCGCACGTCTTTGTGGACGCTGTCCCGCTCGCCCACGGCAAACCAGAAACGGCGCGCGGTCCTGTCATCTGCCGTGACAAGACCGCGCGCCGGTTCTGGTCAGCCAACACCCCTGGCTTCGGGCTGGACCGGTCGAGGGGCCGGGAGTCGGACCTCTAGCCAGCCGCCACCACCGCGAGCACGAAGGTGTCGCCCGTGGTGATGCCCGTGGTGTCCAGATCGATGTCGAGCTCAGCCTCCACCACGGCCGCGACCCTGCGGATGCGGTCCGCGTTGAGACCCATCGCGGCGAGACGGGCCTCAAGCTGGACCGCCTCCAGCGGGATCTTCAGTTCCCTGGCAAGGGCCGCCTTCACGGTCGTGACTGCCCTGTCGTAAGCGATGTCTCCCATGGCCGACAGCGTAGGGTTCCGGTCCTCTCGCCGACCGAAAGTCCCGAGGACATGACCTGATCGAGTGAGTCGACTCCGGTCGGCCCACGTCCCGAAGGAAGGCCGCCTGGGAGGTGACGTTCTGACAGTCACTACGAGCCTTTTCGCATGCTCGCGACTCACGCCTGCCAGTGCGGCTTTCCGCTGACCATCCGGCAGTAGATCATCCGCCCGTTCGCGTCGTGGGTGCTCCGGCCCAGGTCGTCGTTGCGGCAGAACTGCCCGGCCGCGTAGCAGTTGCCCGCGTTGGAGCGGATCTCGCACTCGGTGCCGCCCGCCGCCTGGGTGTGCTGCGGCTGCGGGTCGTTCGGCGGCTGGGCGGTGGTCACCTTGGGCTGCGGCTTGGCGGACGGTGTCTGCGGGTGCGCGGCGGGCGGGGCGGACGGCGGCGGGGCGGTCGCGACGGGCGGCGCCGAGGGGGTGACCACCGGCGGCGCCGGGACCGTCGGGCTCGCGGGCGCGGCCGGGGTCGGCGCGGCGGCGCTCGGCGTGGCCGCGACGCTCGGGGAGGAGGTCGGCGTGGTGTCCGCCGCCGACGGGTCGCAACCGGTCAGCGCCAGACCGACGGTGAGGACGAGTCCGGCGAATCCCGCCAGGCCGGCCGTCCTGCGACGCCCGGATATCGGTGAAGCCATGAAGGGGGAACGCTCCGTTCCGTGGGTCCGTACGGGTGAGGCGTGCGATTCAAGCAGAACCTGCACACGCCGTGAGCACGGTTTCCCCACTCGTTGGCGGATCGAGATCTTCCGACCACCCGACGCGGCCACCCGACGCAACCACCCGACGCGACCGGCCACCGCCCCGCACCCCCGCAGGGGTATAGCACCGGAGCGCGGGGCGTTACGACATGTTCCGAACATGCCAATCAGCTCGCTACGGTTCCGGCAACCCCCACGCCGAACGAGGAGACCCCATGCTCCGGATCCGTGCGCTCGCCGTCGCCGCAGCCTTCGCGACCGTCGCGCTCACCGCAGCACCCGCCGTCAGCGCCCCCGCTGACGACCCGTCCATAGCCGCCGCCCTGGCCGCCGCCCCCACCCGCACCGCGGCCGTACCGACCCCCCTGCTGCACGCGATGCAGCGCGACCTCGGGCTCGCCCCGCAGGCCGCCGCCGACCGGATCGCCCGCGAGAGCCGCGCCACCGCCGTCCAGCGCGCCCTCACCCAGACGCTCGGCGACCGCTGGGCCGGCGCCTGGATCGACGGACCGCAGGCCGAGCTGGTGGTCGCCACCACCGACGCCTCGGCCGCCCGGACCATCACCGCCCACGGCGGCCGGGCCACCGTCGTCCGGCATTCGCTGGCGTCCCTGGACCGGGCCAAGGACGCGCTCGACCGGGCCTCCCGGGCCGCCGCCCCGGACGCCACCCCGCTCTGGTACGTCGACGTCCGCTCCAACACCGTCGTGGTGCGGTCCGCCGACGACGCCCGCACCGGGGCCTTCCTGGACCGGGCCGGGGTGGACCGCTCCCTGGTCCGGGTCGAGCGGGCCACCGCCGCACCCCGGCCGCTCGCCGACCTGCACGGCGGGGACGCGTACTACATCGACGACGCCGCCCGCTGCTCGATCGGCTTCCCGGTCACCCAGAACGGCCAGCCCGGCTTCGTCAGCGCCGGCCACTGCGGCCAGCCCGGCTCCAACGCCACGGCCTCCGACGGCAGTTCGATCGGCACCTTCCAGGGCTCGACCTTCCCGGGCAACGACTACTCCTGGGTGGCGGCCGGATCCGACTGGACGGCCCAGCCGCAGGTGAACGACTACGCCGGCGGCGCGGTCACGGTGGGCGGCTCGTCCGAGCAGACGGTCGGCGGCTCGGTCTGCCGCTCCGGTTCCACCACCGGCTGGCACTGCGGCACCGTCCAGGAGCTGGGCGCCACCGTCAACTACCAGGAGGGCAGCGTCTACGGCCTCACCCGCACCGACGTCTGCGCCGAACCGGGCGACTCCGGCGGTTCGTTCATCTCCGGCGACCAGGCCCAGGGCGTGACCTCCGGCGGCTCCGGCGACTGCACCTCCGGGGGCGAGACCTACTTCCAGCCGGTCAACCCGATCCTCAGCACCTACGGCCTGACCCTGGCCACCGGCTGACCCGCCCGGGGCCGGCGGGTTCCACCGCACCCACCGGCCCCGGCCTCACAGCCGCCACCGCGCAACCCCCGCCTCACAGCGCCCACCTCACGGCCCCCGCCCTCACAGCTCCCGCCCTCACAGCTCCGCCGTCCGGCGCTCGAACACATCGGGACGCGCCGTCTCCAGCGCCGTGGCCACCGCGCCGAGGAGCACCGCCTCCTCCCCCAGCAGGCTCGGGGCGAGCGTCGGAGGCATCGGCGCGAAGCGGCGCAGGGCCCGCTCCAGCGGTTCCAGGAGCAGGTCCGCGCTGCTGCCGATTCCCCCACCGAGCACCAGCAGGTCCGGGTCCAGCACGGCGGACAGCACCGCCACCGCGTATGCGAGCCGGTCCGCCTCCCACTCCACCGCCCGCAGCGCCGCGTCCTCCCCGGCCCGGGCCCGCTCGAAGACCTGCTTGGCCGTCAGCCGGCTCCGGCCCTTGCCCGCCAACCCGAACTCCCGGGCGGCGCGCACCACCGCGTCCGCCGCCGCTTCCTGCTCCAGCGTGGCCACGGCCGGCTCGCCCGGGCCGGCGGGCAGCGGCGCCAGGCCGATCTCGCCGAGTGCGCCGTGCGCACCGAGCAGCAGTTCACCGTCCTTCACCACCCCCACGCCGAGGCCGGTGCCGACCAGCAGGTAGGCGAACATCCGGCTGCCGCGCCCGGCCCCCAGGGTGTACTCGCCGAGCGCGGCCAGGTTGGCGTCGTTGGCGACCGTCACGGCCGTGCCCAGGCCCTCGCCGATCCGGTCGAACAGCCCCGGTCGGCCCCAGCCGGGCAGGCTGGTGGCGTACCGCAGGCCGCGCCGCTCCTCGTCCCACACCCCGGGCGTGCCGATCACCGCGTGCACGAGGTCCCCGGCGGCCAGGCCCGCCTCGGCGGTCGCCTCCCGCGCGGCGGCGACCACGGCGTCCGCGACGGCGTCCGCGGTCCGCCCCCGGTTGGGCACGTCCCGCCGGGCGACCACGGTGCCGGCCAGGTCCGCCACGGCGACCCGGAGCCGGGCCCGGCCGACGTCCACACCGAGCACGTGACCGGCCGTCGGGTCGACCTCGTAGAGCACCGCGGTGCGGCCCCGTTCCGGGGCCACCCACCCGGCCTCGCGGACCAGCCCGGCCTGCTCCAGGTCGGCCAGCGCGGCGGACACGGTGGGCTTGGACAGGCCGGTGTCCCGGGCCAGTTGGGCGCGCGAGGTGCCGCCGCCGGTGCGCAGCAGCTCCAGCAGCAGCCACTCGTTGTTGCTGCGCTGCCGCTGCCGGTTCCACGGCACCCCCGGAGCCCCTGCCGCCGGACGACTGGTCGGCTGGTGGGGGCTCATCGGTTCCTCCGGTCTGGGCTGCTGACGGGCTGTCCTGCACGGGCGGGGCTGCCCGCGGCCGACGCCGCCGACGGCCCCGGCGCCGCCGCCCAAGTATGACCGGTGATCACCCACGACCCACCGCCCGGACCCGCCGGGAGGCCCGCCCGGACGACCACCCGCGCCGCCCGAACGCCCCGCTCGCGCCCCCCGGACACAAGCCCGGCAACCCACCCCCGACGGTCAGGCGCCGCCGGTCGTGACCCAGCCGCCGGTCATCGCCCCCACCGCCGACCCGTCCAGGTCGGCCAGCTTGACCCCGGCGAAGGCCCGGGCCGCCTCGGAGGTCTGCACCCGCAGCGGCGGCCGCTCGGCGGTGAGCACGTCGACGATCGGCGCGGCCGCCTCCTCGGGCGTCTGGGCACTGCCGAAGGCCTTCAAGGTACGGTCCACGTAGGCCTCCAGGGCGGGGCCGTACGGGCCGGCGGCGGCCACCAGCGCGGGCACGTCGATGCCCTGGTTGCCGATGAACTCGCTGGCCACCGCGCCCGGTTCGACCACGCTGACGGCCACCCCGACAGCCGCGGCGACCGGTGCCAGCGACTCCATGAAGCCCTCGACGGCGAACTTGGCCGCGCAGTAGGCCTCGTTGAAGGGCTGTCCCACCACCCCGCCGACGCTGGTCACGGTGACCACCCGGCCGCCGGCGGCGCGCAGGCGCGGCAGCGCGGCCCTGGTCACCTCGACCACGCCGAAGTAGTTGACCTCCATCGCGGCGCGCACCGGTGCCATGCCGTCCTGCTCGACGGTGCCGACGAAGCCCGCGCCCGCGTTGTTGACCACGGCGTCCAGCCGCCCGTGCCGGTCCAGGACGACGTCCAGGCAGTGCGCGACGGAGGCCGGGTCGGTGACGTCCAGCCGCTCGATCTCGATCCGCTCGGCGACGCCCGCCTCCTCCGCCGCGCGCAGCAGGTTCCCGGCCCGGCCGGTGTCGCGCATGGTGGCGACCACCCGGAAGCCGGCCCGGGCGGCGGCCACGGCGGCGGCGAGGCCGATTCCGGAGGAGGTGCCGGTGATCAGGACGATCCGGGTGCCGTTCATCGGGGTGACTGCCATGCGGGCCCTCCTCGCGACCGCCGGGCGGTTCCGGGCGGTCGATTACTGTGTGCGTGTGCACGCACTCTACAAGTGTGTGCGCGCGCACGCAACCGGCCGCGCTGCGCTCCTTGCCCTTCGCTTCGCCCTTCGCGCCTCGCTCTTCGCTACGACACCGTCTCCGACCGGTCAAGGTTTCACCCAGTTGTAGGCGTGCCGCGCTCCGGCGCGTGATCATGGGGCTATGCACTTCCGGCACGGGCCCCGAGCAGAGGGCACCCCACCCCCGGACGCCCGCTCCCTGACGGCGACCGCGGCAGCCCTCGCCGCGCGCCTCGCCTCCATCACCGGCAGTGACCGCCTCGGACGCCCGGGCCGTGACATCGAGAACCCCGGCAGCCAGAACCCAGGCAGCCAGAGCCCCGGCAGCCAGAACCCAGGCAAGGAGTACCCCACCGACGAGCCCCCCGGCAGCGACCCGGACCTGCTCCGTGAACTGCTCGCCACCGCCCCGGTCGGCATCGCCCTGCTCGACGACCAGCTGCGCTGGCACTACCTCAACCCGGCGTTCACCACCGTCACCGGCCTGCGCCGCGCCGACCTGCTCGGCCGCGCCGCCGCGGCCACCCCCTTCGCCGGTGCCGTCGCCACCCTGCGCCGCGTCCTCGCCGACGGCCGCGACCGCGAGCACGTCAGCGGCGGTCCCGACGGCCCGGACGCCCCCGTCCCGACCGGGCTACGGGTGCGCTACCGGCCGCTGCGGAACGGCGGGCGGACCACCGGCGTGATCGTCGCGGTCCTGGACGACCCCGACCCGGCCCGCGAACAGCTGCGCGAACTCGAACACGCCCGCGCCCGGCTCGCCCTGCTGGACGCCGCCGCCGAGCGGATCGGCACCACCCTCGACATCGGCACCACCTGCGCGGAACTCGCCGCCTTCACCGTGCCCGCCCTCGCCGACCTCGCCGTCGTCGACGTACTGCCGCCCGAGGCCGAGCCCGCCCGCCCGGGCCGGGCCGGCGCCCAGCGGCTGCACCGCGCCGCGGTCCGGGCCGTACCCGGACTCGACGCCGCCCTCGCCGAACTGGCCCGCCCCGGCGAGTCCGTGCGCCACCGCGAGGGCTCGGCCGCGGCCCGCGGCCTGGCCGGCGGCGTCGCCGTGCTCACCGAACCCGGCCCCGCCGACGCCTGCCCGGCGGGCACCGCCTCACTGCTGGTCCTGCCGCTCGCCGCCCGCGGCCGCCTGGTCGGGGTGCTCACCCTCGGCCGCACCGCCGCCACCCCGGCCTTCACCCCGGACGAGGCCGCCCTGCTCGGCGACCTCGCCGCCCGCGCCGCCACCGGCATCGACAACGCCCGCAGCTACACCCGCTCCCAGGGCATCGCCCTGGAACTCCAGCGGGCCCTGCTGAGCGAGCCCGGCAATCCGCACCAGAACCTCGCGCTGGCCTCCCGCTACCTGCCCTCCGGCAGCAGCTCGGTGGTCGGCGGCGACTGGTACGAGACGGTCCGACTGCCCTTCGGCCGCACCCTGCTGGCCATGGGCGACGTGATGGGGCACGGCGTCGAGGCGGCCGTCGACATGAGCCACTACCGCTCGGCGCTGCGCGACATCGCCACCATGGACCTGCCCCCGCACCGGATCCTGCGCCAGCTCGACACCGTGATCTCCGCCGACGACACCGCCCGCCCGGCGACCTGCCTGCTGGCCCTCGCCGACCCCGGCCGCGCCCGCTGGACCTTCTCCAGCGCCGGGCACCTGCCGCCCGCCCTGATCACCCCGGACCACCCCACCGAGCTGCTGCCGGTCCCCACCGGCCCGCCGCTCGGCACCGGTTTCGGCGGCTACGAGCAGTCCACCCACCCGCTCGACCCCCGGCAGACCCTGCTGCTCTACACCGACGGCCTGGTGGAGCGTCGGCACGAGGACATCGACACCTCGCTGGAGCGCCTCGCCGCCCTCAGGCTCCCCGCCACCGGCGACCTCGACGAGCTCCTCGACGCCGTCCTGCACTCCCTCGCCCCGCCACCGGCGCCCGCCGCGGAGGACGACATCGCCCTGCTCGCCGCCCGGCCCAGGGCCCGCTGACGGCCCGCCCGCCCAGCTCTCGAGCCGGACCACTTCTCGAGCCGGACCACCGGCCCGCCGGGCTACTCCTCGAACCAGACCACCAGCCGGACGTGCTGCTCCCCGTGCACCTCGGCAGGGGTGCGCAGCACCGTCCACACCGGCCGCCACGGCCCGTCGGCGGGAACGGCGTCGCGGCGCCGGTCGCGCTCGGCCCGGAAGACCAGCGGGCCGGTGTCCCACTCGGTGCCCTCGGCCCAGTGCTCGCCGAGCCGCCCGAAGTCGAAGGTCCGGCTGTCGATCCCGGCGGCCCGGGCGAAGGTCCGGCTCCAGTCCTCCCGCCGGACCGGATCCAGCGAGCCGTCGGGCCGCCGCCGGTACCGGGCGATCCTGGTCGCCCGGGGCAGCGCCGGCTCGTCCCAGTCCACCGCGAGCACCTCGTCCCAGCCCAGCCAGGTGGCGCCGAAGGCCGCCGGCCCCCAGGAGGCGTACCCGGCCCGGGTGGTGGCCGAGGCGTCCTCGGGCAGGCCGCGGGCGCCGACCACCGGCCGCCAGTGGCCGTGCGGGTCCCGCACCCCGAAGAGGCAGGCGAAGGCGGCGTAGTCCCTGGTCGGGCCGAGCAGGGAGAGGTCGACGGCCGCCTGCCAGGCCCGCTCCCCGGGGTTGAGGGCCGGGGCCCAGGTGCGACACTCCACGAAGCCCCGGATGTCCGTTCCCATGGGCCGGATCATGCCCGGTCGGCCACGGTCCCCGCACCCGGATTACCGCCCCGCCCGGATTACCCGCCCCACCGGGATTACCGCCCCACCGGGTCGGGCCTCACCCGGCCTTCGCGAGGGCCTGCTCGACGTCCGCCCACAGGTCCTCCGGGTGCTCGATGCCCACCGAGACCCGCACCGTGCCCGGGCCGATGCCCGCCGCCGCCAACTCCCCGTCCGACAGCTGCCGGTGCGAGGTGCTGGCGGGGTGGACCACCAGGGTGTGGACGCCGCCCAGCGAGGGTGCCAGCGCGGCCAGCCGGACGGACTCGGTGAAGGCCCGGGCCGCCTCGCGGCCGCCCGCCAGGTCGAAGGCCAGCACGCCGCCGTGGCCGTCGGGCAGCAGGCGGCGGGCGAGTTCGTGGTCGGGGTGGTCGGGCAGGCCCGGGTAGTGGACGGCGTCGACGGCCGGGTGGGCGGCCAGCCGGGTGGCCAGGTCGAGCGCGGTGTCGCAGTGACGGCGGACCCGCAGCGCCAGGGTCTGCAGGCCGCGCAGGGTCAGCCAGGCGGCGAAGGGGTCGGCGCTGGCGCCGAGTTCGGTCCCGTGGTGCCAGACCTTCCGGTGCAGTTCGGGGTCGGCGAAGACCGCGATCCCGGCCAGCACGTCCGAGTGCCCGCCCAGGTACTTGGTGGCCGAGTGCACCACCACGTCCGCGCCGTGCTCGATCGGGCGGCACAGCAGCGGGGTGGCGAAGGTGTTGTCGACCACGCTGAGCACCCCGGCCCGCTTGGCGACGGCGATCAGCCCGGGCAGGTCGGTGACCCGGGTGGTGGGGTTGGAGACGGTCTCCAGGTGCAGCAGCCGGGTGGTGGGCCGCAGCGCCGCCGCCACCTCGTCCGGGTCGGAGCCGGAGACGTGGGTGACCTCGACGCCCCACCGCTGCGCGAGGTCGGCCAGCAGCGCGAACGTCCCTCCGTACAGGCTTCGTTGGGCGATCAGGTGGTCGCCGGAGCGGAGCAGGGCGAGCAGCACGGTGCTGATCGCGCCCATTCCGGAGGCGGTGGCCAGCGCCCCGGTGCCGCCCTCCAGGTCGGCGACGGCGTCCTCCAGCGAGCGGACGGTGGGGTTGCCGTAGCGGTTGTAGACGAACGCGCCGTCGGGGCCGGCGAAGGAGGCGGTGAGCGCCTCGCTGGTCTCGAAGGCGTACAGGTGGCCCTGGTGCAGCGGGATGCCCATCGGCCGGGCGCCGCCGAGTCCGGCCAGCGGCGGGTGGACGATCCGGCTCTCGGGGCGCAGCGCGTCGGCGGCGGGGTTCCGGGAAAAGTCGCTCATGCCGCCCATCCTGGGGCGCGGCGGCCGGGCGGGACAGGGCCAATCACAGCCGGGTGGCCCGCCTCGGCGCCGTCTCGGCACCCGGGCGGGCCGCCCCGGAACCGACTCAGCGACGGCGGAAGAGCTTCCGCACCAGGTGAACGATGCCCCAGATCACCAGGATGATGAACAGGATGATCAGAATGACCACGACCAGCAGGAACTTGCCGAGCTTGGCGAAGAAGCCGGACTTCTTCTTCTCCTTGGCCGCGATGTGCGCGACCTTCGCGACCTGCGTGACGTGCGCGACCTGTCCGACCTGCGCGACCTGCCGGTCCTGCGCGCCCTGGGCGGCGGCGGTCCCGGCCGCCGCTCCGCCGGCAACGGCCGTGCCGCTCACGGCGGTCCGGGGTGCGGCCACCGCCGTCGCGCTCGATGCCGCGGCGCCGAGGCCGACGGCGGCCAGCAGTGCCACCAGGACGCCGGCTATCGAACGTGCGATCCGGTGAGTCATCGTGCTCCTCGTACGGGTACGGAGCGACGGAGATGAGACCCGGTCGACCTTCTCTCATGGTCTGACCAGTATTTTTCTCATCTGCGCCTAGTATGCTCCTCTGGAAGTTCTACAGCGGTGTAAAAGTTTAGCGGCGGGACGACCGGATCCGACTCCGACCCAGGACCACGCAAGCCACCGCTCCGTCGGGGTTCCGTGGCAACTGTGGAGGATGACGCCGTGTCGGGTCGCAGGGGTTCCACCGAGAGCGAGAATTCGTCGCACCGGGCCGGTGGACGCAGAGCGGCGAACCGCAAACCCGGTACGGGCGCGGACGGTTCGAGCAGGGACGGCTCCCCCGAGGACCGTTCCCCCAAGGACCGTTCGGCCAAGGACGGCCCGGGCAAGGGGATACCCGACGCCCGCCCCGCCGGCCGGGCCAGGCCGAAGCCCAAGCGCAGCACCAAGCAGAAGGTGCTCTGGGTGACGGCCGGCTGCACCGCCCTCCTGGTCCTCGCCGGCGGCGCCGTCTACTACCGCCTGAACAGCAACATCACCACCTTCGACCGCGACGCCCTCAGCAAGGACCGCCCCGAGGCGGCCGCCCCGGACGCCCAGGGCCGCACCCCGGTCAACGTGCTGATGATCGGCTCGGACAGCCGCGGCAACGGCAACAGCGACCTGGGCGGCGGCGGGGACGAAGGCGCCCGCTCGGACACCGCGATCCTGCTGCACATCTACGCCGACCACAAGCACGCCGTCGGCATCTCGATCCCCCGCGACTCCCTGGTCGACCTCCCGCCGTGCAAGCTGCCCAACGGCAAGTGGACCAAGGAACAGACCAATGTGATGTTCAACAGCGCGTTCTCGGTCGGCAACACCGACCAGGGCAACCCGGCCTGCACCCAGAACGCCGTCGAGAAGCTCACCAACCTGCGCGTCGACCACACCATCGTGGTGGACTTCGGCGGCTTCGCCGCGATGACCAAGGCGGTCGGCGGCGTCGAGGTCTGCCTGCCGAACAACGTCTACGAGGGGGATCTCAACCCCAACCTCGGCCGCAAGGGCAAGCTGATCTTCGCCAAGGGCAAGCAGAAGGTCGAGGGCCAGTCCGCGCTGGACTTCGTCCGGGTCCGGCACGGCATCGGCGACGGCTCCGACATCGGCCGCACCAAGCGCCAGCAGGCCTTCCTCTCCTCCCTCATCAAGGAGGTCAAGTCCCGCGGCATGGACCCGACCACCCTGCTGCCGCTCGCCGACGCGGCGACCAAGTCGCTGACCGTCGACCCCGACCTCGGCTCGGCCGCCAAGCTGATGTCCTTCGCCATGTCGATCAAGGACGTCGACCTGCACGACGTCAAGTTCCTCACCGCGCCGTGGCGTTACGAAGGCCCCCGGGTCGCCCTGGTCCACCCCGACGTGGACCAGCTCTGGGCCGCGCTCAAGGCCGACCACACCATCGACGGCCAGGACGCCAGCGCCCAGAGCCCGGCCGCCAGCGGCTCCGCCGCCCCCAGCACCCCGCCCGGCGCCGAGGCCACGCCCTCCCCGACGGCGGCCGCCAAGAACGCGGACATCAAGGTCGCCGTCCTCAACGGCACGGGCGAGAGCGGCGTCGGCAGCAAGGGCGCCGAGACCGTCAAGGCCGCCGGCTACACCGTCACCGCCGTCGGCAACGCGGCCGGCAAGGCCCGCAGCACCACCGTGGTCGAGTACGGCGCGGGCGAGCGCGGCAACGCCGAGGCCGTCGCCAAGCTCTTCCCCGGGGCGAGCGTCCAGGCTGGCGGCAAGGGCCTGAGCGTGGTGCTCGGCCGCGACTTCGCCGCCGCCAACCCGGCCCCCGCCACCGGTTCGACCCCCGGCGCGCCCGCCGCCCCGGCCCCGCTGCCGAGCAGCGTCAGCGGAACCGCCCGCTCGGCCGACGACGACCCGTGCGCCAACGTGTCGTACGGCTGAGCCGCCCTCCCGGGGGCCGTCCCGCGACCGACGCCCCCCGGACGAACCGACGGGGCGCCTACGGACCTCACCGGCCTGCGGGCGCCCCGTCGCGTCGACTGACCGCCGCTCAGCGCCTCGTCCCGCAGGACGGGCAGAACGCCGCCCCCTCGGGCACGTCCTGGTGGCACTGCCCGCACTGGACGGGCTGCGCCAGCTTGAACCCGCAGCCCGGGCAGAACGGCGTGCCGTGGGTCTCCGTGTGGCACTGCGGGCAGACCAGTTGGCGCGGTGTCCGCACGTCGAACTCGGCGCCGGACTGCTGGCCGACCTGGTACGCCCGGTCCGACACCATGTCGTTGAGGCCCCGCCGCTGGGCCGCGGCCGCCTCGGCCGCGGTGTCCGGGGCGCAGCTGAAGCACAGGCCCTGCTCCGGGTTGAAGCAGCGGCCGCAGACGTAGTGGGTGCATCGGGCGCAACGGTTGAAGTGCGAGCGGGCGTTGTCGATCGCGCGCTGGAACGCGGCGTCCCGCGAGCTGCCCCAGGTGTGGCCGGCCAGGCCGTCCGCGGCGTTGCTGATCGTGTTGGCACTGCCGCCGATGAGGTTCCAGGCCGCGCTGACGCCCTTGCCCAGCCAGCCCGCCACCTGGCCGGTGGTGAACCGCTCGAACGGCGAGCGCCAGGTGTCGGAGCAGCGGTAGCAGGAGAACTCGAACTGGAAGCCCGCGCCGGTCCCGTACTGCTCGCACAGGTCGCGGTAGTTGTTGCTGAAGTAGATCTCGGAACTCACGTCGTCCCCGGTTGCTGAAAGTGGCCTAGTCGGCGTTCGCTCCCAGGGACGACAGGTGCCTTCGAACGGTTCCGCCAAGAACTCCTGACACTCTCTTCACAACCCGGCGACCGGTAGCAGCCGTACCCGGTCGGGTTCGAACGGCCGCCAGTCGGCGGGCCGTCCGCTGCGGCCGACCCGCAGTTGGCACCAGCTCCGCCCGGCCGGGTCCTGCCACCAGCCGCTGATCCGGCCGGGCGCCCAGCGGCCGTCACCGAGGTCGACCTCGACCGGCTGGTAGACCCACCGGACCTCCCGGTCCACCGGTCGCCCGGGCACCTCGGCGGGCGCCGCGAACTCAGCGGACGACACGGCGGGCGCCGCTAACTCGGCGGACGACACTGCGGGCGACGCCACGAACGACACGGCGGGCGACATCGCGGACACCGCGGGCCCGTTCGAACCCTCCACCACGGCTCCGCCTCCGCTCCGACCGGTGCGACCGCGCCCGTCGCCGCGGCCCGTCGCCGGAACTCTACAGCCGCGTAGAACACGGCGGGTGGAGTTCCGGCGAAGCGGTCCCGCTCAGCGCCCGGTGCGCCGCGCCCGCCGGCGCCGCCACAGCGCGATCGGCACCACGCCCGCGAGGGCGAGCGCCGCCGGCGCCGGGGGCGCCTCCGCCGGGCCGCCCGCGGCCCGGGAGGGCACCTTGTCGAAGGTGTCCGGGACGGGCAGGGTCGACCAGTCGGAGATCGGCCACGCCACCACGAAGGCCCGGCCGACCACGTTGTCCACCGGCACGAAGCCGTCCCCGGTGAGGTTCTGGTGCGGACGGGAGTCCCGGGAGTTGTTCCGGTGGTCGCCCATCACCCAGAGCTTGCCCTTGGGCACGGTGACGGTGCCGACCGGGTCGTTGTCGCAGGGCGTCGCCCCGGGGAACACGTACGGCTCGTCCAGCGCGACGCCGTTCACCTTCACCGGACTGCCCGCGTTGCACTCCACCGTGTCGCCGCCGACCGCGATGACCCGCTTGATCAGGTCCTTCTCGTCCGCGGAGGGCATCAGGCCGACGGTGCTCAGCGCCTTCTGAACGGTGCTGGTGAAGCCGCCGGAGCTCGTCGTGGGGGTGTCCTCCAGCCAGCCGCCCGGGTCGCGGAAGACCACCACCTCGCCGCGCTCCGGCTCGGCGCCGAACCACGGGGTGAGCTTGTCGACCAGCACCCGGTCGCCGATCTGCAGGGTGTTCTCCATCGAACCGGAGGGGATCGAGAAGGCCTGTACGAAGAAGGTCTTGATGCCGAGCGAGAGCAGCAGGGCGATCACCAGCAGGATCGGCAGCTCCTGCCAGAACGGGCGCTTCTTGCGCGCGGGCTTCGCACCGTTCCCGGCGGGCTCCTCCGGTCCGGCGGCCCGCCCGGCTTCCGGCTCCGACGGCTCCTCCGTCCCGGCTCCGGAACCAGTGCCCGAGCCGGTGCCAGGGCCAGCACCCGGGCCGCTTTCCGACCTGGTGTCCGGCCCCGCCGGCGCGGTCCCCGGCCTCTGCTCGGTTCCGCCGCTCTCGCCGGACTCCGTGCTCTGCTGCACACTCATGTATTCGGCCCCTCCCGACGGCCTGGGGGGAGCCCGAAGCGGAGACCCCCTGTCAGGGAACGAACCTACCGAACTGAGGTTCCCGGGCGCGCCCTGATGTGGATCCGTTCGCCCTGCGGGCCGAACAGGCTGAGGAACTCCACCGGCTGCGGGCCGGCGTTGCCGAAGCCGTGCGGGGTCCGGGTGTCGAACTCGGCGGCCTCACCGGCGGTCAGCTCCAGGTCGTGCGGGCCGAGCACCAGCCGCAGCCGCCCGGACAGCACGTACAGCCACTCGTAGCCCTCGTGGACCTTCAACTCCAGCTCCGGCCCGGCGTTCCGGCCCGGTGGCACGATGTGCTTGTACGCGTGCAGACCACCGAGGTGGCGGGTGAGCGGGATGACGGTCTGCCCGTTCCTGGTCACCGGGCGCGGGTGGATCCGCGGGTCTCCGGTGGCCGGGGCGCCGACCAGTTCGTCCAGCGGCACCCGGTACTCCCGGGCCAGCGGCAGCAGCAGCTCCAGGGTCGGCTTGCGCTGCCCGGACTCCAGGCGGGACAGCGTGCTGAGCGAGATCCCGGTCGCCGCGGCCAGCTTGGCGAGCGTGGTGCCGCGCTCCCGGCGCAGCGCCCGCAGCCGCGGACCCACCGTGGTGAGGACGTTCTCGAACTCTTCGTCGGCCATGCCTGCTATTCGCCGGGACGGCAAGGGTGCTTGTCAATCCGGCACACCGGTGACGGCCACCCCGCCTGCCGGCAGGGCCCGGTGGCGGTCCGCCGATCGCCACCGGGCCCCGTCCTCCGGCTTCCCGGATCACGGCCTTCCAGTCATCCCGTCATCCGGCCGTGCCGTCAGACAGCCGTCCCGTCATGCGGCCGTGCCGTCATCCGGCCGTCCCGTCATACGGTCGCCCCGTCAACGGGCCGCGCACTACCGGTACTCGCGCAGCCGGGGCCGCACCCCCACCGCGGTGAGCGCCACCGCCGCCGCCAGGACGACCCCGCCCAGGGCCGCCGTGGTGCCGTCGAGGTCGCCGTCGGTCGCCGCGACGGCCGAGTCCATCGCCTTCTGGTTGACGTCGATGGTGTCCTCCAGGGCCGTGCTCAACTGCCCGAACTGGTAGTTGGACTGCCCCTCGGCGAGGCCGGTGTTGAGGGTGATCGCGTCCTTGAGCTGCCCCGCGCCGCGCAGCACGCGCATCCGGTGGTCGATGGCCTGGTACTCCTGGAAGGCGCTCAACACCCGCTCCGCGGCCGCCTGCTCGCCGGGGAAGGTGATGTTGTGCAGCTCGTCGCCCAGGTACCCGCCGAAGGGGACGGTCGAGCGGTCCTGGTGGTGCCGTTCGACGGCGGTCTGCAGCCGGGTGCCGTAACTGTCCATGGTCGCCCCGTCGAAGTGGACGATCGCCTGGCTCTGCTCCAGGTAGGCCTGCTCCCACACGGCCGCCCGGCTCGGGTCGATCAGGTAGCGGCTCTCGTCGGCGTTCATGTCGTACGCGACGGCGCGGGACCGGCTGAGCGCGATCACCGAGTCGTAGGCGTCGCTCTTGGCCGTCGCCAGGTGGTCCGAGGTGCGGCCCACCAGGGCCAGGCCGGTCACCAGCACCGCGCCGGTCAGCAGGGTGACGCCGGCCAGCGCGGGGTTGAACACCCGGTGGTAGCGCACGAACAGCGCGCGCTGGAGCCCGAACAGCGCGGCGAGGGCGAGCAGTCCGACGGCGAACAGCCACCACCAGCCGGTGCCCAGGTCGGCGCGCTGCTGGCCGTAGACGCGGTCGACGGTCGCCTCGTTGGCGGCGGTGACCTGGTCGGCGGCGGGCAGCAGCTGGCTGCGCAGCAGGTCGGAGGCCTGCCGGTAGGCGTCCAGGGCGGCGGGCGAGGGCTTGCCGGCCGGGGCCTTGGCCTGCTCCTCCAGCAGCTGGGAGCGGGCCACCAGGGCCTCGTAGCTGCCGAGCCGGCCGAGTACCAGCTGGACGGCGCGCTGCCCGGCCGGGTCGTCGGCGGCGGCCTGGGCGGCCTGCTGGAGGTCGTCGTCGGCCTGGTTGCGGCGCAGCTCGTAGGTGTCCAGGGTCTGCTTGCGCAGCGCGGCGTAGTCCTGGTCGTCGCCGACCAGCAGCAGGTTGGCGGCCTGGGCGTCCATGTCGCTGAGCGCGAAGTAGAGGTCGGCGGCCCGGGTGGCCTGCGGGGCCGCCCGGTGGCCGATGGTGTCGGTGCCGTCCCGGGCGCCGCCGAGCACGGCGGTGGCGGTGGCGCCGAGGCCGATCAGGGCGGCCAGGCTCAGTGCGGTGAGCCCGCGCACCAGGCGCGGGGTGGTCCAGTAGGAGCGGCTGCCGACCGTCCGCAGGCCCTGCCCGAGCCGGGCCAGCGGTCCGGACGGCACCCGCGCTCCGGCGGGCTCCCCGCTCCCGGCCGGTTCCGGGCCGTCGTCCCCTCCGGCGGCCGCCTCCTCCGAGGTGGCCGCTCTGCCTGCAGTCGAGGTGGTCATGACCACACGTCCCTTTCCCCCGTGGCACGGTCCTCCGGAGGCTCCCGGTGGGAACCGAACCTCCCGGTGGGAACCGCGCACAGAACCGTTTCTCTCCGCCGCGCGACGCTAGTGCCGCGCCACCAGCGATGAGACGCTCCCTGACGGCTCCTTGACACCGGCGGAGGGGGATCTTGACGCTTCCTTAGCGCGGGGGTCGTCGGTGGCACCCGGACGGCCCGCCGGGGGCCGTCAGAGCCAGTCTCGGCGCTTGAACACCAGGTACAGCCCGGTGCAGACCAGCGCCATCAACCCGATCGCGAACGGATAGCCGAAGGCCCACTTGAGCTCCGGCATGATCTCGAAGTTCATCCCGTAGACCGTGCCGATCAGGGTCGGCGCGAACAGGATGGCCGCCCAGGAGGAGATCTTCTTGATCTCGTCGTTCTGCGCGTGCCCGGCCTCGGCGAGCTGCTTCATCTCCTCGTTCTGCCGCTGCGAGACCAGCGTCGCGTTCACCGTCAGGATGTTCTGCAGCATCTGCCGGAAGCCGTCCACCCGCTCGGCCGCGTAGGTGGCGTGGTCCGCGACGTCCCGCAGGCGGCGCTGGAGTTCCTCGTCGGTGCCGTACTTGCCGAAGCCCGCCTCCAGGCTCCGCATGATCTCCAGCAGCGGCCGGGTGGCCCGCTGGAGCTCGATCACCTCGCGGGACAGCTCGTAGATCCGGCGGGAGACGTGCGGGTCCCCGCCGAACACCTCGGTCTCGATCTCGTCGATGTCGTGCTGGAGCCCGGCGATCACCGGCGCGTAGCCGTCCACCACGGCGTCCAGCACCCCGTACAGCACCGCCTCCGGGCCGAGCGCCAGCAGCTCCGGGTCGTCCTCCAGGCGGCGGCGGACCGCGGAGAGGTCCGGGGCCTGCGAGTGGCGCACGGTGATGACGAACTCGGGGCCGACGAACAGGTGGATCTCGCCGAAGTCCACCTCCTCCGCCTCGTCCAGGTAGCGGGCGGCGCGCAGCACCACGAACAGGGTGTCGCCGTAGCGCTCCAGCTTCGGCCGCTGGTGGGCCACGATGGCGTCCTCGACTGCCAGTTCGTGCAGGTTGAACCGGTCCGCGGCCTCCAGCAGCTGCGCCTCCGCCGGGCGGAACAGCCCGATCCAGGCCATCGTGCCGGGCCGGTCCGGCAGTTCGCGGTAGATCTCGGCGAGGTCGGCGGGCGCGTCGGTGCGGCGGCCGTCGCGGTAGACCGCCGCGTCCACCACGGAACGTTCCAGGGCCACCGGCTCGACCGGCTGGTCCGGGCGCGGGTCCATCGAGTGCTCGGGCGCGGAGCGGGGATCGACGGGCCGCCGCTCGGCCGTCGGACGGGAGAACGGACGCTTGCTCACGCGCACGGCGCGCACACGCCAGTCGGACATGGCGGGGAACCTCCACGGTGGGTGCCCGGCCACCGCCGCGCTCGGCACGGCGGGCCGGGGGCGCCCGGCCCGCCGCCACGCGCACGGCGCCACCGGCAGCAACGCCCCGCCGGTGGCGGGGTCAGCCCTGCTCGGGAGCCGTACGGGAGGAGGAGTGCCGGGGGCCGCGAATCCTGCGGGACAACCGGGGGCGGGGCCGACTTCGACCCGTACTACTGCACTCCACGGCTCTCACCTCCTCGAATCCGCGCGCCCCGGAGGACCAGGACGCTGACGCAACCCGCCCGATTTTAGTACCCGTTCAGTACCCGCCCGACCGATCCGCTCCACCGCCCCTCACCGCCACCGTTCCGACCGGATCCCCCGGCGGCTCCTGGACCGTCCCGACCCGACGTCAACGGACTTGCGCCGTCCGCCCGTTCGTCCAACTGGACCGATTACGCTCCGACGCCGCCGCCACTACGCTACGTCGCATGAATTCTTTGGAGACGGCCCCCGCGCGGGGCACGGCGGTGGTGATCGGCGGCGGGCTGGCCGGCGTGGTGGCGGCCTGGGCGCTGCGGGGCCGCGCCGAGCGGATCGTCGTGGTGGAGCGGGACCGGTACCCGGACGAGCCGGCGTTCCGGGCCGGGGTGCCGCAGGGCCGGCACGCGCACCTGGTGCTGGAGGCGGGCCACCGCGCGCTGGAGGAGCTGATGCCCGGCATCAAGCAGGAGTTGACCGACGCGGGCGCGCACCGGGTCTCCACCTCGGGCGACCTCCGGTGGCTCAGCTCCGCCGGCTGGATGGCCGACTACCCGGCCCAGCTGGCCTTCCTCTCCTGCACCCGGCCGGTGCTGGACAAGGTGGTGCTGGACCGGGTCCGCACCGAGCCGTCGATCGAGTTCCTGGAGGGCACCGACGTGGTCGGCCTGCTCGGCTCGGCGCAGCGGGTGACCGGGGTGAAGGTCCGCGAGCGCGGCCAGGAGCGCGGCGAAGTCCGGGAGATCCCGGCCGAGTTGGTGATCGACGCGGCCGGCCGCTCGACCTCGGTGCCGAAGTGGCTCGGCGAACTGGGCCGCCCGGTGCCCGAGGAGCGGGTGGACGCGGGCGTCGCGTACGCCTCCCGGCTGTTCCACCGCCCGCCCGGCGTCGACCTCGGCCACCAGGCGGTCTACCTCCAGACCAAGGCCCCGGACAAGCCCCGGATGGGCGTCCTGCTGCCGGTCGAGGGCGACCGCTGGATCGTCAGCCTGGCCGGGATGCGCGGCGCCGAACCCGCACCCGGCACCGAGGGCTTCACCGAGCACCTGTCCCGGCTGCGCGACCCGGCCCTCGCGGACATGCTGCGGGGCGCCGAACCGGCGGGCGAGGTGCGCGGCTTCCTGCCCGGCCCGGGCGTGCGGCGGCACTACGAACACGGCGCCCCGGACGGCCTGGTGGCGGTCGGCGACGCCGCGAGCACCTTCAACCCGGTGTACGGGCAGGGCATCACCGTGTCGCTGTTCTGCGCCCAGGTGCTGCGCCGCACGGCCGCCCGGCACGGCGGCGTCGGGCCGGCCACGGCCCGTGACGCGCGCCGGGAGATCGCGGCGGTGTCCAAGACCGCGTGGATGATGTCCAGCGCCGAGGACGTCCGCTTCGCCGCCACCACGGGCGGGCCCTCGGGCGCGCTGATCAGGCTCCAGCACCGTTACCTGGACAAGGTACTCCGGGGCGCCACCCACAACCCCGCGATCACGGCGGCCTTCCACGAGGTGCTGTCGCTGGTCGCGCCGCCGACCCGGCTGTTCCACCCGGCGGTGGTGGCCGCCGTGCTGCGCGGCTGACGGCCGTCTCGCCGAGCGGTGCGGCCGCCCCGGCCGTCCTCACCGAACGGTCCGGTCCGGCCCGGCCCGCCTCGCCGAGCGGTCCGATCCGGTCCGGTCCGGATGCACCCGTTAATTCGGGTGCGTCCGTTCCGGCCGCCCGCTAGCCTGGCCGACATGTCTACGCCCCGAATCTCCTAGCTGACGGACCCGCCTCCACGCCACCCGTGTGCCCGTCAGCTGTTTCGGAGCGTTATCCCATGATCACCACCCGTGGTGTCGACGTGCGCGTCGGCGCCCGTCTGCTGTTGTCCGACGTCACCCTGCACATCGCCCCCGGCGACCGGATCGGCCTGGTCGGCCGCAACGGCGCCGGCAAGACCACCCTGCTCTCCACCCTCGCCGGCCAACTGCCCCCCGCCGCCGGTACGGTCACCCGCACCGGACCGGTCGGCTACCTCGCGCAGGACTCCCGTGCCGCCGACCCGGCCGTCACCGTCACCGACCGCATCCTGTCCGCCCGCGGCCTGGACACCGCCGTCCGCGCGCTGCGCGACGCCGAACGGGCCATGGCCCGGGCCGGCTCCGCCGCCGAGGAACGCCGGGCGATGGACGCCTACGCGCGCGCCGACGCCGCGTTCCAGTCCCGCGGCGGCTACCCGGCCGAGGCCGAGGCCGCCCGGGTCGCGGCCGGGCTCGGGCTGCCCGCCCGGGTGCTGGACGCCCCCGTCGGCACCCTCTCCGGCGGCCAGCGCCGCCGGGTCGAGCTGGCCCGCATCCTGTTCGCCGACCACGGCACCCTGCTGCTGGACGAGCCCACCAACCACCTGGACGCCGACTCGGTCGGCTGGCTGCGCGGCTTCCTCGCCGCCCACCGGGGCGGGCTGGTGCTGATCAGCCACGACCTCGACCTGCTGGCGGAGACCGTCAACCGGGTCTTCCACCTGGACCCGCAGCGCGCCGCGCTCGACGTCCACAACACCGGCTGGCGGGCCTACCTGGCCCAGCGCGCGGCCGACGAGCGCCGCCGCACCTGGGAGCGGGCCAACGCCGAGCGCAAGGCCGCCGCCCTGCACGCCCAGGCCGACCGGATGCGCTCCAACGTCGCCACCGCGACCAGCGCCCGCAGCATGGCCCGGCGCGCCGACCGGATGCTCGCCGAGCTGGAACCCGTACGGCAGGCCGAGCGCACCGCGCGCATCCGGCTGCCCGAGCCCGCGCCCTGCGGCCGGACCCCGCTCGGCGCGGTCAGCCTCGCCAAGGCCTACGGCGGCCGGACGGTGCTGAGCGGCCTGGACCTCGCCGTGGACCGGGGCAGCCGGATGGTCGTGCTCGGCCTCAACGGCGCCGGCAAGACCACCCTGCTGCGCGTCCTGGCCGGGCAGGAACGCCCGGACTCCGGCCGGGTCGTGGCCGGCACCGGCCTGCGGCTCGGCTACTTCGCCCAGGAGCACGACACCCTGGACCCGGCGCTCAGCGTGCGCGACAACCTGGCCGCCGCCGCGCCCGACCTGACCGACGGCGAACTGCGGACCGTCCTCGGCGCGTTCCTGTTCCGCGGGGACGACGCCGACAAGCCGGCCGGCGTGCTCTCCGGCGGCGAGAAGACCAGGCTGGCGCTGGCGGCCCTGGTCCACTCCGGCGCCAACGTGCTGCTGCTGGACGAGCCGACCAACAACCTCGATCCGGCCTCCCGGGCCGAGGTGCTGGCCGCGGTCGGCACCTACCCGGGTGCGATCGTGATGGTCACCCACGACCCCGGTGCCATCGAGGCGCTCCGGCCGGACCGGGTGCTGCTGCTGCCGGACGGCGACGAGGACCTGTGGCACGACGAGTACCTGGACCTGGTCACCCAGGCCTGAGCCACCGGCCTGGAGTGAGCCCTCGCCACCGCCCTCGCCCGTAGCGGTCCGCCGTCCCCCCGGTGGGCCGCTACGGCTTGCGCGCCTCGATCAGGAAGCGCGCCGAATGGGCGACGAACGGCCCCTCGGCCCGGATCCGGGCGTCCAGCTCGCGCAGCCGGTCGAGGTGGCCCTCCACGGTGAAGCCCGGAACCATCCAGATCACCTTCCGCAGGAAGTAGACCACCGCGCCGATGTCGCGGAACTCCATCCGCAGCCGCTCCGAACGCAGGTCCACCACCTCCAGCCCGGCCGCCCGGGCCTCGGCGCTCTCCGCCTCGGGGCGGCGGCCCTCGCGCGCCTCGGGCTGCGGCCCGAGGAAGTACTCGACCAGCTCGAAGACCGAGGCCGGGCCGACGTGCTGGGCGAAGTACGCGCCGCCGGGCCGCAGCACCCGGGCGATCTCCGACCACCAGGCCTTCACCGGGTGCCGGCTGCTGACCAGGTCGAAGGCCTCGTCCGCGAACGGCAGCGGCGGCTCGTCCGGGTCGGCGACCACCACCGCGCCCAGCGGGTGCAGCAGCCGGGTCGCCTTGGCCAGGTTGGGCGGCCAGGACTCGGTGGCCGCCAGGACGGGCGGGCGGCCGCCCTGACGCAGGGCGCCGGCCAGCACCTCCCCGCCGCCGGTCTGGATGTCCAGGGCCGCCGACGCCGACGCCAACCGCCCGGCCAGCAGCCGCTGGTAGCCCCAGGAGGGGCGCTCCTCGGTCGCCCGGCCGTCCAGCCAGGAGAAGTCCCAACCGTCCACGGGGACGGACCCGGCCTCGGCGATCAGCTCTTCGAAGGTGCGCATGCGTGGCATCATCGCGGCGCCGGCGCCGCGCTGCCAGTGGATTCGGAACCGGCCGGGTACCGGAGCACCCACCCCACCCGCACCTCCAGGCCTCCGGCGGCGATCAGCCCGGACACCGGCTCCGCCCCGCCGCCGTCCGCCTCGAACGCGAGCAGCACCTCCGGCTGCTCCCCGCACTGCCGCTCGACCAGCCGTCGCTCCTCGACGCTCGGCTCGCGGAACACCGGATCCTGGAAGGCCTGCGGGCAGCGGACGTACAGCGGGTCGGTGAGGACCAGCTCCAGGCCGTGGTGGTAGCCGAGGTCGTGCCCGGCGGCCAGACGCAGTTCCCCCGGGCGCCAGGAGTACACGTCCCAGTCCCACCAGGACCCTGCCGGCAGCTCGATCACTCCGGCCACCGGACCGGGCCGTCCGGAATCGCCGCGATGCTCGGGTGGCGGACGGCCTCCAGCCCGGTGTCGGCGAGCAGGTCGGCGATCAGGGCGGGCGGGCCGAAGACCTCGGTGGCGCTGAGGTCCCAGTTGGTGAGGACGAACCAGGAGCGGTCCGCGGGCCACCAGTGCGCGGGGAACTGGGCGTACTCCGGCCGGGCGTCGTAGTGGGCGAGCACCTCGTCCAGCCGGCCTCGGTGGGCCGTCACCGGTCGAAGCAGGTCCTCGATCGCGGCCGAGGCGAGGCGGCAGTCGGTCGCCGGCCCGTCGGCGCTGTGCCGGGCCAGCACCTCCACCAGCCGCGCGAGGCAGTCGCGGTCCGGCACCCCGATCAGCGGGTGGTCGACCTCGCCCGGGAGCACGACGCGCCGGTCGAACACCAGGTGCGACAGCGTGAAGGGCCAGTCGGCGAGGCGCCGCCCGGCGCCCGCCAGCGCCTCGGCCCAGCGCACCGGCCGCCCGTCCACCCGCAAGGTGTGCAGCACCCAGCAGCGGTCGGCGAACCCGGGCGTCGGCCCAGCGCCGGGCCAACTCCCGTCCGGCTCGTAGCCGAGAACCGCCTCCCCCGCCTCCAGCAGCGGACGGATCCCGTCCAGCGGGTCCTCGTCCGGTATCCGTTCCACGGTCCGCCCCTTCCTCCGGTTCCGGAACCGCGGCCTCGAAAGCCGCTACCCCCGGTCGATACGTCTGCGCGAGGATAGCGGCCATGACGGCCGGCCAGGACGGTCAGGACGGACGGCCAGGACGGCCAGGACGGCGAGCCGCCCGCTGGTCCTCCTGCCGACCACCACGCGGGGAGACCTCGACGCCATGACCAGCACACCGCAGTCCGAGCTCGGCCGCTTCTACGACGACTTCGCCGAGGACTACCACCTGCTCTACGCCGACTGGAACGCCGCGCTCACCCGCCAGGGCGCGGCCCTGGACGCCCTCGTCCGGGAGCACCTGGGCGAGGGCCCGGCCGAGGTGCTCGACTGCGCCTGCGGCATCGGCACCCAGGCGATCGGACTGGCCGCGCTGGGCCACCAGGTGACCGGTACCGACCTCAGCCCGGTCGCCGCCGCCCGGGCCGCCACTGAGGCCGCCGCACGCGGGCTCCGACTGCCCGCAGCGGCCGCCGACATGCGCGAACTCCCCTTCCCGGACGGCCGGTTCGACGTCGTGGTGTGCGCCGACAACGCGCTCCCCCACCTGCTCGCGGCCGAGGACGTCCGCGCCGCGCTGGCCGAGATGCGCCGGGTGCTGCGCCCGGGCGGGCTGCTCCTGCTCTCCACCCGCCCGTACGACGAGCTGCGCCGGGACCGTCCCGCCGCCACCCTGCCGCAGACCGCCGAACCGGACGGCCGGCGCTCGGTGCTCTTCCAGCTCTGGCACTGGCGCGAGGACGGCGAACGCTACGACCTGGAGCTCTTCCGACTCCTACCGGACGACACCGGACAGTGGCGCACCACGGTCCGCCGGTCCAGCTACTGGGCCCTCACCCAGGCCCAGTTGAGCACCTTCGCCACCGAGGCGGGCCTCACCGCCACCGACTGGCGCCACCCCGCCGACACCGGCTTCTTCCAGCCCGTCCTGCTCGCCCGGGCGCCCTGACCTCCCGGTTTCCTCCGCCACACCACCCCGCCGCCTCCCCCACCGGAGGCGGCGGGCTGATCTCGTACCACTTCGACGACAGGGAGGACCTCCTCCAGACCCTGGTCGACACCGTCCAGGAACAGGCCCGGGCCGCCATGCAGCCGCGGATCCGCGCCCAGCACGAACCGGCCGCGATGCTGGCCGCCTACATCGAGGCGAACCTCGACTTCCTCGCCGAACACCCCGTCGCGGTCCGGGCGTTGGTGGACGTCCTCGCCAACGCCCGCTCGCCCACACCAAGCGCCACGGCCTGCGGGCCTGAGCCGGGGCGCGGTCCCGCCCGGTTGCTCCGTCCAGGTCATGCCACGTGACCGGGGTGGGTGCCGGTCGTTCCCCAGGGCGACCGTCAAGCGGGGGACTCCGGGTCCGGCGAGCCCATTCGGGTGCGGCGGATGCACAGTGAGAAAGCACAACTGCATGACTGATGCGACCACTCGTCCGACCGCTGCACCACCGGCCGCCGGGATCACCGGGGCGGACCGCGAACCCGGCACCGTCACGTCCACCGGCACAGCGGGCGCACGTCTACGCCTGCGGCACGCGATGGCGGTCGCCGAGGCCGTCGTCAGCCTGGTCACCGGCGTCGGCTTCATGCTCTGGGCCCGCAGCATCGACGTGAACCCGCTCGTCCGCATCGGCCAGGTGAGCGGCCTCGCCGGTCTCCAAGTGCATGCCGCGGTGGTCGCCGTGCCCGTCCTCGCGGCGCTGCTGTACGTCGCCCACCGCGCCGGCCCCGACCGCTACCGTCCGGCGCTCCGCCTCGGGTGCGCGGTGATCGCGGGGCTGAGCACCGGCCTGGTCGCCGGCGGCATCGCGGTGGCGCTGCACGGAACCCCGTGGGGGCTCGGGGGGCAGGAGGGCGACCCGGGCAACGTGATGGGCATGGCCGACGACATGATCCGCGGCAAGGGCCTGCCCGGGGTCTACCCGCCGCTCTTCCCGGCGCTGTTGGCCGTGTGGGGCAAGCTGTTCCACGGTGGTGTCGCGGGCGTCGGGTTCGCCATGCAGGACCTGCAACTGCTCTGCACCGCCGTCGCCGGCCCGATCGCCTATCTGGTTTGGCGGCTGCTGCTCCGGCCCTTCTGGGCCCTGCTCGTCGCGGTGCCCGCCGCGGTGCTCTTCATCGACCCCATCCGCCCCTACAGCCACAGCGCCATGCTGGTCATGGTGCCGCTGCTGGCCGCCTGCCTGCGCGACCTGCGCCGGGCGCACCGGCTGCCGACCCGCAGCGCCGTCCGGCGGGCGGTCGCGTACGGCTCCGCGATGGGCGTGGTGTTCCTCTGGTACTCCGGCTGGTTCGTCTGGGCCGCTCCCGGTGTGCTCGTCCTGGTCGGGTTCTCGATCCCCTGGCGGGCGGGAGCGGCGCGGCTGCGGCGGACGCTGCTCTTCCTGGGGGTCACGGTGGTGAGCGCCGCGGTGGTCGGCGCGCCGCTGCTCTACCAGATGGTCCGGTTCGGTGCGACGACCAAGGACCGCTACGCGATGATCACGGTCTACGCCGATCCCGCCTACGTGATGGGATGGGCGTCCGACCGGGCCGGCACGCAGACCTACCACAACTGGCCGGTCAGCGGCGAGCTGGCCGGGCAGAGCGCGTTCACCCTGCTGCTGCTCGCGGCGGCGGCACTCGCGATCGGCCTCGGTTCGGGAGGCGTCCTGGTGCGGACCGTCGCCACCGTCCTGGTCAGCTCCTGGCTGCTCCGGTTCTGGTTCGCCGCGCGGATGGAGCGCACCCAGGCCGTGCAGCTCTACCCGCGGACGACGTGGATCATCATGTACTGCCTGATCGTCCTGGCGGTGCTCGGACTGATGCTGGCCGTCCGGCACACGGCGGCCTGGAGCCGCACGCTGTCCCGGCCCGGCGGCGGCCCGGCCACCGGCCGGAGCCTCCTGACGGTCCGCCGGATCACCGCGGCCGGAGTCTGCGCGATCGCGCTGTTCACCGCGATGGCCGGCTCCTGGTCGGCCAACCGGTACATGCCGACCACCGCCCCGGGGGTCCAGGACATGGGCCTGGACGCCTGGCGCGCACACGCGATCAAGGACGCCGACGGCCGCTGCCCGCGGTACTCCCCCGTCGCGACCTGCGCCGACGTCAACCGCGGCCTGACCGCGCGGAAGGAGTCCTCCGACGACCCCGGGCTGTGGTGCGCCGGCGTCCCCGCCGCCGAGTGGCCGGTGACCTGCGGGCGCAAGGCCCCGTGGGCCTGACGGGCGCGGGCGGGAGCGTCAGGTCTCGCGCTGCGGGTGGTAGGCCGTCTCCGGTATGCCGAACGTCCAGGCGACCCCGGCCCGGGCCGTCCGGGTGCTCGGCGGGACGCGCAGCCAGTAGGTGCGGGAGGTGCCGTCGGGCTCGGGCGTGGAGTTGACCACCTCGACCATCACCACCGGTTCGTCGTCCGGCAGGACGATCCGCCACAGCACGCCCGTCTCGTCACGGTGGACGGGCTCCGCGCCCGAGTCGGCGAGGTACCGCTCGTAGCCGTAGTGCTCCAGCAGCACGCGGCGCAGCTCGGCGTTCTCCTCGGTACGGATCCGCTCGGCCGTCACCTCGGCGAGGCCCGCCAGGAACTCGGCGGGGACGGGCATCCCGCGCCAGGCGTGCAGCGCGAAGCCGTCCGGGTACTCCAGCGCGGGGCCGTCCGCCCGGTCGAGTCGGCCGGCCTCGTCGCGGTGCAGGGCGACGGGCCGCTCGGAGACCAGCGCCACCTCCTGGTAGGGCCACCACCAGCCGGCTCCCCGCCCCACCTCGGCGAGCGGTGCCACGGCCTCGACACCCGCACCGGCGGCCTCCAGGGCGGCGAACCAGGGTGCGTCGTGCTGGCCGCGCACCGCGTCCAGCAGGGCGAGGCGGACGGCGGTGCGGCGGCTCCGGGCCGCGGCGGCCTCGCCGTTGGGGGTCCGGTCGTCGTCGGGGGTCCGGTCGCTGCCGGAGGCCAGGCCACTGCCAGAGGCCCGGTCGCGGTCGGCCTCGGGCGCGAGCCGGTCGAGCACGGCGTTGCGCACCCGCTCGGCCAACGGCGTGCTGACCGGGCCGAGTTCACCGCCGGTGAGCGCCCAGTGCGCCGCCCAGCCGGCCGGGCCGACCCGCTCGACGGCCCGCCGCCGGGCCTCCTCCCAGGGCCGGGTGCGGACCTCCTCGCGCACGCTCACCGCCCCGGCGGCCCGCAGCTCCAGCGCGGCCTCGGCGGCCGCGAGCGGCGAGCCGAACCAGCGCACGGCCGCGGGTTCGGGCAGCCCGGCCGCCCGGTAGGCGGCCCGCACCGCGCGTTCGACCGCCGCCCGGTCGGCCGGCCCGGTGGCGGCCGAAGCGGCCCGCCAGCGCGCCGTGGCCCCGGCGGCGCCGGCCGCCCCGCCGACCTCGCCGTCCCCGCCCGTGTCCGCCCCCGTGTCCGCGTCCGGATCCGCCGGGTTGGCCCGAATCACCGTCTCCGTCGTCATCGTCTGCTCCGTTCCCCGGCCGGGCTCCCCACCCGGCCGTCCGTTCCCGTTCGCATCCCCGGTGCCGCACCCACGCCGACACTCGCCCCCGCACCCATCCCCACAGGTCAGTCCGCGACCACCCGCACCGCGCCCGGCACGTACTCGCGTTGACGGACCACCCGGTACCACCCCCTGGGCAGCGGTATCGCCGCGTGCTCCTCGTGCACCACCCGGCCGCCCTCCGGCAGGTGCAGCCAGGCCTCGCCGAAGGGCCCGGCCTCCCGGCGCAGCTCACCGGGGCCGACCACGGCGTGCGCGTGGCCGGTGCCCTCACCGAGCTGGCGGTACATCAGCCCTCCCACGCCGTACGGCCGGACCCCGACGGACGCCGGAACCCACGGCTCCGCCCGACCGGAGACGGTCACGCTCCGGAGCCACGACCCGAACGTAGAGCAAGGGTCTGACAACGCGCCCGGGCCGCCACCCGGCCACCGGTCTGTCGGACCCTCCTGGTAGACAGTCGTTCGCTCCGATTCCCCGGAGGAGTCTCAATGACTGAGTCAAGCCGCCGACCGTGAGCTCGGCAGCACTTCGAGCTGCTCCTTAGGCCTGGAGATGCTCGTGGAGCGCCGCCACAGCCGTCGCCACGGCCTCGTCGGCGTTGGTCGTTTCGAGCAGCACCTGGGCCGGGTCGTGCTTGTGCGCCACGGAGTAGGTGCCCCCGGGGAGGAGCGCGATGCACACGGGGAGTACCTGGCCGTCGCCCACCCAATGCCGGCCGCCAGTGCTGAAACACAGCCTGGCGTGGCTGGTGAAGGGATAAAAATGGGCGAGTGCGCTGTTCCGAGCTGCGTCAACGAGGGCTTCCATGATCGGGGGTACCCATGTCGTAGTGGAGCTTCGGGACCGTTCGTCCCATTGCGCGGCGGCACGCGCCTGAAAGTCCCACTCTGCCTCGACCGACTCGCGGAAATCGCCCGGTACGTCCATATTCAGGTCCCCCCTCTAAGGTGCTTTCGGCACCCTAATGCCCGAGGACCTGCGTCTCAATGGATTGTCAGGCCGCCTGCCCAGTCGGCGGGGCGGTGATGAACAGCCGGTCGTCGCGCAGAAGCGCCCAGAGCACATCGACCCGTCGGCGTGCGAGAGCGATGACAGCTTGCACGTGCTTGAGGCCGCCAAGGTCAGGGAATGGTCCGGCACGTCTTCAGTTGTCCCTGCTCATGCCAGGGGCCCTACTGCACAGCCTCGCTCCCGTCGGGGTCGTGGCCGAAGATCCGGCGGAACAGCTCCGCCTCGGCCAGCCCGGCCAGCGGATCATCAACTCCGGTGCGCTCCCGCCAGATCTGCCGCGTCAACCGCGCCCGGCAGCTGTCGGCGTACCGGAACTCTGCGAACCACGCCCTCACGTCGCGCTGGGCCGCACGTCGGCTCGGGGAGACGGCCCGCACCGGCCAGGAGAACTGGCCACGCAGCGACCACCACCACACGACCCTGCCTCACCACGTCCGAGGGTCGTGCCGGATCACGGGCCCACCTCAGGATCAGCCGGGTACAGCTTGATCACGTAGGGAGTGATCCCGACGAACGCGAGCGCCCGTATCTGGCCGTACATCGCGAGCCGGTGTCCGATCGACGGCGCCTCTCCCGGCCCGAACAGGTCGTCGAAATACTTCCACTGCTCCGCGTCCAGTGGCAGCGCCCGCAGCGAGCCGAGCAGCGCCGTCAGCGCGTCCGACAATCGCGAGAACCGCGCCACCTCCATTACGCCCCGGACCTCCACCGCCACCGGGAACAGGTACGGCGCAGGCAACTGGGCAGTGTGCTCGGTTCCGGTCATGACTTTCCTTTCCTCCGCGCACGGCGCCTGATCGCCAGGCCGTTCAGCCGCCGCTCCACCACGTCCAGTTCCACCCGCACCCGCACCGCGGGCAGGCGCACCCTCCGCACCTCGCCGAGGAACGCCGCCGCATCGCCCCTGAACGGCACGTCCGTGTCCAGCGCCCACCTCAGGTAGTCGCGGATCGGCTGGACCACCCCATCGAGCGTCGCCGGCCGGTCGATGGGAATCGCGCACTCCACCGCCTCCAGCAGCTTCACCAAAGACCTCACGTGCGACACGGCGCACTCTGCTGCGGACAGCAGCTCCGCGTGACCCATCTCCGCCAGCGGCACACCGTCCTGGATCTCCTCCATGGCCCAGTACGCCTCATCCACCCGCCACTGCCCCAGGCTGAACGCCAGGTGCGGAAAGCGGTCAGCCGGCCGCGACCAAGCGCCCGCACCAGGCACCACTGGAAGAGCCGTCACGCCGACACCTCCCCCGCGCGACGCGGGTGCCGCCTGTGCACACCCATCGCCTGACCGTTCACGACGATGTACCGGGCCAACGCCTTCCGCAGCCCCGCACCGCAGTAGAAGCACCGCGTCCCCGCCACCCCGGGCGGCCTCCCGAACCTCATCGCGCACCACCTTCCGGGCCCACCAGCGCCCAAATGATCTTCCCGATACCTTCCGGTCGGGGCACACAGCCCCACTCCACGGACAAGGCCTCCACCAGGAACAACCCACGCCCCGAGCAGCCGTCCGCCCCCGTGGATCGACGGACAACCGGCTTCTCGCTGTTCGCGTCGTGCACCTCCACCCGAAGGTGGTCGCAGACCGCTTTGAATCGGATCGCGATGCGCCGCCCCGGAGGCACCCGGGCGTGCACCACGGCGTTGGTCACCAGCTCTGAGAGCACCAGCTCACCGCTGCTGGCGAGCGCACCCCCGCCCGGAATACTCCCGAGGAAGCTCCGTAGCAGCGATCGGGCCAAGGGCACCGACGATCGATGGCGAGGGAGCCAGAAGAATGCGTCGCCCGCCAGTGCGAGCGGTGTGGCAAGTACGTCAGGCACGGCGATCCTCCATCCATGACGCCCGAGTTCGTGGCGTGTTCCCGAGACGACCGGACGGATGCGCGCCGGCCGCCGACCTCATCTGCGGCTGAGCGTCAGCATCGGGCCACGATCGAGTGGAAGCGATACGCAGGGCGTATGTGCGCGCAGTATCGTCTTTCGCATGGCCGACGCGGGATCATGGACTGACGTTCGCTTGCGAGCCGCATGGGCATCTCGCGACTGGGCAGCCATCTTTCGCGAGTACCGGCGAGCTGCGCGTATGTCGCAGCTCGAGTTCGGTTCTCTCATCGGGATGCCGCAGTCCCACGTGTCTCTGATTGAGAGCGGAAAGCGGAAGGTCACCAGCGCCGATCTCATCGCGCGGATCACCGAGGGGTTGGAAGTGCCGAACGAGCTGACGGGGTTACCTGAGCCCCACGCACCGAAGTCCTGTAGCCCGGATCCGGAGCTCTCGGACCGCATCGCACATGCCCACACCAAGGGCCGAATTGACGTCCGTTCGGCTGACTGGATCGCCCGAGTTCTCGCCGAGCACCGCAGGGCCGAGGACGCCATCGGAGGTAGAGACCTCTGGCCCGTCGTCCGGTCCCAACTCGACGCAGTCACACGACTATTGCCCGGATCCTCGGGGGCTGTGGCTGACCGCCTGCTGATCCTGGCCGCTGAACACGGCCACTGGCTTTCCTGGGTGGCTGCCGAAGAGGGCAAGCGCGGTCCCGCACTGGCCTGGCTGGACGTGGCGCACGGGTGGGCGATGGATGCCGGCTCCGCGGACATGGCGTCCTGGCTCACTCGGGTCCGGTCCTACTACACCCTGAACAACGGCGATCCCGTCCGAGCTCTGAGGACCGCCGAGGCGGCCCAGCGGGCACCGGGGGGCCTCTCGCCCGCTGCCGCCTCGATCGCAGCACACGCCGCAGCGATGGCAGCCGCGGCAGTCGGAGAGCGGGACCGGTCACGTCAACTTGCCGAGACTTCCTATGAGTTGGCACTTCGCGTGCCGAACGAGGAGGAGCGGCCCGGGTGGCTCTACTGGCTTGACCCCGTCCGGGCGAAGCTGAACCTGGGGGACGCGGCATACACCGCCCGGGACTGGACCACCGCCGTCGACATCCTCCAACAGGCACTGCCCGAGCTGGACGGCTACCCGCGCGACCGAGCCTTCTACGCAGCACGCCTGGAGGACGCCCGCCGCAGGGCGTGACTGACGTCAGGTCGTTGCTTGCCCGACAGAAGCGTGATCATGTCGCTGACCAGGCATTTCCCGGGCTTCACGCGCGCCTCGCGGCTGCACTACTCCTTCGACTACGCGGTGAACGCCACCGAGGTGCGCGGCATCATCGACGACTACGTCTCCACCTCGGACTTCCACCACGCCGAGGTCGGCCACTGGATGGCCGGCGGGGAGCCGCTCCGCCGCCACCTCGTCCAGTCCCTGCTCCAGGCCGAGGGCATGCCGCTGGCCGACTACCGTGCCCGCTTCGGCAGTTCACCGGCCGAGGACTTCGCCGCGGAGCTGGCCGACTTCGCCGAGCGGGGCTGGCTGGCCGCCGACCCGGAGCGGCTGCGGCTCACCCCGGAGGGCCTGGCCCACTCGGACGCGGTCGGGCCGCTGCTGTTCTCGCCCGAGGTCCGGGCCCTGATGGCGGGCTACGAGGCGAAATGACCTTCCTCGGCATGCCCTCCGGCGCCCCCGTCCCTGCGGACGTCGACACCGCCGTAACCGTCGACGCCGACGCGGCGCAGGCCCGCGACCTCACCCTGCTCTACCGCGGCCCGCTCGCCTCCTGCGACTACGACTGCCCCTACTGCCCGTTCGCCAAGCGCCGCGACTCGCCCGAGCAGCTGCGCGCCGACCGGGCCGCGCTGGAACGCCTCACCACCTGGGCCACCGCCCGCGCGGGCACCGGTGACACCCTGTCGCTGCTGTTCACCCCCTGGGGCGAGGGCCTGGTCCGCTCCTGGTACCGCCGCGCACTGGTCGAGCTGAGCCGGCTCCCGCACGTGCGCCGGGTCGCGATCCAGACCAACCTGAGCTGCCGCACCGGGTGGCTGGCCGAGGCCGACCCCGCCACTTTCGCCCTGTGGGTCACCTACCACCCCGGCCAGGTGCCCTTCGACCGCTTCCTCGCCAAGTGCCGCGAGCTGGACGCTCTGGGCGTGCGCTACAGCGTGGGCGTGGTCGGACAGCCGGACCACCTCCCCGAGGCCCGGAGGCTGCGCGCGGCGCTCGCCCCCGAGGTGTACCTGTGGATCAACGCGGCCGAGGGCCGCAGCTACACCGACGCCGAGGCCGCGCAGTGGACGGCCCTCGACCCGCACTTCGGCTACAGCCGGCACGCCCACCCGAGCGCCGGGCTGCCCTGCCGCACCGGCGAGTCGGTGCTCTCCGTGGACGGCGACGGCACGGTGCGCCGCTGCCACTTCGTCCGGGAGGTCCTCGGCAACCTCTACGACGGCAGCTACCGCGCCCGGCTGCGTCCGCGCCCCTGCCCGCTGCCGGTCTGCGACTGCCACATCGGTTACGTCCACCTGGAGACGCTGCCGCTGTACGAGCTGTTCGGCGCGGGCGTGCTGGAACGGGTGCCGCAGGAGTGGGCTCGGGGCAGCTGATCGTCCGCGCCCCCGCGTGACCGGCCGTGCACGGCCCGCAGCGCTCCCCGGCCCACCGAGCGCCCGGCCGCGTACCTCCCTAGCCTGGTAACCGAGAGGAGGCGAACCACCATGCTTGGAGACGGACCGCTGCAAGCAGTCATCCCCGCCACCGATCTCGCCCGCGCCAAGGCCTTCTACACCGACACCCTCGGCCTCAAGGTCGTCGAGGAGCACGAGGAGGAACTGACCGGCGAATGCGGCGCGACGCAGTTCACCATCTACCACACCCCCAGCGGCGGCCAGGCCGCCCACACCCTCGCCAGTTTCAAGGTCGCCGACCTCGACGGCGAGATGACCGCCCTGCGTGAGCACGGCATCACCTTCGAGGAGTACGACTTCCCCGGCCTCAAGACGGTCAACGGCGTCGCCGAGGGTGAGGGCATGCGCGCCGCTTGGTTCAAGGACAGCGAGGGCAACATCCTCTGCGTGTCCCAGCGCGTCGGCAGCTGACCCAGCCCCAACCGCACCCCGCCCCCAACCGCACCCGGGACGCCGGTGCCCGGCCCGCTCGTCGAGAGCGGGCCGGGCACCGGCGCATGAACGGACGGTCAGCCCTGAGGACGATCAGCCCTGGTTGTTGCCGCCCTGGCCGTTCTCACCCTGGCTGTCGCCGCCCTGGTCGTCTCCGTCCCGGCCGAGCTCGCGCGGGTCGATCGACCAGATGCCGCGGCCGAAGGTCGCCGCGTAGAGCCGGCCGTCGGGGCCCGGCTTGAGCTGCTGCACCGCCGTGGTCGGCAGGTTGCGGCCGAGCACCGAGAACCGGCTCTCGCCCGGGGCTCGGTAGAACGCGGCGAGGTCGGTGCCGAGGGCGAGGCCGCCGTCGGGCAGGAGCTTCACCGAAGTCGCCGGGACGTCGGGCAGGTTGGCCGAGACGTCGGTCCAGGTGGCGCCGCCGTCACGGGTCTCGAAGAGGTGGCCGGTGCCCGCGCCGGGGCCCTCCGTCCAGGTGCGCGAGAAGCCGTTGACGGCCACCAGCACGTGCCGGGCGTCCTTCTCGTCCACCGCGAAGGAGGAGATGTACCGGTTCGGGACGGTCCCGTCGACGGGCAGGTTCAGCTGGTGCCAGCCGGTGCCGTCGATGTTGCCGACCGCGATGCCGCGGCTGAACCCCTGGTTGTTGCACGGGCCGCACCAGCCCGCGTACACCGTGCCGTTGACGGTGGCGACGGCGGTGGCCACGTGGCCGGCGCCCAGGTCGTAGGCGGAGGTCCACTCGCTGCCGCTGCGGATCGCGTAGCCCTTGTGCTGCACCCAGACGTGCCGGCCGCCGGCGATCCAGGTGTTGGCGTCCCTCGGGTCGGCGGTCATCGGCGCGATGAACCGGGCGGCGTTGGTGTCCTTGTCCGGCGGGGCGACCTCGTAGGAGGTGGCCTTGCTCGGGTCCTTCGTCCAACTTCCGTCGTTCACCGCGCAGTTCTGGGTGACCCACATGTCCAGGTAGACGTACTCCTCGGCGATGTTGCAGCCGTTGGCCGGGTCGACCAGGGTGTCGCCGCCGTCCCCGCCGAAGTTGGAGCCCATCACCTTGTCGTGCGCCCGCAGGACGGACTCGCCGTTGTCCTGGAGCCCGCCGCTGACGATGACGCCCTTGCCGGACCTGTCCGCCGGGTCCTTGCCGACGCCGACCGAGTAGTACTGGAGGGTGTCCATGGTGCCGTCGTTGAGCGGCGTCCAGTCCTTGCCGTGGCCCCAGGCGTCCAACTGCCCCTTGCCCGGGCGCCGGTAGATGCCGCCGTCGTTGCCGACGTAGACGTTCACCTTGCCCTGGTAGCTGCCGAAGGCGACGGCGTGCTGGTCGGAGTGGGTGGTCGGCGAGCAGTCGCCGGTCTGCTTGCTCGGGTCGATGCTCCAGCACGGGAAGCCGTTGTTCCAGTACGGCCCGACCGTCGCCCACGCGTTGCCGCCGTCGGTGGTCTCGAAGACCTCCTCCAGGCCCGCGTAGACGTGGTCCGGGTTGGCCGGGTCGACCTGGAGCGACTGGTTGTACCAGGCCTGGATGCCGGGCTGGTAGCCCGGATCCTGGAGCGCGGAGCCGGACGCCTTGAGCTTGTCCTTGTCCGCGACCAACGTCCACGGACCGTACGGCGAACCGGACTTGGAGACGTAGATGCCCTTGAGCCCGGTGTCCGGGTTGTGCGCGGCGACATCGGGCGACTGGTCGATCGCGTAGTAGCGCGAGCCGTCCGCCGACCGCGCGAAGGTCACGTTGCCGACGTTCGCGGCGTCCGACGGCAGGTCACCCAGCGCGCCGACGCGCTGCCAACTCCCGTCCGCCGCCTTGCTGTAGAAGCCGTTGTAGGTGTCGCCGCCGCGCCAGCCGACCGCCAGGACCACCTTGGACGGGTCCTTGGGGTCGATCGCGATGTCGTTGGCGATGTTCTTGTACGGCGCGCTCGGGTCCTTGGCCAGCGAACCGCCCGGCAGGTAGTCCGGGTTGGGCGCGAACTCCAGCGTCCACGGCCCCGACAGGTCGGAGGTCGAGTGGCTCCACACACCGCGGCTGGTCGCCGCCCACACCTTGCCGCCGCCGAAGCGCAGCGCGTGGATGATGGTCGACTCCAGCTCCGGCCCGCCCACCCGGTTGCGGGGCTGGAACGTGCCGCGCTGCGGGTCGGACAGCACGTACACACCGGTGCCGACGTACGAGGTGGCCCCGGTGTTGGACTCGCCGGTGGCGTACCAGAGCCGGCCGCCGCCGTCGAGGTTCAGGGTGCCGGTGGAGAGCGTGGGCAGCTTGTCGGCGATCGGCTCCCACCGGCCGCCGCCGGTACGGGAGCGGAACACCCCGCCATTGGCACCGCCGGCGTACACGTAGCCGTCGCTGTCGGCCGCGATGCCGGTGATCCGGCCGGTCACCAGTCCGGCGCCGCCGCTGGAGTTGGAGTTGACGTCCCGGTAGCGCGGGTCGTCGGAGTTGTACGGCTTGTCGGTGACGTGGTCCCAGGTGCCGCCGGTGTGCGGCATCGACTTCAACTGCGCCCAGGCCGCGCCGTAGGCGCCCGGCGCCACGACACCCGGCGCGGTGCGCGCCTCGGTGTACTGGGCGACGCCCTCGGCGGAGTTCTCCACCTCGTCTCCGCCGTCCCCGGGCGAGTCGGCCTCGGGGGCGGCGGTCGAGCGGGGGGCGGTCGAGGCGGTGGTGGCGCCCCGGACCTTCTTCGCGTGCTGCTTCCCGACGTCCGCCTGGTGGCGCACCTGCCAGGGCTGCGATGCGGACGGCGAAGGCGCGGCGAGCGCCTGACTGGTGGTCAGTCCGAGAGCGGTGAGCGTGACGGCGCTGAGCAGCAGCCGACGGCGTTGCCTGATGGGCACGAGTGCGGTCCTCCCCTGTGGCCGGCCGCGCGGTCGCGCGACCCCGGCTGAACAGGGGGTAAGCCTGTCCGGTGCACCCGCCCGGGGGAAGACCCGAACGGTAAGAGATGGTTAAGACCCTTACCGTTTCGAACAGTTGGCATTCACCGAATGCCGGGATGCCCGACTGCCGGGATGCCCGACTGCCCGAGCGCCTCGGGTCCGACGGCCCCCCTCACCGCCCGCGCACCCGCCACCCACACAGCCGCCACCCCCGCGCCCGCCGCCACGACTCCCGCACCACGGCGGCCGGATCGAAAGACCCAGGCCGGTCCCGGGTGATCGGATAGCAGGCGAGTCCGATCAGCGCCGCACTGAGGTGGCCGATGCTGGTGTAGTCCCGGCTCTGGTGGACGCCGTAGACGTACACGGCGAGTACGCCCACCACGTAGAGGTACCGCCAGGGCCGCACGATCAGGTAGCTGAGCACCCCGACCACCCCGGCCAGCGCGTAGCTCACGCCGTAGTCGAGCGTGTAGACGGCCTTCGGCGCCGCCAGGCCGCGGTGGATCGCCCAGCCGAGCACCCCCTCGCTGAGGTAGGTCGCCCCGACGTGCGCCAGCACCGCCACCGACAGCCAGCGCAGCGTGCCCAGCCAGCGCTCGGCGGGCACGTGGAAGAGGTTGTACAGCGCGAAGTAGCTCAGCCAGCCGCCGCCCGCGATCCACATCGCGCTGGTCAGCAGCACCCGACCGGGTGAAACCTGGAGGTGGTGCAGATTGGTCGAACGCCGCTGCAGGATCCGGTCGGCGGTCACCGGGTCGACGTGCCGGATCACCTCGGTGGTGACCAGCAGGATCGCCAGCCAGATGTAGGTGCCGGGGGCGCGCCGGACGTAGCGCAACGCCGCCCGGGCCGCGCGCGCCCACCAGGGCCCCTGGTGCACCTGCGGCACGCCGGTGGTGCTGCCGGTCATCGGCGCCTCCTCGACGGCCCCCTCCTCCTCGACGGCCCCCTCCTCACCCTGGCCCGCCCCGGCCGCCGCCCGCCGCCGCGACGGCCCGTTCGGGTGACCGGCCCGACACCATCCGCGCCCGGCCTCCGCCCGGGAAACCGTCGACGGGGCGGCCCCGCCCGACTGCCGTAGGCTGGCTCTCCGGCCGCCCACGGGGCCGCCGGGCACCGGACACCGGACACCGCACGCAAAGGGCGCCAGGCACGATGAGGGACCGCCTCGGAACGACGAAGCCGACCGACACCGCCACCTCCCGGACGTCTGCCCCCAGAACAGCCACCGACAGAACACACACCGTCGGGACGGCCACCAGCGCGACGGCCACCGACAGAACGGCCACCGGCGGCCGGGCCTCGCTCGCGGCGACCGCCCGCACCGCCGCCCTCCGGCTGCGCCTCACCTCCGTCTACGTCGTCCTGCTGACCGTCACCGCCGCCTGGCTCGCCACCCAGGGCCACGCCGAGCGGGCCCGGTTCATCCGGCACAACAGCAGCAACGTCCACCACATGGAGGTGGGCAAGTGGTGGACGATGTTCACCAGCGGCCTGGTGGTCGACGGGGTCCCGGCCTGGGCCGGCATCGCCGCCGTCGCGATCGCCCTGGGCCTGGCCGAGTGGCGCTGGGGCCCGGCCCGCGCGGGCGCGGTATTCGTCTTCGGGCACCTGGGCGCCACCCTGCTCACCGAGGGCGCCATGTGGGTGATGCTGACCGCCCGGATCCCGGGGGCGCTCTCCCGCGCGCGGGACGTCGGGATCAGCTACGGGCTGGTCGCCACCATCGGCTGCTTGCTCGCCCTGGGCCCGCGCGCGCTGCGCCGGTACGGCCTGCCGCTCCTCGCCCTGGTACTGGCCGTCGCCTGGGCGGCAGACCAGCAACTGGCCGACGCGGGCCACCTGGTGGCCCTGGCCCTCGGCGTCCTCGCCGCCCGCACCCCCTGGCTCCGCACCCCTTGGCTCCGCACCCGCGCCCGGGCCGGCAACCGCCCCACTGCCCGTGCCCGCACCTCCGCCCGGTCTCCCGGTGAACCGGACCAGGGCCCCTGATCGTCCTTCCCAGTGGGCCGGGTACGATGCAGAACCGATCAACCGGCTGGCTGCCAGCTTCTGGTGACCGTTGATCAGGCCAAACGGAGGGGACCCGATGCCCGAGTTCGACAACGCCACGAGCCCTGCGGACGTGACCGATCCGGCGGGCTTCGTCGACCCGGTGATGCTCCAGACCCACCGGCCCCACCCGGCCCGGATCTACGACTACTGGCTGGGCGGCAAGGACAACTTCCCGCCCGACCGGGCCGCCGCCGAGCACGCGATAGCCGCCGCGCCCGACGTCCCGCAGGCCGCCCGGGAGAACCGCGCCTTCCTGCGCCGCGCCGTCCGGCTCTGCGTCGAGGCCGGTGTCCGCCAGTTCATCGACATCGGCTCCGGTCTGCCCGCCCAGGGCAATGTGCACGAGGTCGCGCAGGAGCTGGCCCCGGAGTCCCGGGTGGTCTACATCGACAACGACCCGATCGTGCTCGCCCACGGCCGGGCGCTGCTCGCCAGCAACCACTCCACCACCGTGCTCACCGGCGATCTGCGCGACCTCGACGAGCTGCTCGACCGGCCCGCGCTGCGCGAGCTGATCGACCTCTCCCAACCGGTCGCCGTCCTGCTGATGGCCGTCCTGCACTTCGTCGACGACGACCAGGCCGCCGCGGCGGTCAAGGCCGTCCACGACCGCGTCGCCCCGGGGAGCTTCCTGCTGCTCTCGCACAGCACCGCCGAGGGCAATCCGCAGCGGGCCGCCGAGGTCGTGAAGACCTGGGACGACACCGATTCGCGCATCCGGCTCCGGGGCCGGGCCGAGGTGGAGGCCTTCCTCACCGGCTGGGAGGCGCTGGAACCGGGCGTGGACTTCGTCCCGCTCTGGCGCCCGGACGGGCCGACCGCGGACTCGACCCGCTGGATGTACGCGGGCGTGGGCCGCAAGGCCTGACCCCCGCCTCCCCCGGACCAGCGCAGGGCCGGACTCCCCCGGGAGTCCGGCCCTGCGCCGTCCCGTCCTCCTCCCCTCCGCACCACGACCCCGCGCCTCCCGCCGCACCCGCCAAACCCCGCTCCGCCCAAGGGAGTTGTAGTCGGCCCCGACCGCCTGGAGTCGCCCTCCGGAGCTGCCGCCCCGGTCGACGCGTCCGTATGCTCTTGCGGTACTCTGCAAATCTATGCCAGAGTGCGGGCATCGGATCAATCAGGCCGAATCCCCTCACACGTCGCTAAATCAGGAGCCCGCACCGCGGGTGGGTCAAGGGTGCATGCATGTCGAAGGTCTTGAGCAAGCTGCCGGTCGGTGAACGGATCGGCATCGCATTCTCGGGTGGGTTGGACACCTCCGTCGCGGTCGCGTGGATGCGCGAGCACGGTGCCGTCCCCTACGCCTACACGGCCGACATCGGCCAGTACGACGAGCCGAACCTCGCCGACGTCCCGGCCCGTGGCCGCGCCTACGGCGCCGAGCAGGCCCGCCTGATCGACTGCCGGGCCCCGCTGGTCGAGGAGGGTCTGGCCGCCCTGGCCTGCGGCGCCTTCCACATCCGCTCCGCCGGGCAGACCTACTTCAACACCACTCCGCTCGGCCGCGCCGTGACCGGCACCCTGCTGGTCCGGGCCATGCAGGAGGACGGCGTCTCGATCTGGGGCGACGGTTCCACCTACAAGGGCAACGACATCGAGCGGTTCTACCGCTACGGCCTGCTCGCCAACCCCAACCTGCGGATCTACAAGCCGTGGCTGGACCAGGACTTCGTCGACCAGCTCGGCGGCCGCAAGGAGATGTCCGAGTGGCTGGCCGAGCGTGACCTCCCGTACCGGGACTCCGCCGAGAAGGCCTACTCCACCGACGCCAACATCTGGGGCGCCACCCACGAGGCCAAGCGGCTGGAGTACCTGGACACCTCGATGGAGATCGTCGCCCCGATCATGGGCGTGGCCTTCTGGGACCCGGCCGTCGAGATCCGGACCGAGGACGTCACGGTCGAGTTCGAGTTCGGCCGGCCGGTCCGGATCAACGGCCGTGAGTTCGACTCCGCCGTCGCGCTGGTGCACGAGGCCAACCTGATCGGCGGCCGGCACGGTCTCGGCATGTCGGACCAGATCGAGAACCGGATCATCGAGGCCAAGAGCCGCGGCATCTACGAGGCCCCCGGCATGGCGCTGCTGCACATCGCCTACGAGCGCCTCCTGAACGCGATCCACAACGAGGACACCCTCGCCACGTACCACACCCAGGGCCGGCGCCTCGGCCGGCTGATGTACGAGGGCCGCTGGTTCGACCCGCAGTCGCTGATGCTGCGGGACAGCCTGCAGAAGTGGGTCGGCCAGGCCGTCAGCGGCAGCGTCACGCTGCGGCTGCGGCGGGGCCAGGACTACTCGGTGATCGACACCCAGGGCCCGAACTTCAGCTACCACCCGGAGAAGCTGTCGATGGAGCGCAGCGTCGACGCCGCCTTCGTCCCGGACGACCGGATCGGCCAGCTGACCATGCGCAACCTGGACATCGCCGACTCCCGCAGCAAGCTGGAGCAGTACGCGGGTCACGGCCAGCTGGCGCCGTGGACCGGCCTGATCGGCGAGCTCACCCCGGGCGGCGCAGCGCCGATCGCGGCGGGCACCGGTGACGAGGCCGAGTCCACCGCGCTGGACCACGCGGCGATCGAGTCCGGCACCGACTGACCTACGGGCACTCGGCCGACGGCTACCGGAACGACGGGCACCTGACCGGCAACGCTCCGGAACGGCCGGGGGCCGCCGCACCACACCGGTGCGGCGGCCCCCGG